>JBJEDL010000018.1:0-35268 GCA_051872035.1 Lepagella sp.
AGTCTTCAAAAATTGGACGTTCTCTTTAGACCAAGCAATAGCAAATGGTGTTTCTAAATACCATCGATTGCCATCCTTGTCACCTTTATCGTAAGGAACGTAAATTTTCTTTGAAGAATCAATGCCGTTTACTTTCTCGTCATCACTCAAGTCTTCTACGTTTGCTAATTCACTATCATCTATTATTTTATAGATATAGCCCTTTCCAAAGATATCACGACCATACTTTTCTTTAAGAGTATCGAAAAGGATAGCTATTTCATTTTCAGACATAGAGTCTAGAAAATCCCTTGCGTTTGCATAAGCCTCCATTCCATCTACCTTAAATTTATTCTTTCGAATAGCTTCAGCCAGCTTTTGTGGTCTTGATTTTACTATATTTTTAGCCCATTTCGTAGAACTTCTTACAGCTACGTATTTACCATTATTCGCCGTTGCAAGACCTTGTCCACCCTCAGTAAGACAGCCTAATAAGGTGATGTCACCAGGTTTTAAGCTTGATCTATATTCTTCTAATTCCCCATGGTTTAGAGAAATTTTTTTTGATGTTTCTATTTTGCTCCACCATTTATCGTATAGATCTTTCACCTTCTTCCCATATAGCTCGTAAATACGTAAATTTAACGGAATAGGCTTGAATATCACAGCATTTTGTGCATTAATGAAAATACTTTGCTTTATGGGTGATAAAACAATAGGATGTGATAAATCAACAGTTCCATCATAGAATAGAACATCATGATTTTCATCCACTGTTTTTTTAATTGTCTGTGTAATACAAGTATCAACCATTGCTGCTTCAAAAGGATTAGCTGTATCAAAAATATACTGAATAGTATTTTTCAACAACAAATCCCTCATATTTCGTTTTGTTTGAATAGTCCAGAACGTTTTAGGCGTAATAAATGACAGTATCCCTCCATTCCTACACAAATCTAAACCTTTGAATGTAAAAAGGTTATACGTATCATCAGAGAAATTAAACTCCTTTTCATACTTGGCTTTATCTTCCGCCTTTATATCTTTAGTACATATATAAGGAGGATTGCCAATTACAATATCGAACTTCTCTTTAAGGCAAAACATCCATTCTGAATCAAAGAAAGGAGATACCGAATTTTGATCGTAAGGATTCCATTCAGTTAATTGTTTGACAGCGGCTTCAAATCCAGATATTTTACCTTTTTTTTGTTCTTTTTCAATTTCAGCCTTAACTAACTTAATCCGATCTATCAAATAATCTCTCTTTCCCTTATTAATATCTTCTCGGAATAACGAAGTGGGATTTTCAACTACACCAAACAAGTTCATCTCAACAGGTCGTGTTTTGTCTACCCACACTTCGTTCTTAAAATTCTCCAATTCACAAGAAAGAGCCTTCAATTCTTTATTAAGAATTGATACTTTCTCAGAATCCGGTTTCTCAGTTTTTCTTACGATATAATCCAACAAATCTTGTCTATCGATTTTATCCTGACGTTCACTACGCTTTTTAGCTGCGCGACCTTTGGCGATAAAATGGTCATGACGAATGCCGAGCAACTTCTCCTTCATTGATTCTAATTGTTCGTCTGTAGTCCAATCTTCTTCATAATTGCGCACATTAGCACTTATTAGAGTATTAGCTGCAACGAACTTGGTTTCAAGATTCGGAAGAGTATTAATGCCAAAGTTTGTCTCCGGTGAATTGAAATCGATATCACTTTGTTCACATATAAGTGAAATAAAAAAGCGCAATTTGCATATAAGCATTGCTATTGGTTGAATATCAACGCCATATACGCAATTTTCAATGATATCTAATTTAAGTTTATAACGATCAAGCTGAGAACCATGTAGAAGCTCTATTATATCAACAATACGTAATAGACACCCCATCGGGAATGCCCCTGATCCGCAAGCAGGGTCAAGTATTTTTACTCGTTTAAGTGCATTTATTATGTTGTTCTTATTACTCTTTGTCCATTCACTTGGAACTATCCTGTCTGCAAATAGTTTTTTTAAATTTTCTTCAGTAACTGATTCTAAATTTTTACTTAGGAGATAACTTTTTATAGCTTCATCTACCATATAATCAACAATGGGACGAGGTGTATAAAACGACCCAGTTGATTTACGTGCAGATTCTTTAGTTTCAGGATTATATGCTGCCAATAGATTTTCAAACACTCGACCTAATAATTCCGGATCAAGCGAAATAACAGCATCAGATGGAGAGTTCTCCTCGATTGTAAAATTGTATTGTTTAAATAGAGTGATGAGACCAGGCTGACTCTCATCATCATTAAAAAATAGTATATTGGGCACAAATGCTCTATACTTATAATTGCCGTTAGCTGATTTAGTGGCATTACGGCTAAAGCCATCAAATAATAAATCGTTTTCTTGTTCGATGTATAAATCCTTAGGCTTGTCGAGACATTCAAAAAGGCCACCATTTAAGAATGGTATTTTTGCAAAAAGTTTTATTACTTCATTTTCTTGAAGTTTGAACATTTCTTTATAACGATAAAGATTGCGTGTATCACGTCCTGATTTGGAAGCAGCAAAACGACGCGTATTCCCTTCATCGTCAACAATAGCGCAGTTAAGAGTAGCGAAGAAGAGATTTTGTAAGATAGCATTATAAAAGTTCCCATTTTCGGTTGATTTTTCATCAAAATCAACAAGAATTGTCTTTAGCCATTCTGAATCAAAGAAGCATTCCGGCACCAAACCTTTTTGTTTTATAAACCAAACGAAAAGAAGACGAGTAATCATACGTATCATTTTTACGTTAATATTCTCACGATCATCATCTTCTATATTCGGATTATTGGGAAACGTTACTTTAACATCCTTTGATAACGCCCATAAATACCAGTTATATAGTTTATTATAGAAATCTTTTGACAAAGCTTCAACAGAAAATGTCTCTTTAATATTTTTAAAAGAGATTCCTTTATGTTGTAATTCAATAAAACGTATTACAGGTGTATTATAGCAACCCTTTTCTTCACCAAATACAAATGTATAACGTTTTGGAGCAGTTGCCTTATCATCTATATCACATATAAATGAAAGCCTCCAATGATCTTCACTATCAAACACGACCAAAGCGGCATCAAAGATACCGGATTTGGCGTTTACAAATGATCTAACTAAATTACGTAGACCAACTCGCTTATTAGCAACTGATCCTTGGTTAATTTGATATTGAAAAAGGCCAATACTAAAACCATCTATAGTGTTTAGTTTCCCAAGGTATAAACCAACTTCACTGTCATCTAAATCTGTTATCCGTTCCGGAATAATACGAATTTCTACTTCTTGAAAAAATTTTTTCAAGAAATCCTTCCAGACATCAGGGTCAAATTTCGATTGGAAGATCGATCTTAATTGTTCTTTATTATATATTTTTGCCATAATCTGCTTTGTTTTTTAATTTTGAACACGAGTGTTCACTTTCTTAGAAAATTATCTCAATTATGGTATTTTTTCTCAAATGAATGTCTCTGAAATTATAATTGAAGGCGTTCCTATTGCCATATCCTGAGAGTCTATGTTTGCGTCTTTGTGATATTCTTTAACAAGTTCACCGATTTGTTGTTGCAGAATATACGATGATTGCTTTATCTTAAGTGTATTACCATTGTACTCTTTAGCAATGGTTTTTAGGGTTTTAGGCAATTTGGAATAAGTGCCTTCATTTATGTATTTAGTCAGAATGTCACAATTCTTTTTCAGTTCCGAATCTTCACAGTTCTGCTTAATTCTACGGAGAAACGTTAACGCATTATTAGCCGTAGGATCCTGTTTTAATGATTTAATCGAACCATTGTCTGTTTGAGATGTCAATTCATTTTGGAATTGCATTACTGCCCTATTTACCTGATCATAATGATGAACGGCTTTTTCTATGGGCAGAGGCTTTTCTTCCTTCTTGGCTTTCAAGATATCAACTGCACTCAAAAAGTCAATAGGGACTGGATTAGTAGATGGAGTCACAAGGTAAAACTCCGTCTTAATTCTCGTCGATATGAACGTAATAGTTTTGCCACTGCGTATTGATTTGTCTCGAATGACACGGCTCTTTAGTGGCAGATTTTTAATTTTATGATATAAATCTCGATCTGTAATGTAGAGATTGCGAAGCTCTCGAAGCAAAGCAATTTTTTTGTCCACGATATCCCGCACATTGGAGTCGAAAAGTTTAAACTCCTTCACGATTTCCTCGCGTGAATAGATTTGAGCATCTTCGCCGTAGGCAGAATGGAATCCCTGCAATTTAATAAGAGCGTTCTTGTAAAGCTGAATTTGTGCATCGCCTTGTGGTGATGGATAGAACATAAAGTTGTGAATATTGTCAGCTACAGAGCCGATACGATTTACACGTCCTATGCGTTGCATCAGTCGAGATGCGTTCCAAGGCGAATCATAATTAACAATCACGTTTGATCTGTGAAGGTTTACACCTTCAGCAAGTACGTCTGATGTAATGATTATATTGTAGTCATCTTTCTGCTTATTTTTCGGCACATTTGCATCAAAGTTCGTTTTAATTGTGTCAAACACTTTACTACGATTTAATGCAGCAACACGAATCACGTCGGTACGATGCTGTTTCTTTGTGAGGAATTCATAAAGATAGTTGACTGTATCCACACTTTCTGAGAAAATCACGAGCTTGTTTTCCGGGTTGATGTCTGAAGAAATAAAGCGATCAAGATTTTCGCTGAACTTGTCGAGTTTCGGATCTTCATTTATATCATCCCATTCTGCACACAAAGAGGTCAAAACGTCGAAATCGTTTTTGAGCATATCGTAGAATTTGGGATCAAAGTCTTCTTTGGAATAAAGGAAATCTTCTTTGGCATATCCTTTATTGATAATGTATTCCATTATCTCATCCAAATCCATCCCCTTAGATTGTAAATCTTTAATATTCAGTTCCGGAGCTATAATAACCTTGTCTTCATCAAACATTTTTATCATATCTTCCGTAATGCGACGCAACGTGCGAAGCGATTTTTTGAAAGCAAAGAAGCTGCTTTCAAGTCGCTTTACCATGTGCGTACGGTAAATGCTTGCCAAACTCTGACCGATTTGAGTTGCATGCTTATATTTTTCCCTAAATTCCGGCTTTAGAAATTCAACAGCACGGTAACGAGCGTACGTTATATGCTCGCTTGCACTTTCATCTGTTAATGCTCTTAGCGTTCCAATAAAACTTTCCGTTAGCGATTCATTCAACGAATAAGTTAGTTCCTCCGGAGGCAAAATATTGGGGAAGATAACGCCTTGGTGTTCCAAATCACGCTTATAGTCGGGGTCGTTTGTAATATTGGTTCGTGTACGGCGAATTGTTACCTTGTCGATTACTTTATCTCGAATCTGAGCATATATTCTATCGACATCATCGGTAACATTTCGTGTATCACGTTCACGCATAAGCTTCTTATATTGCACAATAAGCGGCACGAAGAATTGCTTCAAATTTGTTATTCCGTCAATGGTGCAACGCTGGCTGTCTTGGAACAGCAACAGCTGGTTGAGTAGATCTTCAGGGCGGTTGTTAAGAGGGGTCGCAGAGAGGAGCATTACCTTTTTGCGATACGACTTTAATAGGCCGGGGTTGAGACATGGCGATTTGCAAATCTTTTGCAATTCGTCATAACGATTAGATCCATCGGAGCGGAAGCCATGAGCCTCATCGACGATAACGAGGTCAAATTCTTCTTTGTCGAAACACTGATCACGCCCTTCAAGAACTTTCGACAAAGAACCATTGGTAACAAATTGTGCTTTTTTCTTTATGCCGAATAGTGTGAAGGTTCTTTTCCAGTTATCTTCCAAAGCAGGTGGATAAACCACAAGGATCTTCGTATTCCTACCGTTAGCCTCAATGAAACGTTTTGCTATCATTGTGGCGATCATAGTCTTGCCAAGACCCACAACATCAGAAAGGAACAATCCATTATGCTGCATAAGCATTTGATAGCCTTGTATCACTGCATCTTTCTGATATTTCAGATCCTTTACTCCATCGGGAAGTTGAATATTGAAATCATCCTCTACCTGATCGCCAAAGACTTCAATTAGCACTTTTATGTATATCTCGTATGGTGTCGGTTGGTAGCCGAGATATGTTTTTTGTGTAGATTTTTGAATATCTTCAGCAGTCAGAGGAATGGACTCGTTCCATAATGTTTCAAACTCTTCATGACAATAGTGAACATCGTCGTAATCACGCATCGCAACATTAAGCTCATACCTTGGCGCTCGAGATATACCGAGTCCGGACTCAGAGATATTGGATGATCCCATAATCACCCAGCCATCTGAGTTTGGGGTATGATTTTCCGGCAAGCAGAGATAGAACTTAGCGTGTAGATTCTTGGTAGGATGAATTCTTAATTGAAGCCTATCGTCAGCCAAATCTTGGCACATCTGCAGAATACCCTCTTCTATCTCCCTTTCATAGCCGGCTTCACAAATATCCCTTTTGAAGTCTTCGTCATATATTTCTTTAGCTTTTTCAGCAGACTCAAACATCTCGTATGCGAGGTTGTGCTTTTTGAAGATGTCATCTATATTGATACCGATAAGTATACGTATGTCTGAAATATCTCCGAGTTCTTTTCGGAGTTTGAAATAGCCTGAAGAACGGAAGAATCCTACTACAGCGAGGAATCTTTCAAAAGATTGCATCTCTTGGGCTATCCCTTTGAGCTTTTCAAAGAGTGTATTATTGTCGGTATTATTAAAGAATTTGGTACTCATATTTCGGATCGTTTCAATTGAGGTGGAGCCGGGGTAGGCTTTTGGGGATGGGTGGTGGCGGGGCGAGGGGAAGCTCGCTTACGGGGTCAATCCGCGCCTGGGGATGGGTCGGGGCGTTAGCCGGGGGTTTGGCCGGAGGCGTTAGCCGGGGTCACGGTAATTGCCTTTACGAGGGAGGAATGGCTCACACATAAACGAGGAGGATTTTTATATATAGTTCGACTTAATTTTTTCTTATTTGGGCTTATGGGGCTGATAGGGCTTATGGGCCTTATGAACCTCATGGGAATGCTAAGTTAGGTAATAATTTTTTATTCTCCAAGAGAATAGGAATTTTTTATTGGGCTTATTGGGTTAGGAGTGGGAGTAGTTGGTTGGCGAGGGCTTGGGCTTGGGTGGTGGTGGCGGGGGTTAGGGAGCGGGAGATGTTGATCGAGGCGGCGATGGGGAGTTTCAGGCGTTCGGCGAATTTGTTGAATTCGTTGTCGTTGACACCTTTAGCCCAGGTGTAGCTGCCGAATGTGGCGAAGACTTTGTCTTTGATTTCGCGGGTTTCCATGGCGTTGAGGAATGCCTCAACGGCGGGGAACAGGCGCATGGAGTATGTGGCGCTGCCGACGATGAGCCCTTGGTAGCGGAAGGCGTCGGAGATCATGTCGCTCATAGAGGAGGTGGCAGCATTGTGTATGCGGATGTTTTTGATGCCGTTGGCGGCGAGTTGGCATGCTATTGTTTCAGCGATCTCGGCGGTGTTGCCATACATTGAGCCGTAGATGATGGTGACGCCGGGTTGGGAGCGCCAGTTGGCGAGGTCGTCGGTGATGGCGATGACCTTCTCGATCTGCTCATGCCACACGGGACCATGGGTCGAGCAAATGTAGTCTATGGGGAGGCCTTGCAGTTTGGCGAGTGCTCTCTGCACGGACTTGCCATATTTGCCGACGATGTTGGAGTAATAGCGATACATCTCGTCGAAGAAGTAGTCGAGGGTCAGTTCGGTGTCGATGACGCCGCCGTTGAGTGCGCCGAAAGTGCCGAAGGCGTCGCCGGAGAAGAGGATCTTCTCCTCCTCGACGTATGTCATCATGGTTTCGGGCCAGTGTACCATGGGAGTGAGGAAGAAATTGAGGGTACGGTCGCCGAGAGAGATGGTGCTACCCTCTTTGACTTCGAGGAAACGGTCGGGGTCGTCGATATGGTAGAAATCGCGGATCATGGAGATGGTCTGGGCGTTGCCGACGATTTTGATGTCGGGGTATGCTCTGACGACTTCGGGGATAGAACCGGAGTGGTCGGGTTCCATGTGGTTGATGACGAGGTAGTCGATATTTCGGTCGGCGGCAAATTCTTGGACGTTGTTGAGGAACTCGCGGACGTTATCGATACGAACGGTGTCGATGAGGGCGAGGGATTCGGAGCCGGCTACGATGTAAGAGTTATAGCTGACACCGTAGCGGAGAGGCCAAAGGCCTTCGAAGAGGGAAGTAACGCGGTCGTTTACGCCGACGTAAAGTACTTGGGGAGTGATATTGCGGATATTCATTTTTTAAAAAATTTTTGCATTGCAAAAATAGTGAAAATATACGAGATAGTGTAGGATATGGGGTGTTTTTTTACAAATAAAGAGAGTGTGGGGTGAAAGAGGATCGGGGTGGAGTGTGAAAAATAAAGAGAGCAAAGTGTTTTTGGCACTTTGCTCTCTTTTATTTTGTCAACCCGGGGCGCCGGAGCCGATCCCGGGCGCTTTTTTAAAGGATTACCTTGGTGGTTTTGTTTCCTTGGCGGCGGATGTAGATGCCGTTTTCGGGGTTGTCTACGCGGATGCCTTGGAGGTTGTAATACTCGGCTTCATTGGCATCGGGATTGATGTCGGTGATACCGGTCTCGATATTGCTTGAAGCGGAGAGGTTGATCGAGTTGGCAATGAATGGTTCGAACTTGGCAGAGCCGGCGATCATATTGTAAGTAGATTCATCGGCAGAGAGGCCTGCGTTGTAGATCAGTGGTTCACCGCCGTCGACGACGAACGAGTAGGGAGTAGAGTCTTGAGCAGTGATTCGGGCAGCAGCTTCGCGGTTTCGGCCGGGCATTTCGGCAACGGTCATACCCTTACCTGAGAGGATCATCGGGGTATTGCTATCGCGGGGCACGATCTTGAGTTCGATTTTAAACTCGGTGGCAATCCAGGGGATATAGGAGAAGAGCTCCTGAGCGGAATAGCCGAGGATGTTGTCGAAGTCGCAAGTCCACTCGGTGTAGTCACTGTTGGGAGTCATAGGGATATCGATAGACTGGGGATAACCTTCAGTGACTCTGTCGCTATTGTTGGTGAAGACAATGTATGCCTGGTAGGGGGCGGCGTCGTCACCGAAGAGAGCGGACAACTTATTGTTGATGGTAGAGATGAAATTGAACTCCAAGGATTGGTTTGTGAGGAAGTTATTGGAAGCCTGCACGATATAGCGGGCATTCTTAAGGGAGAAATCAGAGATGGTAAGAACGCCGTTGGGCTTGGAAGCTACAGTAGAAGAGCCGTCGATAGCATAGCTTGTGAGGGAAACTCCGGTGGCATCGCTTTCAGTAACGTCAGCGCTCCAGGTATTCTCTTCAGAGCCTTGGGAGACAGCCTCATCATTCTGCGGGATAACGGGAGCTTCACCAACGTTGATGGTAACGGTGTTGGTATAAGCAGTGCCGTTGGCGTCAGTAGCTGTCACTGTGACGGTAGTAGAGCCGATAGCGGAATCGATATTCACATCGAAAGATGCGGAAGAGGGAATTATCTCAGCACCGCCATTTACAGAATACTTAAGAGTAGAAGCGCCATCGGTATTGAAGGTCACCTTGCTGCCTGAAGTGACATTAGTCACCAAAGCATTGAGGACACCGTCATTAGCGATCTCAGTCTGAGTACCACCTATATTCGCAGTAGCAGAGAAAGAGGGCACCACAGTGTAGAGGGTGGGGTAAGGATAGTCTGAAGTAGTCCAACGTGTTTGAGTAAAATCTTTTGAAATTTTTCTGAATTTTAAGCGGAAAGTTGTTACGAGAGGTTTGCAACTAAAATTTAAAGGGTTGCTGATTTGTGCATCTGAACCAGAAGGATTAAATGCAAAATTCCAAGTACTGCTACTATTACCTGTTGAGATACTAAATTCTACAGAACCGGGGTTTATATATTTCCCATTACTTGCTTGAAGAATATACTTATTTGCATCAGATCTGTGAATATACACTTCGCAATCACTATTTGCCGTTATGTTTCCATTTGAAGCCGTAGATACACTTACACCATTGTAACTATCCAACGGATTCATATAGTAATAATTTGACGAGCTATTTGGGGCTACGAAGATGTATTTGCCGTCGGGGATGATTGTTTCGGAGCCACTGGTTTGGAACGCGGTGAATTGGGTGTATTCGCGTTCTACGGCGTTGGCGTTGAACAGGATTGCTGAGCCTGCGAGACACAGCAGGGTTGTAATGAACTTGTTCATAAGCGTTTTGGTTAAGTAATTTTATATGCGTTAATGCAGCGGAGGGCATTAACACGGGTGATTATTATATGTTCGATAAACAGGTTGTATATATCAGTTGAAAGAAGCATTTGGATGTGATGGAGTGCAAACATTACAAGACTCATATAGCAAACCATAATTATTCTGAGTCATCGGAACTCAATCACGGTTGCAAAGTTACAAAAAAAACAAAATATAGGCACTATATAAGGGTCGGAAATAATATAAAATGGACAATCAAAGTCCTAAAATAACCCAAATTGACCAATATTTTTCTCCGAGGAGTGGTTGGGCCGGGGTCGAATTACACCAATTCGACCAATCTTGGCGCCAAAACAACAAAAAGGGCGTGTATCGGTTTTTTGGTGCCGATACACGCCATTTGTATGGGTAATTCAGGACGCCGCTTAACCCGGGTGACTTAACCCGGGGTGGGGTTTAGCGGATGAAGAGGAGTTCGCGGTATTTGGGGAGGGGCCAGATTTCGTTGTCTACCATCAGTTCGAGTTTGTCGATGTGGTAGCGGATCTGGTCCATGAAGGGACAGATGTTGTCGTGGTATGCGATCGCCTTTTCACGCTCAGACTCGATGCGGTTCGCCTGCTTGCGAGCGTTGATCATGTTCTCGACACCGCTCTTGATCGCCTGGACATGGTCGCTGATTGCCTCGATGTTGACCAAGTCTTGCGAAGAGATGGTGTCAGCCTTCGAGCCTTTGAAGAGTTGCTGGATCTTGAAGACATTGTCGAGGAGCACAGACTGGTATCTTACCGCCGCGGGGATTATATGGTTGATGGCGAGATCGCCGAGGACACGGCTTTCGATCTGGATCTTCTTAGTATACATCTCCCACTTCACCTCATTGCGGGCTTCGATCTCCTTGCGAGAGAGAACGCCGGTCTTCTCAAACATCTCGATGGTGTCGGGACGAGTGTAAGAGTCGTACATCAGCGGAGCGGATGTTTCGACATCGAGGCCGCGGCGAGCAGCCTCCTGCTTCCATTCCTCGCTATAGCCATTGCCATCGAAGTGGATAGCCTTGGACTCGGCGAGAAGTTTCTTAACCTCTGCGAGGATAGCTGCTTCGGGGTCTTCACCGTTGGCTACTCGCGCCTCGACGACGTTGGCGAAGTCATCGAGTTGGGCAGCGACGGCGGCGTTGAGGGCGATAAGAGCCGAGGCATTGTTGGCAGAAGAGCCGACGGCACGATACTCGAAGCGGTTGCCGGTGAAGGCGAATGGACTGGTACGGTTGCGGTCGGTATTATCGAGTGTAAGCTCGGGGATCTGAGCGATATCGAGGGTGATCTTCTCCTTGCCGTCGATCGAGATCTTGGAGATAGAGTCTACCTTCTCCACCTTGTCGAGGATCGAGCTTACAGCCGATCCGAGGAACATAGAGATGATAGCCGGGGGCGCCTCGTTGGCACCGAGACGGTGGGCGTTGGTAGCGTTGATGATCGAGGCCTTGAGGAGGGCGTTATGTTTGAAGACAGCCGCCATGACGTTAGCCACGAAGGTAACGAAGCGGAAATTGTCGTGTTGGGTCTTGCCGGGAGAGAAGAGGAGGATACCGTTGTCGGTGCCGAGGCTCCAGTTGTTGTGTTTACCGGAACCGTTGATGCCGGCGAAGGGTTTTTCGTGGAGGAGCACGCGGAAGTTATGGCGCTTGGCGACTTCCTCCATGAGCGACATCAGGAGGAGGTTATGGTCATTAGCGAGGTTAGCCTCCTCATAGATAGGGGCGATCTCGAACTGGTTGGGCGCCACCTCATTATGGCAAGTTTTGGCGGGGATGCCGAGGCGATGTGCTTCCGTTTCGAGGTCGATCATGAAAGCCTCGACGCGGCTGGGGATAGCACCGAAATAGTGGTCCTCGAGCTGCTGGTTCTTCGCCGACTCATGTCCCATGAGTGTTCGGCCGGTCATCACGAGGTCGGGGCGAGCGGCATATAGGGCCTCATCGACGAGGAAATACTCCTGCTCCCAACCGAGGTTGCAGATGACGTGAGCGACTTCGGGGTTGAAGAACTTTGCGACGCGAGTAGCGGCCTTGTCGATGCTATTGAGCGAGCGGAGGAGCGGAGTCTTATAGTCGAGGCTTTCGCCGGTATAAGAGACGAAAACCGTGGGAATACAGAGGGTGTTATCGAGGATGAAAGCAGGGGAAGAGATATCCCAAGCGGAATAGCCGCGAGCCTCGAAGGTGTTGCGTATACCGCCGTTGGGGAAAGAAGAAGCGTCAGGTTCCTGCTGCACGAGGAGTTTACCGGAGAAGCACTCCACGACGCCACCCTTGCCGTTATGCTCGATGAAAGAGTCATGTTTTTCAGCCGTACCACCGGTGAGGGGTTGGAACCAGTGGGTGTAGTGACGAGCGCCATTATCGAGCGCCCAGCGCTTCATACCCTCAGCGACGCTGTCGGCGAGCTGTCGACTCAAAGGCTTGCGATTGTCGATGGCATCGACCAGAGCATCGTAGGTTTGCTTGGGGAGGTACTCGAACATGCGCTGTCGATTGAAAACCTTCTCCGCATAATAGTTATCTACTCGGTTCTCGGGGAGGTCGACTTTGACCGCCTTACGGGCAGCAGCCTCCTCAACGCATTTGAATCTGAAATTTGACATAACAAACTCTTTAGGGTTAGGTAATTGAAAAATATTGAAAAAACTGCGGGGATGACGCTACAAGGTCGTCATCCCCGTTTAAATCATTGCTTTTGGAAGTAAGATAAGAAACGTCTCATCGCCTCCTTGGTATTTTCGAAGGTGTTGAAACCTGTAAGTCGGATGAAGCCCTCGCCGGCGTCGCCGAAGCCGACACCGGGAGTGCACGAGATATTGACGCGCTTGAGGCAGGTGTCGAAGAGCTCCCAGGATGGTTCGCCATTGGGCGACTTGACCCAGATATATGGGGAATTATCGCCGCCATAGACGGTGAACCCGGCTTTGGACATCGACTCGCGGATCAGGCGGGCATTGGTGAGGTAATACTCGACATTATCGCGCACTTGCTTCTTACCCTCGTCGGAATAGAGGGCTTCAGCGCCGCGCTGTATGATGTAGCTTGCGCCGTTGAACTTGGTGGTTTGGCGGCGAAGCCAGAGTTTGCGGAGCGACACCTTATTGCCCTCCTCGTCGGTGCCGAAGAGAGTGTGAGGCACTACGGTGTAACCGCAGCGGAGACCGGTGAAGCCGGCAGTTTTCGAGAAACTGCGGATCTCGATGGCGCATTGGCGGGCACCCTCAATCTGATAGATCGATGCGGGCACGTCGGGGTCGGTGATATAAGCGCAATATGCGGAGTCATATACGATGACAGCGTCATTGGCGAGAGCATACTCGACCCAGGCCTTCAGCTCGGCGCGAGAGAAAGCGACGCCGGTGGGGTTGGCGGGAGAGCAGAGGAATATGATATCTGCATGCTCAGTCGGGGGCACGGGCTTAAAGCCATTCTCCTCCGAGCAGGGGAGATATACGAAACGGCTCCAATGGCGGTCGGCGAGAGTTCCGCCTCTGCCATCGATGACGTTAGAATCGACATAAACGGGATATCCGGGGTCGGCGACAGCGACGATAGAATCGCGGGAATAGATATCGCCGAGGTTACCGAGGTCGCTCTTGGCGCCATCGGAGATGAAGATCTCATCGGAGGCGATATCGACGCCGAGAGCGGCATAATCGTTGGCGGCAACGGCATCGCGGAGGAAAGCGTATCCCTGCTCGGGGCCATAGCCATGGAAAGTAGACTTCTGAGCCATATCGTCGACGGCGCGGTGCATAGCCCGGATGGCTGCATCGGGGATGGGGAGAGTGACATCGCCGATATCCATGCGGATGACGTCGGCATCGAGGTTAGCCTCGCGGTACTCGCGGAGGCGAGCAGCGACGGTGGAGAAGAGATAAGACTCGGGGAGTTTTTCGAAATTATCGTTAATTTTCACGATTGGAAAGTTTTTTTAGATTAATAATAAGAGTGCGTACCTTAATAAAGGTAGAAAACGCCGTCACAGACGAAAGTGGCGGGGCCTGTCATGAAGACATGACCGGTGGCGGGGTCCCACTTGATGTGGAGTATGCCGCCGCGGAGGCGGACTTCGACTTCGGCGTCACGGTCGACGAGGTCGTTGAGGATGGCAGCGACTACGGAGGCGCAAGCGCCGGTGCCGCAGGCGAAGGTTTCGCCGGTGCCACGTTCCCAGACGCGCATTTCGATGGTGTGGCGGTCGATGATGCGAACGAACTCGATGTTCGCCTTGCGAGGGAAGATCTCGGCGACTTCGAGGCGCGGTCCCTCGACGAGAACCTGACGGTCGGTGATTTGGTCAACGAAGATGACACCGTGGGGATTGCCCATGCTCACGCCGGTGATCTCATAGCGGATATCATCGGACTCGAAAAGTTCGGCGATGCGCACCTCGGAAGAGGCGCTGCAGACCGGCACGAGGTCAGGAGAGAGGATCGGGGCACCCATATCTACGGTGACCGACTCCACTACCCCATCAGCGACATGGAGATGGAGGATCTTGATGCCGGCACCGGTCTCGAGCGACACCTCAGTCTTGGTGGTAAGGCCACGATCATATACAAACTTGCCGATGCATCGCGAGGCATTTCCACACATTTCAGCCTCCGAGCCATCGGCATTGAACATACGCATACGGAAATCGGCAACCTCCGAGGGGCAAATAGCCACAAGCCCATCCGAGCCGATGCCGAAATGGACATCGCTCATCTTGATGGCAAGTTCAGGAAGGTTGGCGGGGATAGAAGATGTGGCATCGAGGTAAATATAGTCATTACCTGCGCCATGCATTTTGGTAAAAGTTATTTTATTGTGTTTGATATCCATAATGAAATGGTGAATAGACATCTGCTATTGAAAAACACTTTTAAAGCGCAAAAGTAATAATAAAACGGCAAAAAACATAGAAAACGGTGTGAAAAGTTGCAATTTTTTTCGAAAGAGGGGTCGGATTATACTATTTTGGGATAAGAAAGCGTTAAAAATAAAACGAATAAACGAATAAACGAACAACCTAAAAATCTAATAGAGACAAGAATGAATATACTCAAATTTGTTGGGGGCTTGGCTGTCGTGGTGATGGCGGGCTCAACGGCGTATGCCGACGAGGCTTCGGTGAGAGAATTCAGAGACAAGAGTGAAGCCAAGGCATATCTACAAGAGATCAATGTCGGAGCGACGTGCGACCAGACGCATATCGCAGACTCCATATTTATAGTGAACTATCGAGTGGACTATCCCTACCGCTATGAGGATGGGGAGAGAGTGCGCCTCATCGTCGAGCCGAAAGATGGCGAAGGGGTGAGAGAGCTCTTCAGCGAGCCGAAGATTACGGAGCTCGAAGCCGGGGGTATCGCCGGCACGCGTCAGACCTGGCGATATGGGTTGAAGATCGAGAGAGAGACGGAATTTACCATCCCCTCGGCAGTCTTCGCGATACCCCGTCCGGATGGTTCGGGGGAGGTGGATACCCTCCGTTATGATTTCAACAATCGGATCTCCTTCCACAAACCGCGGAACAAGAGCGAAGTGCAGCAACCGATCCGCATACCGAAGATGAAAGAATTGTGGAACCGATTCAGCCTCGTGTGTCGTCCGGAGAAAAAGGTATATGCACCGGGCGAGACAGTGGTATGCGAATACCGATTGGTGTATATGAGTCCGTCGGAGGAGCTCACCATCGGCACATTAGACTTCTATGGGCAGAGCCTCGGTGTGAAGATCCATGACAAGAAATATCGGATCCAAACGGTGGAGGATGCCGAGTGGGAACCGGAGACGAACGACGGCAAAGAGGGACAATCGCTCTTGGTGGGACGATTGACATTCACGCCGGAAGAGGCGGGAGGCTACACGATACCCTCGGTGGAGTGCATCACCACCTTAGATGTTGATTTTATCAAACAAGAGGGGGAATGGAAGCGCACCAAGACCATCAAGCTCACCGACCTCGAATTGGCGACAAAGAAAGTAAAAATAAAGGTAAAAGATTAAGAGCGCGTTCCTTAAAACAGGGAAGATATTATTTCGTCGGAGATCATTATACCGGAGGGGGAAAGGCTTAGGTGCCTGTCTTCGGAGAGGAGGAGGGAGTTTGCGACGAGGAACGGTTGGGCATCTCCGATAAGGTTACGGCAGAGGGTATCGCCGAAGCGGTTTTTGAAATCGTGGAGGTCGATACCCTCGCGCGTGCGCAGGCGCGTCATTATATACTCCTCGCGGAGCTGGTCGTCGTCGAGGTTCTCCACCTCTTGAGGGGGTGTGCCGACGGGATTGCTCCAAAAATCGATATATTCCTTGAGGTTGGGTCGGTTGGCAGTGCGGGTGCGGTAGCCGTCATAGCTATGCGCCGAGGGACCGATGCCGACGTAAGGGTCGCCATGCCAATATAGAGAATTATGTCGAGAACGGAAACCGGGGAGGGCATAATTGGAGATCTCATACTGCTCATAACCGGCAACGACGAGTGCCTCGGAGAGACGTGCGAACATCTCGACGCAATCCATATCATCGACAGGCTCGACGGCACCCTTATCGCGGAGGCGAGTGAGGGCGGTACGCTCCTCATACATCAGGGAATAAGCAGAGATATGTTGGGGATGTAGCTCGATGATCCCTTGGACCGACTCCAAGAGCTTGGGGAGGTTTTGTCCCGGGAGGCCGAACATGAGGTCGATGCTGACGTTGTCGAAATGATGGCGGAGGAGTTTTGCGGCGCTGATGGCGTCGGCGGCGGTGTGTTGACGGCCGATGGCACGGAGGGTATCATCATCGAGGCACTGCACGCCCATGCTGATGCGGGAGACTCCGGCATCACGCCACGCCACTACCCTATCGGGGGTGACATCCTCGGGGTTCACCTCGATGGTAAACTCGCAGGGATCGGGAGCGAGGTCGAGGAGCCGGCGCGCGAGGCGTTGGAACTCCGGGATAGGTATGAGAGAGGGGGTGCCGCCGCCGATATACAATGAGGAGTTAGGAGATAGGAATGAGGAATGGGGGAGGCGGGTGTTGGCTTCGTTGATCAGGGCGGAGATGAAGAGTTGCCACTCGGCGAGGGAAGCACCCACAGAGTAGAAATCGCAGTAAAGGCACTTACGGCGACAGAAAGGGATATGGAGGTATATGCCGAGCATGCGAGTGCAAAGATAATAAAAAAATGGGAAAGGGTTGGGGTTTTGGCAAAATGCTTTTGAAAATGGGTTGGAGAGGGGGAAATTGTTGTAAAAATAGGGTTGAGAGGGTAGAAAATGCCGTTAAAAAAGCAAAAAAAGCAAAAATATGTTTTGTAACATATAAAATAACTGATTGTAATAAGATAAAAATTACTAAATTGCAACTTGAAAAAACAAGGGGCATCGGCTACAGCCGGAAGCCTCGTCAAAAAACGACAACATTAACATAAAATCTTAATATTATGAAGATTTATAAAACCAACGAAATCAAGAACATAGCCCTACTTGGATCAAAGGGCTCCGGGAAAACCACACTCGCAGAATCGATGATTTACGAGTGTGGAGTTATAAAACGTCGTGGCACAGTGGAAGCAGGCAACACTGTATCGGATTATTTCCCCGTTGAGAAGGAGTATGGTTACTCGGTGTTCTCAACGGTTTTCAATGCCGAGTTCAACAACAAGAAGTTGAACATCATAGACTGTCCGGGAGCCGAGGACTTCGTAGGGAACGCCTACACAGCACTTGGCGTATGCGACATGGGCTTGATCTTGGTAGATGCAGAGCATGGTGTAGAGGTGGGCACACAGAACATCTTCCGCACGACAGCTGCACTGAAGAAGCCTGTGATCTTTGCGGTGAACCAGATGGATGCAGAGAAAGCAGACTATGACAACACGTTAGAGCAACTACGCGAAGCCTTCGGTCCGCGAGTGGTGCAAGTTCAATATCCCCTTGAATCGGGACCCAACTTCCACTCGATGATCGACGTGCTACTGATGAAGAAATATGAGTGGGGACCAGAGGGGGGCGTACCGACCGTGAGCGAGATTCCCGCCGACCAGATGGAGAAGGCACAAGAGCTGAACCAGATCCTGGTAGAGGCAGCCGCCGAGAATGATGAGACACTGATGGAGAAATTCTTCGACCAGGGCCATCTGACTGAGGATGAGATGCGCGAGGGTATCCGCAAAGGGTTGGTGGATCGTTCGATCTATCCGGTGGTTCTTCTCTCGGCAGCGAAAGATATGGGCGTTCGCCGCATCATGGAATTCTTGGGCAATGTATGTCCCTTCGTGAGCGACATGCCGGCACCTGAGACCACAGCAGGCGTCGAGGTAAAGCCCGACGCCGAGGGACCATTGTCAGTATTCTTCTTCAAGACCTCGGTAGAGCCTCACATCGGCGAGGTAAGTTACTTCAAGGTGATGAGCGGTACGCTGAAATCGGGCGCTGACTTGGAGAATGCCACCCGCGGCGGCAGAGAGCGTTTGGCACAGATCTTCACCGTATGCGGTCAGATCCGCACTCCGATCGATGAGCTCCAGGCGGGCGATATCGGTGCATCGGTTAAGCTGAAAGATGTGCGCACCGGCAATACTCTCAACGACAAGGGATGTGACTATCAATTCGACTTCATCAAATATCCGGCACCGAAGTATGTCAGAGCGATCCGTCCTGTCACTGAGAGCGATGCCGAGAAACTGTCGGCAATCCTGACTCGTATGCACGAAGAGGATCCTACCTGGATCGTGGAGCAGAGCAAAGAATTGAAGCAAGTCTTGGTGAAAGGCCAGGGCGAGTTCCACCTGCGCACTTTGAAATGGCGTCTTGAGAACAACGACAAACTGCCGGTAGTATTCGACGAAATGCGTATACCCTATCGCGAGACTATCACCAAGGCAGCACGTGCCGACTATCGTCATAAGAAGCAATCGGGTGGTTCGGGTCAGTTTGGCGAGGTACACCTGATCATCGAGCCCTATACCGAGGGTATGCCTGAGCCTGACAGCTACAAATTCGGCAGTCAGGAGTTCAAGTTGAAGATCCGCGACAAGCAAGAAGTGCCCTTGGAATGGGGAGGCAAGCTTGTGGTGTATGACTGCACTGTGGGTGGATCGATCGATGCACGCTTCATCCCGGCGATCATCAAGGGCTTGATGGACCGCATGGAGCAGGGACCGTTGACCGGATCGTATGCACGCGACGTACGCGTAATGATCTACGACGGCAAGATGCACCCGGTAGACTCGAATGAAATCTCCTTCCGATTGGCAGGCCGTAACGCCTTCAGCGAGGCATTCCGTCAGGCGAATCCGAAGATCTTGGAGCCAATCTACGATGTTGAGGTCTACACACCGGGCGACACCATGGGCGATGTGATGAGCGACCTTCAGGGACGCCGCGCCATCATCATGGGTATGGAATCGGAGAATGGCATCGAGAAGCTTAACGCCAAGGTGCCATTGAAAGAGATGTCGAGCTACTCGACCGCGTTGAGTTCGATCACCGGCGGACGGAGCAGTTTCTCGATGAAGTTTGCAAGCTACGAGCTTGTGCCGGGCGATGTTCAGGAGCGGCTGCTCAAGGAATATGCCGAATCGCATACAGAGGAATAAAAAAGAATCTTCTCATACACCCGAAAGGGGCCGGGCCTTGCAGAGGCTCAGCCCCTTTTTTCTTGCGAGTCGCCGGCGAGGAGGGCGGTGGAGAGAGCGGCGGGAATCAGAGCTGATAGTCAGGGAGTTGTGTTTTATTGTTTTTAAAATTCTTGAATTCTAAAAAGTAATATTTGACAAGTGTTTTATTAATTTATAATTTTGGAGCGTCGGAAATATAAGTAAAAACTTGACGACACGAGATCAGATCTTAGATAAGATCGCGAGCTTGGTTTTATCCGAAACAAAGAAATATAAACCTTATATAAAATGTGCTTATGAAAAAAGTTATTTCTACCTTGGCTATGTGTGTGCTTGGCGCAAGCATGATGGGCGCACAAGACTACAAGCTTTACAAGACAGAGACGATGGCTACGTTTACCGATGTTGCCAACGATGGTACGGCAGTAGGTCACAAAGATCAGAACACCCCCTTCTTTATCTGGAATCCCTTCACCGAAGAGACGACAATCATCGGAGGAGTTTCCGCCGGCAACGGACTTGGTGGCGTGGCACGCATCACATCGGATGCCCGCTATGTGATCGGCTGTAACCAATTCGTATCGGTACCCCTGCCGAATGATGGATGGATCAAGGATGTGTATCCCGACTACAGCACCTATCGCATCACGCACTTCCTGCGTCCATCATCGCTCATCTTCTTGGCAACAGCCGTAGACGACTCTGGGAATAGCATCGTGCTCGAATCGAGCGGAGGTAAGGGAGAGAACTGGAAGAGCAATGTAAGTGGTGAGACCTTCGCAGGTCAGGAGATTACATGCTCGTCATGGGCAGGGCCCTACGCCTTCTTCGTATTCGGCAAGGGAGGCAAATTCTTTGCCTCCAAGGGGAACTCTGTATGGACAGAGCGCAATCTGGTTCCCACAAATTTTGAGGGCGAGATCAAAGATTTCACCGCCATCGACTGCTATAAGATGGGCTCATCAGATATGTATTTCGATGCATGTGTCGGTTATGAGACCACAGATGGTGGATATGGCGTATTATATGTCAATGACACCCAGTTCAAATATTTCGACTATTATGATGCGAAGGTGGCAGAGGGAGTAGCCGGCATACCCACGAGCATCCGCTACGTAGCGGATCCTGATGGCGAAGTGGCAAGACTCTTCTATCTGACCACAAACGATGGCAAGATCCAGAAGAGTGTGGATAGAGGAAAGACTTGGACCACCATATATGAAGGTAGCAAGGCTCTCTACAACATCATCTTCGACACGCCACAGCGCGCCATCGCACTGAGCGACGAAGTAATCTTGAAGACGACAGATGGAGGTGAGACCTGGACAGAGGTGAATGTATATCCGGCAGGGCCGACACCCTGGAGCACAGAGAGCCCCTTGAGATGGAACGATGCCGTATACTCGGGAGATCGCATCATCCTGGCAGGCAACTTCGGACGGATGTATGAATCGACCGACGACGGCGAGAGCTTTGCAGCAGTCGAGGGACTTCCCGAATCTGTACTGGACAATGACTTCCTGGCCCTCGATTACTATGCAGAAAACCTGACAGTAGGTAGCGAATCGGGCACAGTGCTTCGCAAAAAAGATAATGCATACATATATGATGCAGTGGCAGTGGGTCGTTGCAACATCGAAGATGTGGACTGGGAACCCTTCGACAACCTTGGCACCTTCGCGACAGCGATCGCACCCACCAATGGCAGTGTCTATGGCATAAGCGACGACGGCTCCTACTCGGCAGGACTTATCTACTCCGAGGTGAGCGAAGAGAACCACAACGTCATGGCATACGCAGCAGTATGGGATGAGATGGGACATGTAACACGTCTTGACAATATGTTTGACAGCGTGGAAGAGCGCAACTGCAACTGTCGTGCGAACGCGGTGAGTGCAGATGGCAGCGTAGTAGTGGGCTGGCAAGACAGGCTTGGACCCTGGATGGCATCAGTATGGCGTCGCCAGGATGATGGCAGCTACAAGCAAGAGCTCATCTTCAACGACCCGGAGACAACGATAGAAGATGTAGACTTCACCGACTTTGAATCAATAATCGCCAACTGTCCGGCCTCGGCAACAGCCGTGTCAGCGAATGGCGAATGGATCGGAGGTGCAGGTTGCACAACAGAGGGAGGGCGTTCGAATGCATGGATCTGGAGCAAAGAGACAGGCTTTATCGAGATACCCTCATCGGGCCAGGTAATGGAGATCTCCGACGATGGCAAGACCGCGATAGGCTTCGGTCAGATGGGCTTCGGGGGCTGGCTTTGGACAGAAGAGGGAGGCATACAGAATCTGCCTATCAGCGGTTCAGCCTACTCGATGTCGGAGAATGGACGCTTCATCTGCGGCTTTGACGGCTTTGAGCAAGACCGTCGCGGCTATGTGCTCGATCTCAAGCCGGAGCAATCGAACGTAGAAGAGATTGCAGCCGAGCAGATGAATGCCACTGTCTATATGGCAGGAAGAGAGCTCCACATCGACCTCCCCTACAAGAGCGACAAGGTAGCCACTACTTTCACCCTCTACAATCTTCATGGCACAGCATACCGTCAGATGGCATCGACCGGTTTCAGCAACGTGATGAACGTATCCGACTTGGCAGCCGGGGTGTATGTACTGAATATAAAGGCCGGTAACCACAGCCGTGCCATCAAGGTAATCATCAAATAAGACCGAGATAGAAACAACACATAAGACCAAGAGGGGGCTGCGCGACAGGGAAGCGCGGCCCCCTTACTATATATGGGGAAAGATGTTAAAAAAGGCTGCCGCTAAGTATTTGCGGCAGCCTTTTGATATATGGGTAATTGAAATTATTGAATCGCGGATCAGAACCAGCGAACGTATGCGAAGTCTTGGCGGTGGGGGAGGTTGGCGTTCTTGGGATAGAGGCGGAATGCGAAGCGATAGATGCCTGCATTGCGGAGCTCACCCTTGAGTTCGAAGGTGAAAACGTCGCCATCCTTAGCCACGACCTTGAGGTCCTCGCGACGGAGGTACTTGCTTTCGCCATCCTTCTCGGAGTAGATCACGAGTTCGACGCCGAGAGAGTCGCAGAGGCCCTTGGTGTTGACCACAGCCTTGGCGTTGTAACGGTCGCCGGCACGGCAAGCACCGGGAGTGCCGCTTTCATTGTGAAACTCGCTGGAGATGATCTCGATAGAATCCCACTTAGAGGCAACATCTTCCTTCCAAGCGACGATATCGCGAGCGAGGGCGAAATTGTTCTTGGCGAGCTTTGCGAATCGCTTAGCCTCAGGCTGATAGAAGCGATCGATGTAGTCATCGAGCTGACGCTTCATGGTGTAGGTCGGCGCGATGTGTCCGATAGAGCGCTTGATATATTGTACCCACTCGGGAGAATAACCCTTGCTGTTCTTGGCGAAATAGAGGGGTACGATTTCATTTTCGAGCATCGAATAGATGGTAGCGGCATCGAGTTTATCCTGCTGAGCCTGGTCGGTGAAAGTACGCTTATCGGTGAGCGCCCAACCGGCCTTCTCATCGAGGCGATAACCTTCATACCACCAGCCGTCGAGCACGGAGAAGTTGAGGACACCATTCATCTCAGCCTTCTCACCGGAAGTACCGGAAGCCTCGAGGGGACGCGTCGGAGTGTTGAGCCAGATATCGACACCCGAAACGAGGCGCTTAGCAACGATCATATTATAGTCCTCGAGGAAGATGATCTTGCCGAGGAACTGAGGCATCTTGGAAATCTCGGTGATACGCTTGATGAGTCCCTGACCTGCTCCGTCGGCGGGGTGAGCCTTTCCGGAGAAGACGAACTGCACGGGATACTTCTCATTGTTGACGATCTTGGCGAGACGGTCGAGGTCGGAGAAGAGGAGGTGAGCACGCTTATAAGTAGCGAAACGGCGAGCGAAGCCGATGATGAGGGCGTTGGGGTTGATGCGCTCCACAACCTTGATCACCTCAGTGGGGTCACCCTGGTTCTTGAGCCACTTCTCCTTGAAATCCTTCTTCACGAAATTGATGAACTTATTCTTGAGAGTCATTCTCATGTTCCAGATTTCCTCATCGGGCACATCGAAGATGTTCTTCCACACCTTGTTATTGCTCTGATCCTCGTAGAAATTCTTATCGAGTTTCTTCTCATAGAAATCCTTCCACTCAGAGGCAGCCCATGTAGGCATGTGCACACCGTTTGTGACATAACCGACGTGAGACTCCTCGGGAGCGTAGCCCTTCCAGACACCGGAGAACATTTGCTTAGAGACCTCACCATGAAGCCAGCTAACGCCGTTTGCTTCCTGGCAAGTGTTGAGAGCGAATACGCTCATAGAGAAACGTTCGTTGGTATCGGGGTTCTCGCGGCCCATGTTCATAAGGTCAGACCAAGAGATGCCGAGGCGAGCGGGGAACTCACCCATATACTTGCCGAAGAGAGCCTCCTCGAAATAGTCGTGGCCGGCAGGTACGGGAGTGTGAACGGTGTAGAGCGAAGATGCGCGCACGAGTTCGAGAGCCACATTGAAGGGGAGGTTCTCATTGTTGACATAGTCGACGAGGCGCTGGAGGTTGAGGAGCGCGGCGTGACCCTCATTGCAGTGATAGAGGTCGGTCTTGATGCCGAGGCGGTTGAGCATCAGGATACCGCCGATGCCGAGCATATACTCCTGCTTGATACGGTTTTCCCAGTCACCGCCATAGAGTTTGTGGGTGATTTCGCGGTCCCACTCCGAGTTGGAATCGAGGTCAGTATCAAGGAGATAGAGTTTGATACGGCCAACATTGACGCGCCATACCTTGGCGTAAACGATACGGCCGGGATAGGGGACTTCGAGCACGAGAGGCTGACCATCCTCAGCGAGAACAGCCTCGATGGGGAGCTGGTCGAAATTCTGCGACTCATAGTTGGCGATCTGCTGACCGTCGATAGAGAGCGACTG
Organism: Lepagella sp.; assembly: GCA_051872035.1. Taxonomy (GTDB): domain Bacteria; phylum Bacteroidota; class Bacteroidia; order Bacteroidales; family Muribaculaceae; genus Lepagella. The sequence goes on from JBJEDL010000018.1 coordinate 24,819, forward strand.
AGAGAAATATCCATACTTATAGAGGAATCCGACAGCAGTCATATTGACGCGGCTATCGGAAGCCTGCTTGATATAGTCTCCGGCGAGGACGCCGAGACCACCGGAATAGATTTTAAGGCAATTGCAGAGGCCATACTCCATAGAGAAATAAGCCACAGAAGGGATCTTATTGTCCATGGGAGCCTTCATATACTCCTTGAAATCAGCATAAGCCTCAGCGATACGACTGCGGAGCTCCTTATCGGCGAGGATCTCTTGATAGCGCTCATAGCTGAGTTGCTGGAGGAGCATCACGGGGTTCTCTCCTACTTTGCGCCAGAGGTCGCGATCGAGGGCACGGAAGAGGCTTTTGCCCTTGCTATTCCAAACCCACCAGAGGTTTTTTGACATTTCCTCGAGGGCCTTCAGCTCCTTGGGAATTTCGGCGCTGACAGTGATGTTACGCCACGAGGGATAGTTGGTGTTACTGACTTTAAGTTTCATAAGGTCTTATATGAATAAAAATTGGTTAAATAATCTTGAATTGTGAATTATGCATTAATCGGAAGGCTTAACGACGGCGCGAGAGAGCGATGCGGAAAGCCTTGTAATAACTTTCGATGAAGAACTTCCAGTCTGTTTTGGCAGAAGTGAGGAATGCCATATTGCGAGCCTGGAGACGAGAGTTGAGGTCTTCTTGCCGATATTGGATGGTGGCGGCAGCGATTTGGTCGCGCGTCTGCTCATAGAACGAGTCGCCGCGATCCACGACATAGACGCCGCAATTGGCGAGGCCATTGGCGAAATTGTCGAGAGTCCACTGACCGAACCCGGCCTTATTATCGGTGATGGTGGGTACGCCGAATGCCACACTCTCGAGGGGGGTATATCCCCAAGGCTCATAATAAGAGGGGAAGAGAGTGAGGTCGAATGCGGGGAGGAGGTCATAATAGGGGATATTGACGATGCCGTCATTGCCATCGAGATAGCAAGGGATGTAGATCACCTTGACATTTTCGAAGGCCCCACCGGCGCGGAGTTGGCGGATACGTACGCAAACCTCATCGGAATCCTCATTATTCAGATAATGAGTAAGATAGCCATTTCCGACGGGAGCATCGCTGCCGAATAGGGTATTGTCATTGGCGAGCGCATCAGCGAGCTGATCGTTAGGGCGATTGACCCATCCGGGCACGAGGATGAACGCCACGGTGGGGCGATCGGCAGGGAGTTTGCGGTCGACTTGCGAGATGCTGTCGAGGAACAGGTCGAGACCCTTATTTCGATACTCATGGCGACCGGAGGTGGCGATCAGGAAAGTCGAATCGTCGAACCGGGTGCCGGTGAGTTTCTCGGCGATGGCGAGGAGACGAGCTCTACCCTCCTTGCGGAGACGATTGTACTTCACGGTCTTGGGGACGAAATCGGGCTCAAAACCGTTGGGAGTAACGACATCGACGGGACGTCGGAGGAGCTGGTGACACTCGGCGGCTGTCACGCTGCTGACCGTAGTAAAGCAATCGGCATTGTGAGCGGCAGCCTTCTCCAAAGAGTGCTTAGCCTCCATATTAAGTTCGCGTGCCATTTGGTCGCCATCATAATGATAGAACTCATCGTAGAGTGGTTTGCCATTGCCGCAAATGCTACGACCGATGCAAGTGGCGTGAGTAGTAAAAATGGTGGCAGCACGCGGAGCGATGGTCTTAAGATAAAGGAGCCCCATACCGGTGGTCCACTCATTGAAATGAGCGATGATTCGCGACTGATCCGCCTTAAGGAACTCGGCGAGTGCTTTCATGACGATAGCGACAGCCACGGAGAAAGCGCAAGAATCGTCATAATCGCCGTAGGCATGCAGGGAATCAACGCCAAACTTGACCCACATATCACCATAAATATCAGAGAGGTGATCGCGAGTCTGCCCCGGGTCAACGAGGATCACCTGAGGCGAGCCGGGGATGTTCCACTTACCGGTGCGTATAGAAATGCCCCATGGAAGGTTAAGCCTCGAAGAGGCAGACCTAAAGAGGGTTTTACGTTCCTTAAAATAGGGGGATGGATTATCGTTCGACCAGAAATCGGGACCGAAGAACACCAACTTATCGCCGAACTGCTCCTGCAGGACGCGAGCTTTGGTAGAAAGGACGGCATAGATGCCGCCGACTTTGTTGCAGACTTCCCAACTGGTCTCGAACAACAAATCGATATTGCGAGAAAATTCTGAAGCGTCGGAGACTGCAGAAGCCTCCTTACTGCCTGTCTGTATCATAATAATTAAAATCTATGACGCAAAAGTACGAAAAAATGAACACACTACAAACAAAAAACTCAAAAAAATTGATATTAAAACTAAAATTTTTAGCAAAGTTTTAATTCATTGTGCATCATTCTGCACCTTGAAGCATTATATTGCACATATTGGCTAAAATTAACAGAAAAGATTGAAAAAAGAAAAAAGAGGAAAGAATTGATTTAGATCAAAAGGGAGGGGATGGAGAGAAAAACGAGGTGTTTTAACATAAATTAACACAAATAAGGTAACAAAACAAGAGGTTATGGTGTCATATATATGGAGCAATGGACTACTAATCTAATATTAACTCATATAATCTAATATTAACTCATATAAAAAAAGAAGAGCATGAAGATGACAAAACGAATTTTGATGATAATAGTGGTGGCAATAGCCACAGTAATGGGGGTCAATGCCGAGACTCTGACACAGAAAGTGTATAAAGTAAGTGCATTTGACCGGATAGAGAGCTCCTCGATAATCAAGGTAAAGTATACACAGGCATCTAAATATGCTGTAACAGTGAAATATAACGAAGCCGGGTCACGGATCTTCTGCTTCAAGCAGGAGGGAGAAACAATACAGTTATACACCAAAGAAGATCCGAAGAAAGTGCGTAATGCCTTCTATCAGATCGAGGTGTATGTGACGGCACCATCGCTGGAATATATCGGTATGTCGGGATCGAGCATGTTCACATCGGGCAATATCACACAGACCAACAAAGAGCTGACCGTAGCACAGTCGGGAGCTGCCAAATTCAACGTAAACCAGGTATGTGTCAAAGAGTTGGACATTCGTGGATCGGGAGCAGCCCAATTCAAAGGGAATGTAACAGCCAAAGAGGATGTCACGATCAAGAGTAGCGGTTCGGCGATGATGAGCGGCACGATCAAGGCATCGGAAGTAGAGATCGAATGTTCGGGAGCGGCGAAAGTCAGTTCGACGATAACTACGACCGATCTTGACGTTGAAGCGAGTGGAGCTGCGAAGATAGACATCACGGGGAGTGCGAAGAAAGCGGAGTATTATGCATCGGGCTCAGCACACATCACAGCGTCGGGACTGAGAGCCGGCAAAGGGGAAGTGAAAGCGAGCGGAGCGTCGAAAGTCAACAGCAACATCGGCAATCTCTACAAGCGCGAGACCAGCGGCGTCGCCTCCATCACGAATAGATAAAAATTAGATGAATTAGATATAAACAGAGTGGGCTGTATAGTGATTCACATCGCTATACAGCCCTAAATTATAAAAAAATATTATAGAATATTGCCTATTAGAATGGGAGGTCATCGCCGTTGTTATCGCCACCGCCGAGGGGATCCTGAGCGAAGTCGGGAGTGGTAGCGGCAGGAGCGGCGGGCTGGCCGTATGCGGGGGCAGCGGGCTGAGGAGCAGCCGGGGCTACGCCAGCCATAGGAGCGGGAGCGGCAGGAGCTGAGAGGTCGATGGGGGAAGCGGCGTAAGCACTAACGTCGGTATACCAGCGGCCATTGAACTCACGGCTTTCGAGGTCGACAGAGATGCGATAAGCTTTGCCTACTTCAAACTGGAGATCATGCACACGATTTTCGCCGAAAACATGAAATTTCACCTTTCTGGGGTACATACCTTGAGTTTCGAGCACCCACTCCTTTTTCTTCCAAGCATTGCCTTTACTTGAGACGCCTTCCTGAAGGGGAAGGTCTAAAATGATAGTTCCTTCAATATCCATATAAGATTATAAATTATAGATTACAAAATGAGGTAAAAGGGGGTAGGGAGGCGTAAAAAGAGAGGCACTACCCTACCGATATAGATGCAAAGGTACAAAAAAAGGCTCGGATGGCAAAAAAATATCAAAACAAATTTGTAACTTTAGGCTTTGAAATTTTGGAGCAGGAAAAAGAGCCGCTTCAGAGCGCGTACCTTAGAGCGCGTACCTTAAAAAAGAAAAGAAATGTTAGAAAAGATAGAGAAATACTTTCAGGATCTTACCATCCTACAACAGAATCGATATTGCACCATGATGCGTGAATATCCGGAATGGAACAACAAGATCAATGTGATCTCGCGGAAGGATATCGACAACTTGGAAGAGAAGCACATCCTTCACTCCTTGGCGATTGCGAAGTTCATACACTTCACAGCGGGGAGTCGGGTGTTGGACTTCGGCACCGGGGGCGGTTTTCCGGGTATACCGTTGGCGGTGATGTTTCCCAATGTTCACTTTCATTTGGTGGATCGTACGGGAAAGAAGGTGCGGGTGGCACAAGAGGTAGCCGCGGCGTGTGGGCTGACGAATGTCACCTTTCAGCATGGAGATGTGGCGGAATGTAAAGAGCGATTTGACTTCGTGGTGAGTCGCGCGGTGATGCCACAGGAAGACTTGCTGAAGATCTGTCGGAAGAACATCAGCGACGAGCAGCGGAATGCACTTCCCAACGGTCTTATCACCCTGAAGGGTGGGGAGCTTGGGGAAGAGCTGAAGCGGCTTCGCGACCGTTCGGAGGTGGTGGAAGTCAGCAACTACTTCGACGAAGACTTCTTCATCGGGAAGAAGATCGTGTATACAATTAGGAATTAGGAATTAGGAGATAGGAGATAGGAATTAGGAATTAGGAATTAGGAGATAGGAGATAGGAATTAGGAATTAGGAATTGGCTACGCGCTACTAAAAAGGCGAGCTGAAGCTCGCTCACAGGACTAAGAGGGCGTGGGGATGGATATAGGGAGCGAATTATTAAATTTTCTTACTTATGGAGATTTTGAAATTTGGGTTTTCCTTCTTTGGGATTAACACTTACTTGGTGTATGATGCTGCCACTCGGGAGTGTGTGGTGGTGGATCCCGGGATGGTGAATAGATATGAAGAGACAGCCATCAAGAAGGCTGTGGAGAAGTATGGGCTGAAGATCACAAAGGTGATCAACACTCATCTTCACATCGACCATGTGGCGGGCAACCGTTTTATAGTAGAAGAATATAAAGTGCCGGTGTATGCGCATCCGGATGACCGGATCTTGGGAGAGCGCATCGAGATGCAGGCACAGATGTTTGGCGTGCCGGAGAAGATTGCGAATGTGGAAGACTTTGAGCCCATGGCAGATGGCGACAAGATCGCTGTGGGCAAAGAGGAATTGGAGGTGATCCACACGCCGGGCCATTCGCCGGGCGGGATCTCGCTCTATGACCGCAAGAGGGGGAATGTGCTTGTGGGCGATGCACTTTTTGCCGGCTCGATCGGGAGGACCGACCTGCCGGGAGGAAATCATCATCAGTTGATCCGATCGATCATCGAGAGGCTGATGGTCCTGCCTGAAGAGACGCATGTACATCCGGGACATGGGCCGGAGACGACGATAGGCGTAGAGCGACAGAGCAATCCCTATCTATTAGGATAGCACAGCCCATGTCGGCACAGATTGCCGTCAGAAGAAAAGTCGGCACAGAAAGATAAAACGAAGAAAAGTCGGCAGAATGAAAAAAAAAACACCCCGGGGCTCGGAGAGAGCTGCCGGGGTGTTCTCATATTATAGGATGTATAAGTGCATACAACTTATCAATCAGGATCTAATAGTAAGATACCGTTTGATTAGTGGACGGAGTTGACTGCAGCGAGCACGACTTCGGAGAGAGTGGGGTGACCGAAGACGGTATCGGAGATGGCTTGACGAGTAGCGCCGAGGGTAATGAAGTCGGCGCACTGCTGAGCGAGGATCGCAGCCTCAGCGCCCATGATATGGGCACCGATAAGGCGATCGGTGGCAGCCTCGAAGATGAGTTTGCAGAGGCCATCAGACTCGCCTCCGGCGAGAGCCTTGCCATTGGCGCGATAGAAGCTCTTACCCACCTTGATTTCGATACCCTTCTCCTTGGCGGCATCCTCAGTGACGCCGACCATACCACACTCAGGGGCGGTGAAGAGCGCCGCGGGGATGACATCGAAGCGGATATCATCGCTAATGCCATCGATGGCATTGAGGGCACGCTTACCTTGGTAGGTGGCGACATGGGCGAGCATCATACGGGCGTTGACATCGCCGATGGCATAGATATGGGGCACGTTGGTGCGCATCATATCGTCTACGGGGATGCCACGGGGAGAGAAGTCCACGCCGGCAGCCTCGAGGTTGAGACCATCGACATTGGGGCGACGGCCGACAGCCATCAAGATATCGGAAGAAACGACAGAATCCTCCTTACCCTTGAGGTCGAACCAGGTGACGATCTGCCCCTCCTCATTCTTCTCGATACGCTTCACGGCAGCGCCGGTGAGCACCTTGACACCACGTTTGGAGAGGGACTGTTTGAGGCGCTTGGAGATATCGGAATCGAAAGTCGGAGCGATATTCTTGAGGAACTCGACGACAGTGACTTCAGAGCCGAAAGCGTTGAAGACCGAAGCGAACTCCAGGCCGATAACGCCGCCACCGACGATGGTGAGGCTCTGCGGGATGTAATCGATAGAGAGGATATCGGTGGAATCGAGCACCCACTTTTCGTCGGCACCGGGCACGGGGATCGACTTAGACTCCGAGCCGGTGGCGATGATGATATCCGATGCGGAAAACACCTCATCGTTAACGCGGATGGAAGAGGCATCGACGAAAGATGCGAAACCCTCGACGACGGTGACTTTGGCGCGCTTGAGGAGGGCATCGATACCCTCGCGGAGGGTAGAGACCACCTTATTTCGGCGCTCCACGACGCGGCTGAAATCGACATCGAAAGAGACATTGGCGACGCCAAACTCCTCGGGATCCTTCATCATAGAGACGACGGCAGCATCGCGGACCATACACTTAGTGGGGATACAACCGGCATTAAGGCAAGTACCGCCGAGGCGACCGCCATTGACGAGGAGAACCTTCTTGCCGCGTTCGGCGGCAAGAAGAGCAGTTTCGTAGCCGCCGGGGCCGGCGCCGATCACGATAAGATCAAACTGAGCCATAACTACTTGATGATATCGCGATAACGAAGGATAGGATTCTTGGCAGCCGAAGTCTCATCGGGGTGAGAGATCTCGGTAGTGACCGGAGCAGACTTCACGAGTTCGGGGTTCTCGGCAGCCTCCTTAGCGACGCGGCGCATCACCTCGATATACTCATCGAGAGTCTCAAGGCTTTCAGTTTCGGTAGGTTCGATCATCATCGACTCGTGGAAGAGGAGCGGGAAATAGATGGTCGGAGCGTGGAAACCGAAGTCAAGGAGACGCTTGGCGATGTTGAGAGTAGTGACGCCGGTCGACTTATCGGCGAGGCCGTCGAACACGAACTCATGCTTGCAAACGCCGGCGATGGGGAGCTTATAGAGGTCCTTGAGCGACTCCTTAATATAGTTGGCATTAAGGGTAGCCATGGGGCCGACATTGCGGATATTATCGCGGCCGAGCGAGAGGATATAAGCGTAAGCCTTCATCATCACGCCGAAATTGCCGAAGAAAGTAGAGATCGATCCGAGGCTATGCTCGTCAGCATCGACATAGAATGTGCCATCCTCAGCCTTGCGAACGCGAGGATTGGGGAGGAACTGCACCAAATTGGGAGCCACACCGATAGGGCCGGAACCGGGGCCGCCGCCACCGTGGGGAGTCGAGAAGGTCTTATGGAGATTGATATGCATGATATCGAAACCCATATCACCGGGGCGCACCTTACCGAGGAGGGGGTTGAGGTTGGCACCATCATAATAGAGGAGGCCACCGGCCTTGTGGACGAGTTCGGCGATCTCGAGGATCTCGGTTTCGAACATACCGACGGTGTTGGGGTTGGTCATCATGATACCGGCGATGGTGTCATCGAGCAGAGGTTTGAGGTCCTCGACATCGACAGTGCCATCAGGTTTAGACTTAACCTCGACGACATCGAGGCCTGCGACCATAGCAGAAGCGGGGTTAGTGCCGTGAGCGGTATTGGGGACGATGACGCGCGTGCGCTTGGTGTCGCCACGGGAGATGTGATACTGGCGCATCACCATCAGGCCGGTGAGCTCACCATGAGCGCCGGCGTAGGGGTTGAGTGTAAACTCAGCGAGACCGGCGATATTGGAGAGAGCCTTCTGGAGGTTATAATAGAGTTCGAGAGCGCCCTGGATGGTGTCGGGGTGCTGCAGGGGGTGGATAGCAGCGAACTCCGGCATAGCGGCGATCTCCTCATTGATCTTGGGGTTATACTTCATGGTGCAACTACCGAGGGGATAGAACCCGGTGTCGACGCCGAAGTTTTTGTTAGAGAGATTGGTGTAATGTCTCACCACGTCGACCTCGCTGACTTCCGGGAGGAGAGGCTCCTCGACGCGGCGGAGATTAGCGGGGATAGAGGCGAGACCATCGGTATCGAATTGGTTGGCGGGGAGCTGGAAACCGACACGCCCGGGGTTAGAGATCTCAAAAATCAGTTTATCATACTTCTTCATGTTATCAGTCCTCCATCATTAAGTTAACGAGGCGATCGATCTCCTCTTTGGTACGTTTTTCAGTCACAGCGAAAGCCACGAGGCCATTACCGAGGTTGATACCGCCCATGATGCCATGGTCGGCGAGTTTCTTGTTCACCTTATCGATATCGAGAGAAGTAGCGAGGGTGAACTCCTTAAGGAAAGGCTTATCGAAAGCGGGGGTAAACTTACCGGACTCGACGAGGCGGCGATAGAGATAATGAGCGCCGTCGGCAGAGAGGCGGTTGACCTCAGCGAGGCCCTTCTTGCCCATCAGAGCGAGATAAATTGTGGCGTAGAGAGCCATGAGGCTCTGGTTGGAGCAGATATTGCTGGTAGCCTTCTCACGGCGGATATGCTGTTCGCGGGCTTGGAGAGTCAAGACGAAGCAGCGATGGCCTGCGGCATCGACTGTAGCGCCGACGACGCGACCGGGCATCTTGCGGAGTTGCGCCTTGGTGCAAGACATAAAGCCGAGGTAAGGGCCACCGAACTGGAGTGGCATACCGAGGGGCTGGCCGTCGCCGCAAGCGATATCGGCACCCCACTCAGCGGGAGAGCGGAGCACGGCGAGGGTGGAGGGGTCGGCATTGATGGCGAAGAGCGCCTTGTTTTGATGAACGAGTTCGGCGACGCCGGTGAAATCCTCGACGATACCATACTTATTAGGCTGGGGGAGGATAACGCCTGCCACGTCGGGCGAAGCGATCATCTCGCGGAATGCGTTAAGATCAGTGACGCCGTCAGCCTCAGGGATAACACGGAGTTCTACGCCATGGAAACGTGTATAAGTTTCGACGACGGAGAGCACGCGCGGAGCGATGGTCTGCGAGATGAGGACGCAATTACGCTTGCGTGCGGAAGCCACCATCATGAATGCAGCCTCGGCAGTGGCAGTAGCGCCATCATACATCGAAGCGTTGGTAGCCTCGAGGCCGGTGAGCTCGGAGATCATCGACTGATACTCGAAGATATACTGGAGCGTACCCTGCGAGATCTCGGGCTGATAGGGGGTATAAGCGGTATAGAACTCGGAGCGTTCGAGGAGATGAGGGATAACGGATGGGGCATAATGGTCGTAAGCGCCCTGGCCGCCGAACACGACGAGGTTACGGTTCTTCGCGCCGAGGTCTTTGAACCACTGGCGGAGTTCGATTTCAGAGAGGCCGAGGGGCAACTCATAGTCATTCTTGAAGATGACATCAGCGGGGACATCAGCATAGAGATCCTCGACAGAATTGACACCAATTCTGTCGAGCATGTGTTTGATATCCTCCGGGGTATGGGGGATAAAGCGATTACTCATTTTCGCAAAGTTGAGTATAAGCAGCAGCGTCGAGGAGAGCGTCTACTTCAGCGGGGTCAGAAACTTTAACTTTGATAATCCAGTTAGCGAAAGCGTCAGCGTTGATGCTTTCGGGGGCATCTTCGAGGGCCTCGTTGATTTCAACGACTTCGCCGGACACGGGGCAGATAAGGTCGGAAGCGGCCTTAACAGATTCAACAGCGCCAAAAACGTCGCCGGCAGCCATTTCGTCGCCAACTTCGGGCATATCGACATACACGATATCGCCGAGAGCGTGCTGAGCATAATCAGAGATACCGATAGTGGCTACATCGCCTTCGAGTTTCACCCACTCGTGAGATTCCGCATAGCGGACATCATCTTTAAAAATTGCCATAATGTATTAGATTAGATGTTTTGAGATTAGAGCGCGTTCCTTAAAATTTTTGGGGTCGTAGGGGCGGATATTTTTGAGC
>JBJEDL010000019.1:0-35064 GCA_051872035.1 Lepagella sp.
GGCGGGTTGCTCCTCAGCAGAGCCCGTTTCCTCGTCCGGCTGCACTCCAAAATTAATAATTTTTTGTCATATTGAGAAAATATGAAAGATAATCGTTAAATTTGCATCGTCATCTGAGGTCTACAGGCTTGAGTGAACTCGCCTCAGACACACTCAGTGAAACACTACCGCTATACCACCCCGAGGCTGTCATATTAACACCTGTGCGTCAGCTTGCAAAGTAAAACCTCCAACATATAGAAACATCGACTACAACTCTTTCCTATTGTAGTCGATGTCGCTATATGTTGAACTTCCAAGGTGTACTTCAATTAATGCTTACACTTTACTACAATGTTGTGGACTCGCATTGCATTGTGAAAATACTCGATTAGTCAGTGTTTTTCACATTAAGTCCTTCCATTAAATCTTGTCCAGGTTTGAGGTCTTTATACATAAGCCAATGGTAAACATTTTGATTACCATGCGATATTACATATGCTTGAATAAATTTCCAACCTCTTTCTCCCATATAGTTCATAGCACCTACCATGCTATTGAATTTTATATCTTTATTATTTTCATCTTGGATGTAGTAACTTTTGAAAGCAGATTGATATTGTCCTAAGTCAAGGGCTACTTTGACATTTTTATTAGCGCCAAGGATGTTAGTACTTGTACCAACTAATTCAGCATAAACACGATTTGTTCCATCTTCTTGATTTGGGACAGAAATAGTTGAGATAACATCATCTTGTGCGTAGCTACCTAACATGCAGGTACAGATAACGAAAAGAAGTAGTAGTAGTAATTTTTTCATATTGTTACTGGATTGATTTATATATGCAAAGTTACGCATTTTCAGTTAAAGATGCGTAACAATATGTAAATAAATTTACGGAAAATAATTCCACTAGTTATCCTTTCGAGCATTGAAGGCACTAATGATTTTATTCTCACAACCTTTAAGTGCTATTGCTTAATGCCGCGGACTCGGGAGTCGTAGAGTTCGTTAAACCACAGTTGCTTAAAGAGCGAGTTTACCCGGTCTTCAGTCAGTTTGTTGTAGAGTTCGAGTTTGGAATTGATGAACTCAAGCAGCTCACTATCGACTTCCTCGTTGAATCGATCACGAATATTGTCGCGAGAATTGTTGGGATTGAAAAATTCGAGCAATTCTTCGTTAGAGTTAAGTCTGTCGCGAAGACGCTGGATATCCACTTTGTCCTCATCGGTGAGGTCGATGCCAAATGTATCATTGAGAGTCTTAATGATAACCGACAAAAATTCGTTGTCTTCAACCGGCTGAGCTTGTACACGACCGGCTCCCATGCCATGCTCCTCAGAGTCATTGCTTTCGAGCTGAATGGTCTTGAGCCCATCGAATTTGATTTTATAGCTGTCAAGGATTGCGCCGTCGCAGATTTCTTTTTTCTCGGCGGCAGTCATATTAGCATTCTCAATGCGGAGTTTCATTACGAGCAGCGAAATAAACTCATAAAGTTTGAGAAGTTGCTCGTCGTAGAACCGCTTGATATGGCTCAGCAGATTAAACAGCGATTTGAAAGTCTGACAATCTTTGCGGAACTCCAAGTATAAATCTTGAGGTTCGCAAGGCAAAGCCTTGGCACGGTCAACAACACGGTCAAGGATAGGATATACCAATTCCTTGTGTTCTTCCCAGTCGTCACCCCATCTGATTGCGGCAAAGTCATCAAGGTCATCGCGAGTGATGATGCCTTGATAATTTTCGTCGTTAAGAATTTTGCTTTTCAACTGAATAATGTTGTCGGCATCGGTTTCCATCTCTTCCGGCATATAGTTTTTGCCGTAGAAACGGAGGAAATCGGCACGAAGGTCATCAGGATCGTTGACAAAATCCAGCACCAATGTCGAGGTCTTGCCATTCATAGTACGGTTGAGACGGCTGAGAGTTTGCACGGTGGAAGTTCCGCCGAGTTTTTTATCCACAAACATAGTGTGGAGCATCGGCTCGTCAAATCCTGTCTGATACTTATTCGCTACAATCAGAATACGGTATTGCGGCATTTTCAGAGCATCAGAGATAGACACTTTGCCGGGGAGTTGATTCATAGACTGCTCTGTGTATTCCATACCGGACTCGCCATCTTTGACAGAGCCGGAGAATGCGACAAGAGCCTTGTAAGGGAGTCTCATCTCCTGCATAATCTTGTCAAACATCAGTTTGTAGCGGACAGCATGGAGGCGGCTGCGAGTAACGAGCATAGCTCGAGCCTCACCATTGATTTCCTTTGAAGTCTGCGATGCAAAATGCTCAACCATCAGTCGGCTTTTACGTTCGATGGCAGCCGGCTGTATATCCACATAACTGCTAAGGAGAGCGATCGTCTTTTTGCGGTCATGCTCATTGTCGGGTATGCTGTCATTACGCATCAGCTTATAATAACGCTTGAACGACATCACGGCCTGCATAGGGTTAAGAATGAAACCCTCATTGATAGCATCTTCCATTGAATAGAGGTCGAAAGGCTCTTTAGTGCCATTTTCACGCTCGCAGAATATTTCGATGGTTTTCGGCTTGGGCGTGGCAGTGAATGCAAAGAAGGATACATTATTATGACGGCCGGTGGCACGGAGGTCAGCCTCTATGCGATCGCCGATAACGTCGTAGTCGTCTCGCTCTTCGGGATAAGCGTTATAGTCGCTCTCCTCAGCCTCATCGAGAGATAAGGCTTTGCGCATTTGTCGCGCCGAACTCCCCGACTGGCTGGAGTGAGCCTCGTCAATGATCACCGCAAATTTGCGTCCCGGATATTTCGTTATCTCATCTGAAATTACAGGAAATTTCTGTAGCGTAGTCACGATGATGCGGCGCCTGCTCTCGATTGCTGTCTTCAGATCGTGGGAAGTGCATTTGTCATCGATATAACAAACCTCACCCTCAGTCTGCTCGAATTGACGAATGTTACGTTGCATCTGAGTGTCGAGGGCAACACGATCGTTTACCACTATTACACTATCAAAGAGGGCTTGATCGTCAGTGAAATGCTGATACAGACTTGCCAAGCGGAAGGCAAGCCAAGTGATGGTATGGCTCTTGCCCGATCCTGCCGAGTGCTGGATCAGATAGCAATGACCCGCACCACGATTCTCAACATCAGCTACCAACCGCTTTACCGCGCGACGCTGATGCCAGCGTGGAAAGATCAATGCCGTCGAGGTCTTCTCATCAAGTTTGCCACTCTGCGGATTATACACCTTCTTCTTCACTGTGTGAAGGTTGATGTAGTTGCTCACCAAGTCAATCACCGAGTCGCGGCTCAACACATCTTTCCATAGATAGTCGGTACGATACCCATCACTCTCCACCCCAATGTTGGCATAACTCTTGTTGTATGGTAGAAAGTAAGTATCATTCCCATCTAATTTTGTTGTCATAAACACCTGCTCCGTGCCGACGGCGAAATGTACCAAGCAACGTTTAAATTCCAGGAGCAACTCACCCTTCACCGGACGGTCTTTCATATACTGTTTGATGGCATTATGATGGGTCTGACCGGTCAATTCATTCTTAAGCTCGAACGTGATGATTGGTATGCCGTTAAGGAAGATCATCATATCAATCGACAGTTTCGGATCTTTGAGCGAATAATGCACTTGACGCATCAGGCTGAGACGATTGAAGATATAGCATTTCAGATGCTCCGGAGTTTTGTCGTTAACGGGACGACGATACATCACACAGATATGGACACCCTCACCGACGTCGATATCATCATTGCGGAGCACGGCGATAGTGCCATGTTGGCTAATCTCCTTGCTGACTCGTTCGGCAAGACGTTTGCGGGCATTCACCTCACCGCCGCACCGCTTTACGAGCAGTTCCCATTGCTTGGGTTGGGTGTTGCGCACGAACTCCTCCAATTCCGAGGGAGCCATAGCCAAATTTATATCATATTGGCTATTGGATATAGAGATGTATTCCTTACGATCGCCATAGTCCTCTTGATCTGATTCTCCCAATGCATCATTCCACCACATAGTCGGAATCTTCATGGGTTTAGAGGTGAGATATTTCTCGATCGTATCTTCCATATATTTTTCGTCCGGTTTCGGCATAATCCATTCAATTTAGGGGTTTATAATCGCTCACATCCACCTTGCCGGTAACAGCCTCGGTAATTACAGCCTGCTTATACTCGGAGAGTTGGTCAATTTGCTTGGTCAACTCACTAATCAACACATCTATTTTTGCAGTCTTGGCATCGAGGAAATCAGCAATGTCTTTCTGCTCGGAGAGCGGCGGAACAAGCACAAAAACATTTGACAAATTGCCCTGACTTAATTTGGGCTGTGCAGAACCCGTTATATAGTTCGTATAATCCAATATTTCAAGAGCATAATAATGATACTCATAATCTTGTTCTTCATTTGGTTTCAGAATGTGAGCATGATTATTTACCCAAAATTTGCCTTCTGCCTTATATATTAATGGTAAATTTCGCATTACAAGATTCGCACCATCCTCGCCGATGAGTAAAACTTTATCATTGACATTGTAATAATCTACTCTATCAATAACACCGGAAGCTCCATAATAATCATAGATAGGATTATTTCGTTCTCTACTTTCGGAGGCAATAGGTTCTCTCAAATAATCTAAATTATCAAACACATACTTTAATTTAATGACCTGCCAATGGCTTGGGATGTTTCCGAGCCAGTCGATGCCGGAGGGGCGGAGGGGGGCGTCGGGATTGAGTCCGCGGGTTACGGTTTTGGTGATGAGGGAAGTTCGGTAAGCGCGGATATCCTCCACCTGCTTCCGCTTCTCGCTAATCAAGGCATCAATCTTCCCGGTAACGTCATCCAAATATGCCGCAATCGCCTCCTGCTCCGCTATCGGCGGAACAAGTAGTTTAAAAAGAGAAAAATCTTTTGCTGATATTTCAGTAAAAGTTGAACCGCTACCATACAAATTATATATTATTTCAAGTATAGACATCAAGTAATAATAATAATCTACACAAATATTCTTAGGAACACAGGTAAAACAACCTTGATTTGTACACAAGAAACTTTTTGTGATACAGACTTTGCCTATTGGTGCTCGTTTTGAGAATATGATGGAGTCCATAGGTACAAGAGTTGTAGAACAAGAATTATACCCCTTTTGACTTATATTCCTTTTGCCGCATGACACATATTTATCACTTGTATTGAAGTCAGCAGGTGTAATCCAAATAATATCTCCATCCCACAAACTATTATCATTAGAAGATGGTGTGCTTCCACTATTGATTTCAAATAAATATTGTGTTCGCACAATATCCCAATGGCTTGGGATGTCTCCGAGCCAGTCTATTCCTGATGCCTTATATTTGGGATATGCTTTCATTAGTCGAAAAGTTGGGAGAAGAGGGTTCGGATGGTTTGCTCTCTGCTACGAATATCAAATGCTATTTCAGCAGACGGGCGTAGGCTCTCGTGGCGGTAGAAATAGCGTGAGAAATTTATCTCGTAACTGATTTTAGTTTTGGAGATGTCAATCCAGGATTCGGGGTCGATATGCGGCAGTACTTCTTCGGCGAAATACTTCTTCCAGTCAGTGCCGATAGCGATAGACTCGGTATCGGTCTTGCCAACCTCCTTAACGCCTCCACGCTTGGTGATGATGTTGCCATTCTCGTCGCGCTTTGGCTGGCAAACAGTGAGTTCATAACTGCCGAAGAATTTGTTGGGATAGATGCGGCAGTTGTCATTCTCCTCAAAGTTTAGATAGAGAGCGAGGATGCGGTCGATGTCGTAGGGGAGGATGTCGTTGCGCTTGCTGCCGAGGCTTTTCTTGGCAGGGTGGAATATCTCGGCGGCATTGATGAGCTGGACTTTGCCACGACGCTCGGGCGATTTGTGGTTGGTCAAGAACCAGATGTAGGTGGCAATGCCGGTGTTGTAGAAGAGGTCGTTGGGCAGAGCCACAATGGCTTCGAGCCAATCGTTTTCGATAATCCACTTACGGATATTGCTTTCGCCGCTACCGGCAGCGCCACTGAAAAGAGGAGATCCGTTGGTAACAACCGCGATGCGAGCGCCGTCCGGCTCCATTTTTGAAATCATGTGCTGGAGAAAGAGCAACTGACCTTGGAGATGCGGGGTGTACCTGCATAGAAGCGACCGTTGGGGTCAAGGCTCTCGTTGAGCACAAAAGCCTGATCTTTCTTCCATGTTACACCATAAGGGGGATTAGCCATGATATAATGGAAACGGTTGGAGGTAAATTGGTCATTGCTAAGCGAGTTGCCGAGGCGGATATTGCGAGCATCTTCACCGGTGATAAGTGCTTCAGATTTTGCGATAGCGTAAGACTGCTCGTTGAGTTCTTGCCCGAAAGTCTGAATGGTTGGCTGAGAGTCGGCATCGCACATATCGTGTATAAACTGCTTGCCGAGGTTTACCATACCACCGGTGCCGCAAGTAGGGTCAAAGATAGTACGGATTATGCCGCGACGGTTGAGATCAGCTTTGTCGGGAGTAAAGAGAATTGCCGACATCAGACGGATAACGTCGCGAGGGGTGAAGTGTTCACCGGCAGTTTCGTTGCTCTGTTCGTTTGAGATGCGGATAAGTTCCTCGAAGATGTATCCCATATCGTGGTTGTCGTATTTCTCGGGAGAGAAATCGAGGTTAGCGATAGCCTGAATCATTTGATAAAGGAGACCGTTACGTTTTAGGCGAGCCACAACTTTATCAAACTGGAAATTGCGAAGAATTTCCTTGACTTCAGGCGAGAAACCATTGAGATAGTTATCGAAATTGATTCCTATGTTTTTCGGATCGTCAATGAGCGAAATCAGAGTGTGGTGGGAAGTGTTATAGAACTTCATACCACCGGTGGCTTTGCGGAGAATAGGGTCGAGTTTGACATCGGCAACCTTATCTTTGAAATTGGTGTAAGCAGCGAGCACCTTATCGTTGACCGGAGCAAGGATAGAGTCGATGCGACGGATTACAACGAAAGGGAGCATCACCTCGCCAATTTCATTCTTTTTGAAAGTATCGCGAAGCACATCGTCGGTGATTCGCCACACGAACCCGATATCAGGTCGCTTCATATTGTTATCCATATTTCTACACCGTTTTTGTAGGGTTATTCTTGCATTCCTGTCCGGTTCGATTTTTAGGGAGTATTATATCCCATAAAATTTTTCTTTTTTTAGAAGACGATGCGGCCTTTTTTGGCTTGGGATAGCATTTTTTTGCCGGGGACGAGGTATATCTCGAGGCGGCGGTTGGCGTGGCGATTGGCCATGGTGTTGTTTTCTTTGAGGGGCATATCGTCGCCGAAGGCGTAGGGGAATAGGAAGGATGTGTCGCAGTCGTTTTGCGATTCATACCAGTCGGCGATGGCGCCGATGCGGGCCTCGGTGATATGGTCGCGATATGCCTGCGAACCGGTGTTGTCGGTGTGCATCACCATCAGGACTCTGTACATATCGGGATCCTTGAGATAGCGCTTGATAGGCGCCAAGAATTTAGTTGCGTCACTGCGGAGGATGGTGTCGTTGGGTGCGAAGAGCAGGGATGCCGGGATGGTGATCAGGAGCACCTCCTTATTGCGATAGGTCTCTACCATGCAATTGTTCTTGGCATTGTAGACGGTGTTGTAGAGACGATTTCTCCCCTCCTTTTCTTGGAATTTGCGGATCAAGGTAGCCGACTTCTCATCGAGAGAAACGGAGTTGACCATCTCGATGAACTCGAGTTCATCGAGGTCGACACCTTCAGCGGCAGCCTTTGTGGTATTGTCGGCAGCCGGGGAATCATTCTGCTCGGGGGCTTGTTCGGAACTAAGCACTTTGCCACCCTCGACTTTGTAGGTGACACGGTGTTGGGCGTCGGCATTAGCGGCGCAAATCACGGCGAGGGAGAGGGGTATATATAATTTAAAAATCTTCGAGAGAGCGTTCATAATCGAGTTGGGCTAAAACAATAGGTTTGACATCCTCCGGGGTGATGGAGAGGTTGCGACGTCGAGCCACGAATTTTTGGACATATTCGACGATAGCGTCGGGGTCGACTTCGGGGTCGTCGGCGTCGTCGAGTGAGATATCGAGGAATCCATGCTGTTCATACCAGTCCCAAACATGGTCGATCACAAACAGGATATCATCGTCATCGATGCGGATGGCGATGTCACGAGGTATCATGGCGCGGATGTATTCTATAGCATCCTGCTCGTCGAAAGGTTGAAACTCACTCATACTATTTAGACATTAAAAGATATCAATCGTTTAAATCGACCAGGCCATCGGGGAGATTGAGGGTAATGATGCGGTTTTCGGCATCGATGTCGACGACGAACTCATCGACAGCCGGGATGTAAATGGCCTCACCGGAAGGGGCTTTAACCAAGAAGAGGACATTGGCAGTGGAGTCTTCGATATCGACGATTTCACCGATCGAACCGAGTTTTGTGTCAACTATGGAATAACCGACGAGGTCGTCTTGTTCCTCGATCTCCTCCTCATCCCAATACTTGAGGAGGTCGCTACGACGGGCGTATATGGTTTTGCCGACGAAATGCTTGGCGTCGACATCGGTTTTGACACCCTGTAAATGGATGAGGGAAGAGTGAGCCGATCTGGAACGCATGGAGTCGGCGAAGAAAGGAACGAAAATTCCATCTATATCGACGATGAAAGGGCAGCCATCACTGACGAAATCTTCGTCGACATCGAGGAGCGTAGTCATTTCTCCTAAGATGCCGTGAGTTTTGATGAACTCCCCAATTTCTATTAGATCTTCACGTTTTATCATAAATTGACTTATCGGGTTAGAAAGGATGAGCTAAAAAGGGATAGATCAGTCTACTCTAAGGATTTTGGCGCCGAGATTGTTCAGGCGGCCTTCAATATCTTCGTAGCCGCGGTCGATCTGGTTGATGTTTTGTATGCGGCTGGTTCCTTTGGCACCGAGAGCAGCGATGAGCATGGCGATACCGGCACGGATATCGGGCGACACCATGTCTGTGGCGCGGAGAGCGTTGAACTTGCCGGCACCGATCACGACAGCGCGGTGGGGATCGCAGAGCACTACCCTCGCCCCCATGTCGAGCAACTTATCGACGAAGAAGAGACGGCTTTCGAACATCTTCTGATGGATGATGAGCGAGCCCTTGGCTTGGGTGGCGACAACGAGGAAGATGCTGAGGAGGTCGGGGGAGAGTCCGGGCCAAGGGGCGTCGGCGATGGTCATGATGGAGCCATCGATGAACTCCTCGATCTGATATATCTCCTTCTGGTTGATGCGAATGTCATTGCCCTCGATATCGAGGTTTATTCCGATGCGTTGGAAAGCGGAGGGGAGCATGCCGAGGTCGTTGATGCCTACATCCTTGAGGAGGAGGTTTGAACCGGTCATGGCAGCCATACCGATAAAGCTGCCGACTTCGATCATGTCTGGGAGGAGGGTATGGTGAGTACCTCCGAGGGAATCGACGCCGGTGATGGTAAGGAGGTTGGAGCCGATACCCTCGATACGAGCGCCCATGCGCACGAGCATGCGGCAGAGCTGCTGGATGTAAGGTTCGCATGCGGCATTATAAATGGTGGTGACACCACGCGCCAACACGGCCGCCATGACGATATTGGCGGTGCCGGTGACCGAAGCCTCATCGAGGAGCATATAGCACCCCTTGAGCCCCTCGGTGGGAGCCGAGATGGTGTAGGTGTGAGAATCGGAGGCGTAAGAGAAAGTAGCCCCGAGGTTCTGAAAACCGATGAAATGGGTGTCGAGACGGCGACGGCCGATCTTGTCGCCCCCCGGACGAGGCATGAGAGCCTTGCCGAAGCGGGCTAACAGCGGCCCCATCACCATCACCGATCCGCGCAAAGCGGCAGACTTGCGGCGATACTCCTCGCTGAGGATATAAGAGAGGTCGACACAGTCAGCCTGGAACTCCACCTCGGAGGGTGAAAGATAGTTCACTTTCACGCCCATATCAGCGAGTAGAGAGATGAGGTTTCGCACGTCGGAGATCTGAGGGAGGTTGGAGATAACCACCTTCTCGGGGGTGAGGAGCACGGCACAGATTACTTCGAGAGCCTCATTTTTGGCTCCCTTGATACGAATTTCGCCACTTAGGGGGTGACCACCCTCGACAATAAAGCTGCTCATTTTCTTTTTTTCTTTTTGCTACGCGACTGCGTGGGTTGCGGGATCTCTTTGAACTCGTGGAGGAGGTAGGTATCGGGGTCGAGTTGGATCTTGCCGTCGGAATAGAGGGCGAGATCACGGAGGATCTTGGCATCGTCGACACCCTCCTTGTTATGTTGCATCATGAGTTTCTTCATGTGGTGGGCTATCATGGAGATGAGGAGGTCTTTCTCCTCGCCATCTTCGAGGTCAGCCACGACGGCGATCATCTTCTCGATGTTCTTGCCATAATGGCGGAATCGGATAGAAGAAGATCCGTAAGGGAGAGGGTTGGGGGTAGGGTTCATTTTCTCGGCGGTGATCACCTCGCAGGGGAAATCGATGTCGAGTTCGAAACGCGACATGATGTTGATCTGGTCCCAGATCTTGGAATAGTCTTGGTTCACGCCGACGAGATCGGGGAAAAGCCCCGCCATGGTGTCAGCGATGGCGTAAGCGCATGCAGTACGCTCCTCGCGGTCGGGAATGGTGACACAATAATCTACGAGACGCTGGATATTGCGTCCGAACTCCGGCAGAAGCACCGGTTCCATATCAGTGTTATAAGGAAGCATAATCTATAGGGTTGGGGTTAGCGACCGAGCACCGAATTTTTGGGCTTAGTGGTCTGATAAGCTTTAAGATATTGAGGAGTGGAGTATGCGATGTCGATGAACTCTTGGCGACGGAAAGCGAGTTCGGAGAGGGCGAGCATATCCTTGGCTTGAGGGAGGAGACCATCGATCCAGTGAGCGTTGGGGTGAGAGATAACCTCCTTAGCCTTCTCAGCGCCATCGCCGAAGAAATAGAGATGACGGCCGGCGTCGAGGAGGTCTCGGAAAGAGTCGGCATCGAGGATCATAGGCCCCGGCTCGGCTAATGGACGAAGCGAGAAATCGTAGGGGGCTGTGAACACCTCCATACGACGGGCGTCGATCATAGGGACGAGGATCTCCTCGGCAGTCCAGTCCATCGAACGGAACATAGCCTTAACGGCGAGTATCTTGAGTGTATCGACACCGATCAGTGGGATGCCGAGGCTGAAGGCGAGCCCCTTGGCGAGAGAGAGGCCGATGCGAAGTCCGGTGTAACTGCCGGGGCCGATGCTGACAGCCACAGCATCGAGAGGAATCTCGCGGCGTGTCAGCTCCTGCATACAGCGGTCGACGAAGGGAGCCAATTTATTGGCATGCTGCATACCCTCGGAGTCGTCGAGTTGCATCTCGAGCTGACCATCGATGGTGATCGCCACAGAGCAGATCTTGCCTGAAGTTTCTATATTAAGTATTGTCATTATCCTTGGTTAGGGTTAGATGTTAGAGTTAATTGGGCGGCTTGAGCGCAGCGCATACCGTCGATGGCGGCAGAGACGATACCTCCGGCATATCCGGCGCCTTCGCCTGCGGGGAAAAGGTGGGCGATATTGCACGAGCAGAGAGAGACATTGTCGCGGTCGACACGTATGGGAGAGGATGTTCGCGACTCGAGGCCGATCATGGTGGCATCGTTGGTGAGGAATCCCCGAGCCTTTCTGCCGAACTCGCGGAATCCGGCGGCGAGACGCGAGGCTATGAAAGGGGGAAGGAGAGAATTGAAATCGGCAGAGCGGATGCCGGGGGCGTAGGAGGTGGCAGGGAGGGTGGAGGATAATCTACCCTCTACGAAATCGAGCATACGTTGAGCCGGGGCGACGATCGTATGGTCTGCCGCATCGAAGAAACGGCGTTCGAGCCACTCCTGGAGGGCGAGCATCTCGAGGGGACCCTTATCGGCAAACTCGGGGAAATCTCCGGGGCGTATCTCGACCACCATACCGGAATTGGCGAAACGGCCGGCACGAGCTGAAGCCGACATGCCGTTGACCACGAGTTCACCATCGGCGGCAGCAGCGGGCACCACCACCCCGCCGGGACACATACAGAAAGAATAGACGCCACGTCCGTCGGCTTGGGTGACGAAAGC
The DNA here is from genome assembly GCA_051872035.1 of Lepagella sp. Lineage (GTDB taxonomy): Bacteria > Bacteroidota > Bacteroidia > Bacteroidales > Muribaculaceae > Lepagella. Next base: position 12,118 of record JBJEDL010000019.1, read on the forward strand.
ATACTCGGCGGCGGGGAGATATTCGCCACGTCCCGCCTTATTGTGATACTGGATGCAGTCGATGAGATGCTGCGGGTGCTCAAGTCGTACACCGACGGCGATACCCTTGGCGCTGAGAGCGACACCGCGCTGATGGAGCGTGCGGAAGGTATCGTGGGCAGAATGTCCGGTGGCGAGGATGAGAGCGTCGGCACGATGAGTAGTACCGGCCACAACGACGCCGACAGCTTTGCCATCTTCTATGATAATGTCGTCGACATGTGCCTCGAAATGCACTTCACCGCCACAAGAGATGATGGTATGGCGGATATTCTTGATGATATGCGGGAGGCGATCGCTGCCGATATGAGGATGGGCATCAACCAGAATCGAAGGGTCGACGCCATGCTGCACGAAAATCTGGAGGACCTCCTCTACCGAACCGCGTTTCTTGCTGCGAGTGAAGAGTTTACCATCGCTATAAGCACCTGCGCCCCCCTCACCGAAGCAATAATTGGAGACAGGGTTGATGACACCTTGGCGGGAGATCTGCGCCAGGTCACGACGACGGGAGTCAACATCGCGGCCACGTTCGAAGATGATAGGGCGCAAACCGAGGGTAATCGCCTTGAGGGCGGCGAAAAGACCGGCGGGGCCGGCGCCGACGATGATGATAACCGGGGCATCGGCGGGAACGGAAGAGAAAGAGAGGGGAGAGATGATAGGAGCCACCCGGCGGTCATCGCCCAAAGCGAGGCGAAGGGATAGATTAAGCATCACAGGGTGCTTGCGCGCGTCGACCGAACGGCGCACGATGCAGAGGTCGTGGATCTCACGGGGAGAAACACGAGCGACACGGGCAGCCTCGGCAAGCAGATCCGCTCGGGAGGCAGCCAGACGTGGAGAGATGCGTAGAGATATATCCTTAAACACGATATCAGGCGTAAAAATAAGCCGACTTGGCTAATGAACTACAAATTTACCAACAATTTGGGAGAAAAGCAAATTAACATGGCATAAGAGGAGATAAGAGGGCATAAGAACGTGCTCTAAATACTTTTAGGGGAGAATTGGCGTTAGATAGATATGGGGCTTCGATTGGAGCTTCGATTTTGAAAAGACAGAGATATGACAGAATGTAATGATAATATCAAGATCGGGGTCTTGTTTGACTTGGATGGTGTGCTGATCGACAGCGAGCGTGAGTATACTCGCATTTGGAGCGAGATCGACCGGCGCTACCCCACCGGAGTGGAAAATTTCGCCATCAAGATCAAGGGTCAGACACTTCCGGAGATCCTGACGAGCCATTATCCCGAGTCACTGCATGGGGCAGTGATCGATATGCTGAATGAGCAAGAGCAGCAGATGCGCTATGAGATGCTGCCGGGGGCAGCCGAGATGCTTCGTGCGCTCAATGAGCGGGGCATCGATGCCGTGCTTGTGACCAGCAGCAACAATCTGAAGATGAAGCATCTACGCGAAGAGCTTCCCAACTTGGAGAGTCACTTTGCGCATATCATCACCGCCAACGACATCAGTCGCTCGAAGCCCGATCCGGAGGGATATCTGCTCGGGGCGAAGAAGATCGGTGTGGCGCCGAAGAACTGTGTAGTGTTTGAAGACTCGGCACAGGGTGTCAAGGCGGGACAATCGGCGGGAGCATACGTGGTGGGGCTCACCACCACCCTTCCGGCGGAACGCATCGCCCCCTATAGCGACCGGATAGTCGGTACATTGGCAGAGGTCGACCTCAACGAAATCATCGAGATACTGAAGAGACGATAAGAACAACCGGAAATTGATCTAAACGAGATGAATATCAGGAATATACCCTTGGCAGAGAGGTTGCGTCCCGCCACACTTGAGGATTATATCGGGCAAGAGCATTTGGTGGGGGAAAATGGCATAATCCGCAAGATGATCGAAGCGGGACATGTCAACTCCTTCATATTGTGGGGACCACCGGGAGTGGGGAAGACCACCTTGGCGAAGATTGTGGCAAACTGCACCGAATCCCCCTTCTACACCCTGTCGGCAGTGACGTCGGGGGTGAAGGATGTGAGGGAAACCTTGGAGCGTGCCGAGGCCGACAGCCGAAGTCTCTTCACCAAGGGAAGGCCGATACTCTTCATCGATGAGATCCATCGCTTCAACAAGTCGCAACAAGACTCGCTTCTGGGGGCTGTGGAGAAGGGGGTGGTGACGCTGATCGGTGCGACGACGGAAAATCCATCGTTTGAGGTAATCAGGCCATTACTCTCTCGAGCACAGGTATATACGTTGAAATCCTTGGATAGCGAAGGAATGAAGCAGCTCTTGGAGCGAGCAGTGAGCAAGGATGAGATACTATCGAGCAGAGAGGTGGAGGTGGCAGAAACGACGGCACTCTACCGCTATGCGGGAGGGGATGCACGCAAACTCCTCAACATACTCGATTTGATCGAACAGTCGACCCCCGAAGGGGAGAAGATGGTGATCAGCGACGAGAGGGTGACCGAGAGTCTTCAAGAAAATCCTGCGGCATACGACCGCAATGGAGAGATGCACTACGATATCATCTCGGCATTCATCAAGTCGGTGAGGGGGAGCAACCCGCAAGCCGCAGTCTATTGGTTGGCACGAATGGTGGCAGGGGGTGAAGACCCGAAATTTATCGCACGCCGATTGGTGATACTCGCCGCCGAAGATATCGGACTGGCCAATCCCAACGCCCTACTGCTGGCAAATGCCACATTTGACGCATTGTCAAAAATAGGTTGGCCGGAGGGAAGAATAATACTTTCCGAATGTGCCATCTACTTGGCAAATTCCCCCAAGAGCAACAGTGCCTACATGGCCATCGACGCCGCGTTAGAGAAGGTAAGAGAGACCGGCAACCTGCCGGTGCCGCTGCATTTGCGGAATGCCCCCACTCAACTGATGAAAGAATTAGGCTACCACGAGGGTTATAAATATGCGCATGATTATGCAAATCACTACGTAGAACAACAATACCTACCTGACGGAATAGAGGGGATAGAATTCTGGCATCCATGCGACAATCCGCAAGAGGCAAAGATGACAGAAAGACTCAGAGCGATCGGCGCAACCAAGCCTTCAAAATAACATACAAGAGAACGGGATATGATAGGAGGAAATAAAAAAGGAGGCAAGAGCCTCCTTTTTTTATTTGAACAGAAGTGATTAATTGAACAAGAAAATTTAATTGAACATCAAGGCTTATTTGAAGAGGAGGGGGAGGAAATCGGAGAGGTAGCGACGCCAATTGCTCCATTCGTGACCACCATCCGACTCAATATAAGTGTAGGAAATACCCATAGAGTCCAAACGGGCACGGAAGTCTGTGTTGGAATTGTAAAGGAAGTCCTCACGTCCTATCATCATGACAAAGGGGTTGAGACCACGATCGCTCAGCGCCTTGATTTTCTCGAAATGCTCGATATATACATCGGGGAGAATCTTGACAAACTCCGTCGGTATGACTGCGGGAGAAAACATACCCACAGCCCCGAATAGGTCAGGGTAATTGATCGAGATCATCATGGAATGAAACCCACCCATCGACAGACCGGCAATAGCGCGACCCTCGCGCGACGAAATAGTGCGGAAATTGGCATCAACAAAATCAACGATCTCTTGGAAATATTCCTCATACACCCCATCCATAGTGTTGGGGAGGTAAAACTCAGGTTGGGAGCTGTAGCCAAGGATGTCGTCACCCGGAGCAGCATCTCTTGACATATTGCCATTAGGAGTAACAACGATCATCTCCATCGCCTTGCCGGCTGCTATCAGGTTGTCCAAGATTCTATCAGCATGACCCTGAGTGACCCAGGCAGTTTCATCGCCACCCATGCCATGGAGGAGATAGAGAACAGGGTAACGACGATCAGACGCTTCATATCCGGCAGGTGTATAGACCATCAGACGGCGATCCGTGTCGCGGAAAGCGGAATGATACCACATATAACGAAGAGAGCCGTGAGGCACATTTTGCGTTTCATAAAGATCAGCGATCTCACCGGCAACAAAGCAGACACTCGACACCGACTTCACATCGCGTATGGTGTATGAATTGCGAGGATCGAGGGTTTCGACGCCATCGACGACAAACTTATAGCAATAAATATCAGGCAGAAGAGAGGGAATAGTAACGCTCCAGACGCCCTCATTATTATTCATTTTCAATTCATTAATATGCACTTTATTCCCGAGAGAATCGAGGGCAAACTGATTGCGCAAGATATTGCCAATAAGAGAAACAGAAGAAGCGTTGCGAGCAAGCAGAGAGAAGGTGGCAGAACCGGTGGATTGGTCGACCACCGGCGAAGCAAAATCCTCAGAAGCGGGACGAATAGCCTCCTGAGCGGCAGCATCAATATTGCACAATAATATTACTAATATTGGTACTATTATAACATCTGCAAGATTTGAAAAGAATTTAGTTATATATGAATTTTTAAGCATGGTATATATTGGTTTTTAATTTTCAAAAAGTACCAAAAAGAACAAAAATATTGATGTCGACATCGAGAGTGAATCAGCTGAAACCTCAAGAAACTGATCCGGTAGCGGCGAAGGGGAGATCTAAAGCACTCACTCAAGAACCAAGCTGACATCAAGTGGAGGAGAGAGAAAAAATTTCAGATAACCTCCTATCTGGCCTGGGGATAGAAGGTTTCGAAGGTAGAATCGTCATAATAGACGGTAATATGAGAAACTTTACGCGGATTAGCGCGTAATTTATCTATTTGCTTTTGTAATTCGGATATTTTCAATTCGTAATCAACTCGTTTGTAATCAGCATTTTGAACAGCTGAAGAGGGGGTATTTAAGGCGCTGACGTTCGAACGAGATGTATTTGACGAGGAGACACCCGATAATTCCGGAATCTCATCGTCAAAAAGAGACTTTTCGCCGACATTCGGCGTCGAGTTCGAGACATCATCGATCATGTCACCCTCGCCGAAGAGAAGCCAGAGCACCGAGAGCTCAGGGAAGGCCTTGTGGATCTGCCCGACCACCAAATCGCTCACCTTCTTATTTCGCCCGCTCATCAGCTGCGAGAGAGTAGGGCGGGGGATAGAGCACTTATCGGCAAACTGCGAATGTGTCAAGCCACGAGACTCGATGAACCCTTTTAGACGAATTGCTACATTATCGACATCCATAAGCAAAATTTAGGTTTGTAATTGCGATTACAAAGATAACATTTTAATTTGTAAATTACAAATGTATATTCACAAAAACAAATAATTGCAAATAGAAAAGGTAAAAATCGAGAGATCACATCTGTTTTCAATCCTGACGGAAAATCCTTAAAGAAATATATAAGGGAATTTCACTAACTTCCTTATATAGATATAGAAGAGCTATAGGCCGTAATCAAGACATAGCAGCCGGGTATAAAATACATCATTTTCTTAAAAAGCACTTTAATGTTTTAGCGTATATCATTTATTTTCAGTTATATAGATGGTGTGTAAATAAATGTTAACGACCAATTTTTGCAATTTCAAACAGCGTATAATTGTTAATTTGTAATTCTAAATTCACAATTTGCAACACTGTAAGAGAGTCTATTGTTTGCAGAATCGAATCGTAAATGTAATCAATAAATACAAACAGGTGAAATAATTCGTAATTGCACATTTGAAAATGCAAACAGGTGAAAACATGGGGAGGAGGCAAAAATCAAATGTCCCAATTTGACCAATTTGCAAAATTGACAAATCGAGGTATCGAGGGAGCGCTCCCCTACCTTGAGAGACAAAAACCGGTCGACAAGAAAATATCGGTCGAGGGTATGATATTTGCGTATAATTTATCGAACAGAGAGATCTATCGAAACGTCAGGGCGTTAAAAACGACTCAAAAGAGGGATAACTATCGATGAGAGAGCGAGATAACCCATTAGATAAAAGGGTCAAAAACGAGTAAGAAATAGAAAAACCGCGGGCTTTGCCCGCATTTCAGGGAGATCTAAAGCTCTCTCACAGAACCAAGCCTCGCGAAAAAAAAGACCCACCGATAAAATCGGTGGGACAATGCGGCGGGAGGGAGGTCTTTAGTGCAAGCAGAGGCTTAGTCTAACATTAGGGAGATAGCTCCGTTGATGGATGGGATGCCGAAGGCTTCGGTTATCATGTTGTCAGTGTCGCGACGACGGAATAGTATCTGACAGATGTCGCGTTTGGGCATAACGCCGAGTGACTGATCGAGGGAAATTGAGTCAACGGGGATCTTTTTGACCTTCACTACCCCATCGCGGGTTGAAATTTGGTCGAAAGTGTAGACATCCGATGATTTCACGAGAATCGAATATTTTAGATCAGACCTAAGGTTGGCTTGAAATTTTAGAATCTCATAAAGGTCGAGAATTCGAGCCATACCATAGACTTTGGCGTGAGCAGCGAGAGAATAAACGCACTCACTGATGGAGGAGGCACTACCCGACTGTTGAGGTTCATTTTTGAAAGCGCCGTATGTACGAGCCCACAGAGTCTTTTGATCCAACTCGATCGAGGGGATGAAATGTCGGATGGCATAGTCGGGCCAATTTTTCTTAACGGCGTCGAGCACCTTATACTTGCTGGCGACATCGGTGGCGAAAAGTTTGTTGACGCTGACGACAGCATCCGACACAGAGGCGAAAGCGACAGCGGTAACCGTGCCGGAAGAATTGGTGACGTAATGTATCTCGCCACCGGAGATCAGGCAGTCGTGAATGATAATATCTATATCCTTATCGGTATGTATGATCTGGAGGTCACCTTGCTGATCTTCAATGGCACGAATCATAGCTTTAATACCCTCGACGGAATCGGAGTCACAACTTCCGGGAGTGAGTCGAGATGTGGAGAGAGTGGCAAAATACTTACGTTTGAGGGTAGCCACCTTCTCCTTATTATCGAATAAAGCCGACTCGAAATCGAGATTAAAATCATGCAAAGATGTATAATTATCGACAACGCGATAGAATGCATTAACATAATCGCGATCATGGTAAAACTTGCGTAAATCCTCATCAGCGGGGATCAGGAAAGTAAAAGCAAACCCGAGAGAAGCTGCCTTCTCATTGATACGAGAGAGTAGTTTGGTCATAATACCTCTTGATCGGAACTGGGGAGAGGTGGCGAGGCCGCAAAGGTAAAGTCCTTTGAGGTGTGACTCGGCGTTACCGAAATTATAAGGGATGCCGATGAGTCCGGAGACAACATCGCCATTAACCTCCTCGTATTCAGCCAGCTCAGGGTTGAAATAATTATCGAACAGCAATGAGATAAACTCATCGGAATCGTGGAAAGTATTCTTCCAGAGAGAGGCGAGTTTTCGTTTCAGATCAGTAGGATTCATAGGAATAAAATAACTTACAAAGACTAAATTATAAAAACTTTCCGAAATACGCAAAAAAAAGGTGAAATCAATTAAGAATTAGGAGATAGGAATTAGGAATTAGGAATTAGGAATTAGGAATTAGGAATGAGGAGTTAGGAATTAGGAATTAGGAATTAGGAATGAGGAATGAGGAATGAGGAATGTAGCGGGCAGGCGCCCGCTTTCGGAAGAGAGCTGAAGCTCTGGCGCAGAACCAAGCCGGCGAAGGGGTGGGGTGGTAACCCGGGAGGCGGGTTGGATAATCGGCAAAAAAATTGTAACTTAGCGGATGGAATTGGATGGGAGCTCTTATTAGAGCTCGGGTGAGACTTATTGGGGCTTGGGATGGGAGTTGTATTGGGCTTTCTTTATATAAATAAAATTGATTTTGTCGGATGAAGATCTTGATTGTACATAATGAGTATGGGAAGTATTCGGGGGAAGAGGCGGTGGTGGACCGCATGGTTCGGATGTATGGCGACTTGGGATATGATGTGGCGGAGTATCGTCGCACCACAGCCGGGTCACGCGAGAATCTTCGCGGGAAGATCGCCGGTTTTGCGTCGGGTATCTATTCCCGGTCGGGGGTAAAAGAGATGGGGCGTATTTTAGATCGAGAGCGGCCTGATGTGGTGAATGTGCACAACCTCTACCCTTTCATATCTCCGGCGGCATTGTGGGAATGTAAGCGTCGGGGCATACCGGTGGTTATGACGATCCACAACTTTCGGTTGATGTGTCCGACGGGGCTATTTATGCGAGATAATGCACCCTGCGAATTGTGTCGTGAGAGGCACAACGAGTGGGGATGTGTGCGCTATAACTGCGAGCACTCGATGCTGAAATCGATAGGATATGCACTACGCAATGCGGCGTCACGCTGGCGCAAAGACTATCTGAGCTGTGTGGATCGGTTTGCCTGCATCACCGACTTTCAGCGTCAGAAGCTGATCAGTTATGGTTATCCGGCCGAGAAGATAGTAGTGATTTCGAATACGATCGAGACCAAGGGTGAGAAGGAGAGAGGAGAGAGAGAAATCTTGGGGGGATATGTGGCATATAGTGGGCGGATCAGTCGGGAGAAAGGGGTGGATATGATCGTCGAAGTAGCACGTCGGCATCCGGAGATACGTTTTAAATTTGCGGGGTCGGTGCGCGAGCCGGAGCTTGTAGATGCACTTCCGGACAACGTGGAGATGGTCGGTTTTTTGTCGGGGGAATCGTTGGCAGAATTTTATAAAAATTCAAAATTCTTTGTGATGGCGAGTCGATGGTATGAAGGCTTTCCGATGACCATCCTGGAAGTGGCAGAATATGGCAAGCCGATGATCGGACCGGCGCATGGTGGATTTGTAGAGATAATTGGGGCTGGTCAAGAAAGTATTGGGATTTTGTTTGAACCATCGAATGTTGACTCCTTGGAAGAGGCTATCGTCGAGCTCTGGGGCGACGAGTCGAGGGTGAAGGAGCTTGGAGGGCGAGCATACGAGAAACTGCAGCGAGAATATCGGATGGAAGTAATCTCGCAGAAATGGGCAGCACTAATGGAGGAGTTAGGAGTTAGGAATTAGGAATTAGGAATTAGGAGTTAGGAATTAGGAGATAGAAATTAGGAATTAGGAGTTAGGAATTAGGAGTTAGGAATTAGGAGATAGGAATTAGGAGTTAGGAGTTAGGAGTTAGGAATTAGGAATTAGGAATTAGGAATTAGGAATTAGGAATTAGGAGTTAGGAATTAGGAGATAGGAATTAGGAGATAGAAATTAGGAATTAGGAATTAGGAGTTAGGAATTAGGAGTTAGGAATTAGGAATTAGGAATTAGGAGTTAGGAGTTAGGAATGTAGCGGGCTGGCGCCCGCTTTTCGGAAGAGAGCTGAAGCTCTCACACAGAACCAAGCCGGCGGAAGCGTGTAGCCGGCAATGAAGGAGCCGGCGGAGGGTGAAGGGGGAAGGGCGCAGATGTGGTTATGAAATATGGGGTAAAATATTGGGATATCGGGATAAAATTTGTAATTTTGTAAGCTGGAGTCATTGGGATGGGTAATCGAAGGCTCTAAGCCGTGGATTCCGGGCTCATGTGACCGGGATTTGGCTTTTGGATTTGGGATTCTTTATTGATTTATTTGTATGGAACTGGATATTGAGATATGTGGGGTACGGTTGCATTATGATGTGACCGGTCCGGAGGATGGATCGGCGGTGGTGCTGATGCATGGTTGGGGCTGTAACCATACGACCGTGCGGAGCATAGCCGCCATCTTGGAACGAGGCATGCGGGTGTATAACCTGGATCTGCCGGGACATGGCAATAGCGACGAACCGCCGAGTGTGTGGGGTGTCGAAGAGTATACCGACTTGGTGGAGCAGTTTTGCGCCCGGTTGGGCATCGCCTCACCGATTTTGATTGGTCATTCCTTCGGAGGGAGGATCGGTCTGCTGATGGCATCACGGAGTGATGTTCGGAAGATGGTGCTGGTGGATGGTGCGGGTATCAAGCCTCGTCGCAGTCTTCGCTACTATATAAAGGTGTATAGCTTTAAGACAGCGAAGCGACTTCTGCCGCTATTACTAGGGAAGAAGCGAGGCGAGGAGCTTATCGACCGATGGCGAGGCAAAGCGGGGAGTGCAGATTATCGCACATCTACGCCGAAGATGCGAGCTGTGATGAGCAAATGTATCAATCAAGACTTGAAGCATGTGATGCCGGAGATCAAGGCCTCTACCCTACTGATATGGGGTGCGAAAGACACAGCCACACCTCTATCGGATGGTAAGTATATGGAGAAGCATATCCCGGATGCCGGCTTGGTAGTGTTTGAGGATGCGGGTCATTATAGCTTTTTGGACAATCCGGTCGGGTTCAGGTCGGTGATACAGACCTTCTTTAAAGAAGAGCTGAGTCGCAGCTGAGCCGGAACCACCCAAAGACAAACTGATTTAATCTTTTTTATGATGGAATATACTTATTTTATATTGTATTTGATATGCGCCGTTTATATGGTGTATAATTTTCGATATGACCTTCAGATGTTTCAACAGAACAGTTATCGGACGGATCGGTACTGGCGTTGGCTTCGCGGGGGTAATATTTCGGGGGCATGGCGACTGGTGGATGTGGCATGCTTCTTTTTGCTGTTTGCGCCGCAGCTGATTATCACACCGTTGGCAGCTCTATTGGTGACGGTGGTGGCACTGGTGAAGGTGTTGCTATTGTCGCGTCGCAAGTATAAGAAGCCCTTGGTGATGACCAAGCGTGTGTGGCGACTCTACTCGGTGATGATGTTACTCTCCTTGGGAGGAGTCGGTGCAGTGGCATGGCTTACGGATGGAGGCACCTACGGCATATACTCCGGCGCAGGTTTGACGATCGGATTGATTACACTGATCAACATCTTCTCCTGGGCAATAATGATTGCATCGCATGTGATACTGACACCGGTGGAGCATCGGATCCAGCAGGGCTATATCAATGATGCGAAGCGGATGTTGGCGTCGATGCCCGACATAAAGGTGGTGGGCATCACCGGCAGTTATGGTAAGACGAGCACCAAGCACTACTTGACCCGCATTTTGAGTGAAGAATATGATGTCTTGATGACTCCGGGGTCGTTCAACACGCCGATGGGAGTGGTAAGGACAGTCAGGGAGCAGATGAAGCCCTACAATCAGATCTTCGTATGCGAGATGGGCGCCAAGCAGCGAGGGGACATCAAAGAGATATGTGAGATCGTGAACCCGACCTGTGGCATCGTGACGGCAGTCGGGCCGATGCACTTGGAATCATTCAAGAGCATCGAGAATGTTAGGGACACGAAATTTGAGTTGGTCGACGCGATGCCGAGTGATGGATTTGCGGTGATCAACAATGACTTCGAGCAGATAGCGGGACGCGAAGTATCGAACACACGCGTGATCAGATATGGCATCAGCCGTCCGGAGGGTTGTGACTATGTGGCGAAAGATATCCGATACACATCACGAGGCACGACCTTCAAGATCGTGAGCCGAGAAGGAGAAGAGTTGGAATTAGAGACCAAGCTTCTGGGCGAATGTAACGTATCCGACCTCTTGGCGGCAGTGATTATGGCTCAAGAATTGGGAGTATCGAAAGAGAAGATCCGCTATGCAGTTGCGTCGATCGACCAGGTAGAGCATCGACTGAGCATCAAGCGGGGGGGCGGAGTAACGATCCTCGACGATGCCTTCAACTCGAATCCGAGCGGATCGCGGATGGCAGTAGAGGTATTATCACACTTCACCGAAGGGAAGCGCATCATAGTGACACCCGGCATGATCGAGCTTGGAGAAGAGCAATACAGACTGAATGAAGAGTTCGGCAAGCATATCGGCAAGAATGTCGACATAGCGATCGTGGTGGGAGAATACAATCGAGACGCCATCGTCGAAGGAATTCGCGCGACGGGTATGGCAGAAGAGAAGCTTCATGTGGTGGACAGCTTCAGCGAGGCCCAGGCATTGCTTGGTCGCATCATGACAGCTGGCGACACGGTGCTCTACGAGAACGACCTCCCTGACACCTTCAAATAATCGGTAAGAGGCCTTCAAAAAGGGGTAAATATGGGTAAGAAGGATAAAAAAGTGGGGTAAAACATAAAAAAAATAAGATAAAAATTGTGAAATAGCGAAAAAAGTCGTAAATTTGCGCAAGGAAACAAGGATGGGTGTAAGTTCGGAATACGAACCCGGTGTAAAAAAAGCCGGACACCCGGAAGGGGCATTAGCTCATCTGGCTAGAGCGTTTGACTGGCAGTCAAGAGGTGACGAGTTCGAGTCTCGTATGCTCCACGTGATTAACAACATCGAAACGATTATCGCTAACAGGCTTGGGATCGACAGTAATGGTTGATCCCAAGTTCTTTTATATATAGGCTGGGGCACGCGACCAATTTATATTTCGGTGTGGGGACTCGACCAATTTATATTTCTGCGGTGGCACTCAATTAATTTATATTTCTGCGGTGGCACTCGACCGACATGGCAGGAGGTATACGAACGATAAGGCAGGCTGAGCCACGATTTTTTTGGGGGAAAGGGATAAAAAAGGAAAATATTTTGGGCAAATAAGGGTAAAAAATTCGCAAAAAAGTAGTAAATTTGCAAAATGGAGGAAAGTATATATGATTAACAAGTGGAATTATCAGCCGCTGACGTTGCAACAGAAAGAAGAGGCGACGAAGATGCTTGGCAAATGTGGCGGGATGATGCCGGTGGCGGAGCTACTGGTGCGACGCGGTGTGTCGACACCGGAGGGAGCAGAATCCTTTTTTTCGCCGTCGCTTAATGCTCTTCATGATCCCTTCTTGATGCCGGATATGGACAAGGCAGTGACGCGTCTGAACAAGGCTATGGGAGCCAAAGAGCGGATAATGATCTATGGCGACTATGATGTGGATGGCACGACGGCGGTGGCGTTAGTCTATAAATACCTTCAGAACTACTACTCGAACGTAGAATACTACATACCGACACGCGACGACGAGGGATATGGGATCTCTGTAAAGAGCATAGACTATGCTGCCGAGAATGGGGTAAAGCTGATCATCGTGTTGGACTGTGGCATCAAGGCGATCGACGAGATAGCCTACGCCAAGAGCAAGGGAATCGACTTCATCATTTGCGACCATCATGTACCCGACGAAGTTTTGCCGCCGGCAGTAGCGATATTGAATCCGAAGATGCCGAGGACGACTTATCCCTGCACTCACTTGAGTGGATGTGGAGTAGGATTTAAGTTTATGCAGGCCTTCGCCCAGAGCAATGGTCTGGGGATTCACAACGAATTGGAATCGATGCTCGACCTGGTGGCAGTGTCGATAGCGTCGGACTTAGTGCCGATAGTTGGCGAGAACCGAGTGATGGCGTTGCATGGATTGCGGCGGTTGAACTCCAATCCCAACTTGGGACTGAGGAGCATCATCAGGCTCTGCAAGCTAACGAACAAAGACATCACGATAAGCGAAGTGATCTTCAAGATAGGGCCACGCATCAACGCCTCGGGGCGCATGCAGAGCGGTATGGAGACGGTAGATCTCTTGGTAAGTCGCGACCTGCATGAGGCCTTCGAGAAGGGGAAAGATATCGACCAGCACAATCGCGAGCGCAAAGAGATCGATAAGAAGATCACCGAAGAGGCGAATGCTCTGATCGAAGAGAAGGTTCGCGATGTGAACGATCGTAGAGCGATAGTGATCTACAGCAAAGACTGGCACAAGGGAGTGATCGGCATAGTGGCGTCACGACTCACCGAGTTATACTACAAGCCCTCGGTGGTGCTGACTCAATCTAACGGCATCGCCACCGGCTCGGCACGTTCGGTGCAGGGATTCGACATCTATGCTGCTGTGAACTCGACACGTGATCTCTTGGAGAACTTCGGAGGACACACCTACGCAGTGGGGCTATCGATGAAAGAAGAGAACATCAAAGAGTTTACACGCCGTTTCGAAGAATATGTCTCGGCACACATACTGCCCAATCAATTGGAGCCACACTTGGATATAGACGCCGAGATAGAATTTGCCGACATCACGCCGGAATTGGTGATGATGCTTAAGAAATTCAATCCCTACGGGCCGAGCAATCAGAAGCCGGTGTTCTGCAGCAAGAATGTTTTTGACTTCGGCACGAGCAAGCTTGTGGGGAAGAACTTGGAGCATATCAAATTAGAGCTTGAAGATGACAGCACGAGCCATGTGATCAATGCGATAGCCTTCAACATGGCACAATATTTCGAGCATATCCACTCCCACAAGCCCATCGACATCTGCTATACCATAGAGCAGACCAAGCATGGCAACAACATCGACACGATCCAGTTGATGATCCGCGACATACGTCCATCGGAGACAAAGAAATAAGAGATAGGAGGATATCGCGGGTGGATGCATTAGAGACACTGCGGCGTTATTGGGGCTATGATAGTTTCAGGCCCCTCCAGAGCGAGATAGTCACCTCAGCTCTGTCGGGTCGTGACACCTTGGGCTTGATGCCCACCGGGGGAGGGAAATCGATCACCTTCCAGGTGCCGGGGATGATGATGGATGGAGTGACGATAGTGGTGACTCCGCTGATATCGCTGATGAAAGACCAGGTGGACAATCTGAAGCGTCGGCGCATCAAGGCGGTGACCTTCCACTCAGGGATGACCCGTCACGAACACACGGTAGCCTTGGAAAAGCTCATCAACGGGGGAGCGAAATTTCTCTACGTTTCACCCGAGCGCCTACGCAATGACAACTTCATATCACTGCTACGAGGGCTCAAGGTGAGTCAGATCGTGGTGGATGAGGCACACTGCATCTCTCAGTGGGGCTATGACTTTCGGCCTGCATATCTGAACATCAATAAGCTGCGCAAGGTGAAGCCGGACGTAGCGATCCTGGCATTGACAGCGACAGCGACGCCTGATGTGGCTCGCGATATATGCGAGCAATTGGAGATGCGCGATCCGGCAGTCTATCGGATGAGTTTTACACGCGACAACATCAACTACATCGTGCGACCTGCGGAGACGAAGATCTATGAAGTATTTCACATCTTAAGTCGGACGCAAGGGAGCTCGATAGTATATGTAAGGAGTCGGAAGCGAACTGTAGAGATCTCGGAATATCTATCATCGGCGGGGATCAGTGCTACCGCCTACCATGCCGGATTGGACTATGAGCTGAAAGAGAAGCGGCAGAACTCCTGGCAGATGGGAGAGACTCGAGTGATGGTAGCGACCAACGCCTTCGGCATGGGCATCGACAAGCCGGATGTGCGTGTAGTGATCCACTACGACATGCCGCCGAGCTTGGAGGAATATTATCAAGAGGCGGGTCGAGCCGGACGAGACGGGAAGACTAGTTATGCCGTACTGTTGACCTCTAAGCGCGATCAGGCCTTAATGAGGCGACGAGTCACGGAATCCTTTCCCGACCGGGCAATCATCCGCAAGATTTACGAGCGAATCTGCAACGTGCTGAACGTGTCGCTCGGTGAGGGATATGGGCTTCTCAAGGAATTTGACATTGAGAAATTTTGCGACACGTTCGGCTATCAAGATCGTCAATGTCGCTCGGCGATCCATCTTCTGCAGCAGGCCGGTTATCTGGAATATCTGGAAGAGGGAGACCGGGGATCGCGAGTGATGATGACCTGCCACCGAGATGAGCTATACGACCTGCATGGGGTGCCCCCCCGCACGGAGAGGGTGCTGACAGGAATCCTCCGCACCTACACAGGGCTCTTCGCCGAATATGTCAACATCAACGAGAGTTCGTTGGCACGCAATCTTCAGCTCAGCGAGCGAGAGATCTACGAATCGCTCTTAGAGTTGGGGAGGATGAAGATATTGAGCTACATACCTCGTAGCCGAATACCCTTGATCTATCTGCCGACCTCACGCGAAGAGCCACGCTACATAGAGATTGGCAAGAAGATCTATGAAGATCGGCGCGCCACGATGAGTCAGCGAGTAGAGGCAATGCTCAGCTATGCCTACGACCGCAACGAATGTCGAGAAAACCGGATGATCAGATACTTCGGCGAAGAGCGTGAGAGCGGCTGCGGCCACTGCGACGTGTGCCGGAGTCGGCGCGATAACGGCAAAGTCAGCCTCAAAGAGTTGATAGGGAAGATCTGGGAATATCTTGAAGGGAAGCCATCGGGAGTGGATATTCGCATCTTGGAGCAAGATATCAAAGCGCCGGAGGGGATGATCAGAGAGGCATTGAGTTATCTCGGCAACGAAGGGTATATCAGCTCTGAAATGGGGATAATAATGCGCAAAGATGGTTAAAAAGGTATAAAAGTTAAGAAATCACGAAATAAAAAGTGAAGAAATATTTGTAGAAAGCAAAAAAAATGCTAATTTCGTGAGATATAGAATATGAAAAACAGCGAATAGTAAACAAGAGAAACAAAAAAGATATGAAAAAGATCAAGATAGCCGTATCGGCATTGCTGATAGCAGGGAGTGCCTTGCTCTACACATCGTGTATCGGGTCGTTTGGGATGACCAAATCGGTGATGAAATGGAATCGCTCGATAGGGTCGAAATTTGTAAACGAACTGGTGTTCATCGCCTTCTGGATTTTGCCGGTGTATGAAGTAACCGCGTTGGCAGATGTTCTGGTGGTGAACTCGATTGAGTTCTGGAGCGGCAGCAACCCTATGGAGGCCTCGACGAAGGTGATAGACTCGGATCATGGACGCTACTTGATAGCCTGCGATGGCAAGGGCTATACGGTGACCCACGAAGCGAGCGGCGAGAGTCTGCGACTCGACTTCGACGAGCCGACCCAGACATGGAGCTACAAGACAGCCGAAGGGGAGGATATACCCTTTATGACCTTCATCGACACAGAACATGTCAAGATGCTCACCCCCGGTGGAGAGATGATGGCAGTAGAGCTGAGCGAAGAGGGTATCGCCGACTACGAGCGCCAGATGGGAGTAATGCCGATGGCATACAATAGATAAAAATGGTTAAAAAATCGGGTTAGCGACATCTTTTAGGCTATCCGGATTGTTATATAATAAGAATGAAGGAGAAGCCACCACCCCCTGTCGGGAGAAAAGCTCACGGCATAACATGGTGGCAAAACGAGAAAAAAACATAAATAATAACCATAAAAACGAGAAAAAGATGAAACCGATTCATGTAATTCTGTCAGTGTTAAGCGGTGCGATAGCCGGCGCAGCCATAGGCTTGTTGGTAGCTCCCGAGAAGGGTTCAGACACACGCAGCAAGATTGCGAAGCTCCTCAAAGATAAGGGGATCTGTCTGAAGAAGGATAAGATGGATGAACTTGTAGACGAGATCGAAGATCAGCTCGAAGCCTAAGAGAACAGGATAAGATGTTTGCGCGAGCATAAGCTCGGCAACCGGAATACAAACCCAATAACAAAGACAATGGACAAGATGAAAGCACTAACGCTAATATCAGCATTCTTGGGTGGCGCAATCGTAGGATGTGGCGCGGCCCTACTGTTCACCCCTGAAAAGGGAGCAGATCTACGCAAGCGCATCACCGACTTGCTGACCAAGCGAGGCATCAAGGTAACCGACGAAGAGGTAGATGCCCTTGTAGCAGAGTTGACAGCAGAATAATTGGAGTAAAAGGGCAAGATAGCGCCCACTTCAAGACACTTTACAGAGCCGGGTCAAAAGATAGGCTTTTGACCCGGCATTTTAAATATAACTTCGAAAAGAAGAGATAGCGATGAAAATCAGTCTAATAGAAGAGATCCGCAACATAGTCAATCAGGCGAAGACATGGGCAGAATTGGAGGTGGAATATGCCAAGATGACCTTGGCAGAGAAGCTGACGATACTGTTGTGTCTGCTGATAGTAGGGTTTGTGATCCTGCTCTTGGGGATGGTGGTGCTGATCATGTTGGCACTCTCGCTGAGCGAGGTGTTCAAATGTGTGATGAGTCCTGCGCTGTCGTATCTTGCCACAGCGGGAGTAATCAGTGCAATATTGGTGATATTCGTGGTGCTGCGCAAGCAGTTGCTGCTCGACCCGATATCGCGAGTAATCAGCAAAGTATTTTTAGAGAAGAAACACTAAACGGGATCGAACTATGAACAAGGGAAAAGTCACGACTCAATCCACAGTCACGACGAGTGACACAGTGTTTGAGGGGTATACGATTGAAGAGCTGCGCTATCAGCGGGCTATACTGGCGATACGCAAGGAATTTGCCAAAGAGAAGCTGCTTGAATCGGTCAAGGGGCTCAATCCGGCGCACCGTAGCAGTGGCGACAAGGCACTGTCGGGAAGTGGTAAATACTCCCTTATCAGCAAGCTTGCCGGGAATGCATTGCGAGGGCTCAAGGCGTTCGACTATGTAGTGTTGGGACTCTCGGTAGCAGGGGTGGTAAGGAAAGGCTATCGTCTCATCAAGGGGAAGAAATAATAACAAAAGACACAAAAGCAGAACGACTATTATAGGATCTAAGATGAACGACTATTATAGAGTAAGGATCGACGTAGCGGAAGCCACAGAAGATAAGACAGACCTTGCAGCGGCCTATCTGGCGGATGCAGGGTTTGAATCATTTGAGCCGGATGGCACGGGACTCACCGCCTATATCAAGCGAGAGGCGGGAGATGGGGTAAAGATAGCCGAAGAGGCACTGACCGACTTCCCGATGGAAGCAGACTTTAAGATCAGCGGCGAAGTGATAGAGGGAGAGGATTGGAACGAAGAATGGGAGAAGAATTATTTCAAGCCTATCCTGATCGAGGGAAGATGTGTGATCCACTCCACCTTCCATCGGGAAGTACCGGATGCGGAATATGACATAGTAATCGATCCGAAGATGGCCTTCGGCACGGGTCATCACGACACGACCTCTCAGATGGTGAAGCATATCCTCGAGTTGGATATGAGAGGCAAGAGCGTGATCGATATGGGCACGGGCACCGGTATCTTGGGCATCTTGGCGGCGATGCGCGGAGCGGAGAGTGTTGTCGGCATCGAGATCGATGAGGCAGCCTACGAGAATGCAAAAGAGAACGTAACGCTCAACGGGGTGAAGATGGATCTGATCCATGGCGATGCCACTGCCCTATCGGGTCTTGAGCCTGCAGACTATCTCTTTGCCAATATCAATAGGAATATCATCTTGGGGGATATCGACCGGTATGCGTCGCGACTGAAGGGAGGAGGAGAGATGCTACTGAGCGGGTTCTATGACACGGACATAGCGATGATCGCCGAGGCTGCGAGCCGCTATGGGCTGCGAGAAGAGACGCGTCTGGTGAGCGACTCACGCTGGGTAGCACTACGTCTCGTCAAGGGATAGAAAGACACGCCGGGGAAAAAACTCGCTACGCTCGCACCCGAAGACAAAAGGCTACGCAGTAACACCCGAAGACAAACTGCTACGCTCGCACCCGAAGACAAAAGGCTACGCAGTAACACCCAAAGACAAACTGCTACGCTCGCACCCGAAGACAAAAGGCTACGCAGTATCACCCGAAGACAAACTGCTACGCGAAGTGGCAGACAAAAGAATCCCGCTGACTTGGTCGGCGGGATTCTTTTGTCTTTATTGTGCTTATTTATTAGCAGTTTTCTTACTTATTGGCTATCTTGGCCCATGAGTCTTTCAGGCCAACGGTCTTATTGAAGACGGGGTGGGAGGGAGTCGTGTCGGGGTCGACGACATAATAGCCGAGGCGTTGGAACTGGTAATTGTCGCCGGCTTTGATACGCTCGGCGAGCCATGGCTCCAACTTGACATTGTTTCTGACCTTAAGAGAATCGGGATTGATCAGATCGCGGAAATCGCCATCGTAAGCGCCGGGGTTCTCGACGCTGAAGAGGCGGTCGTAATCGCGTATTTCGGCGTCAACGGCGGTAGGCACGGACACCCAATGGAGAGTACCCTTGACCTTTCGATCGGAGCCCGGGAGGCCGCTACGGGTGTCAGGATCGTATGTGGCGTGGATCTCGGTGATCTCGCCATTCTCATCCTTGACGACACCGGTGCATTTGATGATATAAGCACCCTTGAGGCGCACCTCCTTGTCGGGAGATAGGCGGAAGAACTTCTTGGGTGGATTCTCCATGAAATCCTCGCGTTCGATCCAGAGTTCGCGGGAGAAAGGCATCTCGTGAGTGCCCTCTGCGGGGTTCTCGGGGTTATTCTCCATGGTCATGGTCTCGGTGAGATCGGCAGGATAATTGTCGAGGATGAGTTTGACCGGATTTTGGACCACGCTGACGCGAGTGGCAGTCTTATTGAGGTTTTCGCGGATAGAGTGTTCGAGGAGTTCGATATGATTGAGAGCTTCATAACGGGTGTAACCGATACGTGCGACGAAATCCTTGATAGACTCGGGGGTGTAACCGCGACGGCGGAGGCCCTTGAGTGTTGGCATACGAGGATCGTCCCAACCGGACACGAGCCCCTCCTTGACGAGCTGGAGGAGTTTACGTTTGCTCATCACGGTGTAGGTGAGGTTGAGGCGGTTGAACTCGATCTGACGAGGGCAGTAAGACTCATCGGCGAGTTCCTTGACGAAATACTCGTAGAGTGGGCGGTGAGGCACGAACTCGAGGGTACAGATGGAGTGAGTAACGCCCTCGAAATAGTCGCTCTGACCATGGGCGTAGTCGTACATGGGGTATACCTTCCAGGTGTCGCCTGTGCGCCAGTGTGGAGTCTTGATGATGCGATACATGATCGGATCGCGGAAGTGCATATTGTCGCTTGCCATATCGATTTTGGCACGGAGCACCATCGAACCCTCGTCAAACTCGCCCTTGTTCATACGGAGGAAGAGGTCGAGGTTTTCCTCGATGGGGCGGTCTCGATATGGGGAGTTAGTGCCGGGAGTGGTGGGAGTGCCCTTCTGCTGAGCGATTTGCTCGGAAGACTGCTCATCGACGTAAGCCTTGCCCTCCTTGATGAGACGGATGGCGAGGTCGAAGAGCTGCTGGAAATAATCGCTGGCATAATATAGGCGGTCGCCCCAGTCATAACCGAGCCAATGGATATCCTCCATGATGGCGTTGACATATTCAGTATCCTCCTTCTGGGGATTGGTGTCGTCGAAGCGGAGGTTGCAAGTACCGCCAAACTTCTCAGCGGCGCCGAAGTCCATGATGAAAGCCTTGGCGTGGCCGATATGCAGATAGCCGTTAGGTTCGGGCGGGAAACGGGTGTTGAGTCTACCACCATTCTTGCCGGCGGCGAGGTCGTCGGCAATTTCTTGTTCCACGAAGTTGAGACCGGAACCATTCACGAGATCGTCATCTTTGATAATTTCTTCCATAGAAATAAAGTAAAAAAGTAAGAGTAGCGACATATATCGGCAGCGCGGCGTGGAGAGGAGGAGAGAGATGAGAGGAAAGAGTGCGGCTGACTCGACGATAAGAAGATAGTCGCTGACAAAAAGTAAATAAGATTTGCAAAAATAGTAAAAAACTTGCAAATGATATATAAAACGGGGTAAAAAAAGAGCAAAATGATATGATAAAAAAGACGAGGGGAGCAAATAGTGGGGTTGGGATGTGTGTAAAAAGGGTGGAAAAGGGGGTGTAAAAAGAATAAAAAAATAAAAAAAGGGAGTGAGATAATAATAAAGGGGGAGTAATCTGCGTTATAAAGATGTAATATAAAACAGATTGCCTATGGTTAATGATTCCTCCAATTTATCAACAGAAGATGTAAGGATAAGCATCATCAATTCTCCGAAGGCAGCAACGATCAATTTCATCCGGCAGTTTGCCCGCACATGTGTCACCGTACAGGGGTGTGCGTTAGGTTCTATGATCGTGAATTAAGACGCGATTAGAAGGTAGGCGATCTTAAGGGCGAAATGATCTCTGCGAAGAGAAAACAAAGGGAGGTCTGATACCGCAGAAAGACTCAATAAAAAAGGAAAGCGGACCTGCCGACGTCAAGTGATTAACAAAAAGAATCATGAGGGAGTAATTAAGTTTACTCCCTTATTCTTTTATAAGCCTGCCGAGGAGTGAAAGGGAAAAGCTCGCTACGCTCGCCACCCGAAGACAAAAAAGGCTACGCAGTAACACCCAAAGACAAACTGCTACGCTCGCCACTGAAAAGAAAAGAGGAAAAGCCCGCTATTGGCGGGCTTGATGTGGGAGGATGGAGAGGAAAGATGGGGAGGGTGGGAATAGGAGAGAGAGGTAGTGTTATATTGTTAGGATTATGTCTTTGTCGTGGGCTATACGGCGGAGGTTTAGGATGGCGTAGCGCATGCGGCCGAGGGCGGTGTTGATGCTTACGCCGGTGAGTTCAGCTATTTCTTTGAAGCTTAGACCTTGGTAATATCTCATCTTTAGGACCTCCTTTTGCAAGTCGGGGAGCTCCTCTATAAGGTATTTGACATCAGCGAAGATCTGGTCGGTAATGATCACATCTTCGATAGTATCCTCGCAAAGGTCACGACGATTGAGGATATCGACTTCAGTGAGGTCGACACTTTGGAGGTTTTCCGACTTTTCTTGGCGGTAATAATCAATGATAAGATTGTGGGCGATACGAGAAATCCAGGCGGGGAATTTACCATTTTCGGTATAACGTCCCTGTCGGATAGTCATAATAGCCTTAACGAAAGTCTCTTGAAAGATATCGTTGGCGACATCTTCGTTTTTGATGACCCGAAGTATGTAGCTATAAATGCGGTCTTGATGACGGCGGAGAAGGGTATCGAACGCATCGTTGTTACCTTCAGCATACTCTCTGACGAGCATTTCGTCAGTGAGAATAGTTGATTTTGCCATGCTTAATTGTTGGTTTGATTTGAGTAAACGTGGGCTATAGGCAGGCTATTTTTGGGGTTATACTTCAGATTGAATAGATAGGTGTAAGAGATAAAACGGAGCCGTGGAGGCAATCGGATTACCGCATACGGACGCAAAGTTACAATCAAAAAAGAGGAAAAGCAAGAAAAAAGGCAAAAAAATTAAAAAAAAGATGTCAATGCATACAATAAAACAGGAATTTTTGCATAACAGAGCATGTATAAAGGTGGCTACCGAGAGCGGGAGTTTAGGAGTTAATCGCAATTTTTTTTGTAAATAATTGACTTTAAATT
>JBJEDL010000020.1:0-34597 GCA_051872035.1 Lepagella sp.
GTATGACACACCAATGCTATCAACAGCATTGACAGCACTTCACATCATACTACACGTTAAACGATAATTTCCCGATATCATTATTCACAGGTAGGGTAAAGTTACCTTAGTCTCGTATCCTTGGCCGCTTTTGATCACTTGCTTTCAGTCACATACGTGCGTATGCTCCTTACAGCAAGTAATCAAAATCGACTCAAGGCTACGACCTCTACGACCCCAAAAATTTAAGGAACGCGCTCTAATTTGCCATTTTTTACCTTTTTTATCATTTTTATTGGCATTTAGTCTATAAAACTCGCTTTTTTTCATTAATTTTGCTTTCCAATGTGTAGTAGGCACTTTTTTGTGCCGCTGCCTATTTTTAGCTTAACCTTTTTATCATTAGTTGTTTTATGAAAAAACCGGATCGACTTCTCGCTGACAAATTGCTCGAAATCAGTGCCGTAAAATTCCAACCGGATCTCCCTTTCGTGTGGGGCTCGGGATGGAACTCTCCGATCTATAATGATGATCGTCGCATTTTGTCCTATGTTGACGTGCGTAATTTCTTAAAGGTCGAGATGTCGAGAGTAGTCCTCGAGGCTTTCCCCGATGTTGAGGTGATCGCCGCTGTCTCTACTGCTGCCATACCCCTCGGTATGCTCGTGGCTGACGTCTTGTCTCTCCCCTTCGTTTATGTTCGATCCTCTCCCAAAGATCATGGTCTCGAGAATCTTATCGAAGGCGACCTTCAGATTAATAAGAAGGTGGTCATCGTCGAGGATATTGTTGCCACCGGCGGCGGTTCCCTCCGTGCCGCTGAGGTGATACGCGATAGCGCCTGCGATCTGCTCGGAGGCGTCTGCCTGCTCGATTATCAGTTCGCCAAAACGGTCAAGCGTCTCGCAGATGCCGACATCAAAATGTTACCTCTCTGCACTTACGCCACACTCGTCGAGGCCGCTGTCGACGCCAAGAGCATCGACCCGGCTCAAGAACCTACTCTCCGCGAGTGGCACAATGATCCCGCAAATTGGATCAACGATTGATCCACTCTATCCCCTCTTTTTACTCCGTGGAAGTCTGCTTCCCTCTGTCTCATCATGCGGAAGTTCGCTTCCCTCTCTTTAATTCTTAATATCATATATGGCTACATATAAAAGTGATAAAACCGGCATCCCCTATTCTGCCGATGTTGTGTTCAATAAACTCTCTAACCTCGAGGGCCTCGGCGATCTTATCTCCAATGTCCCCGATGATAAAATCCCTGAGCAGCAACGCGAAATGCTCAAGCAGGTGTCGGTCTCTGCTGATTCAATCAGTTTCCCTGCAGGCCCCGCCGGCAATCTGACTCTCCGACTCGATGA
Source organism: Lepagella sp. (assembly GCA_051872035.1). Classification (GTDB taxonomy): domain Bacteria; phylum Bacteroidota; class Bacteroidia; order Bacteroidales; family Muribaculaceae; genus Lepagella. The sequence continues at coordinate 1,347 of JBJEDL010000020.1, forward strand.
GGTGAAGTCTCCTACTCTCATCTCTCTCAAAGGTGTCGGCGCCCCGGTGCCTATGTCACTCTCTATGAATATTATCCCGGTAAATGATGGCGCTTGCGAGTTCTTCGTCCAAATCGACATCCAGATCCCGATGATGCTCAAGCCGATGGTCAAAGGCCCTCTCCAGTCGATGGTCGACCAGTTCGCTAATATGATTCGTCAGATTCCTTTTGCTTGATGTCTCACAAAGCATCCATATTCTGCCGTTCGCTCCTGCTATCGATCGTGGCCGGATTGCTCTTGAATAGTTGCAATTCGGTCAATGATGATGTGATACCATCCATACCGGTATATCTCAATCTCACCTCCGCCAGCCTTTGGAATACGTATGGTGTAGCCGGCTATGGCGATTATCGCATCTTTGTCAAGGAGCTGAGGCAACCCTCCAATTTCGCATATACCGAGCAGACCTCTACCGGTTATGGCGGTGTGCTCTTGGTCAATGGCACCAACCCCTTCACTCTCGAGGCGGGAGTGCCGGTGGCTTACGATCTGGCTTGCCCCGTGGAGCGACGTGCCGATGTGAGACTCTCGATGCAGAAGTCTGATCTGTTTCCCATCGCCGTCTGCCCTGTCTGCGGATCGATGTATGATGTCGTGGAGCGGGGTGGTAGTCCTATAGAGGGTCCGGCACTCGCCGACAAGTTGGGACTCCGTCGTTTCGAATGTCGCGAGGGTGCCTACGGCGGATATCTGATCATTAATTATTGACCATTTCCTCAATTCTCTTGACATGGGTTTTCTCGAAGGTCTTTTCTATATGTTGTGGCGCGGTTTCGCTATCGGTGTCATTATCTCGGCTCCGATGGGCCCGGTGGGCATCCTTTGCGTCCAACGCACCCTCGAGAAGGGCCGTTACACCGGATTCTTTACCGGCGTCGGCGCGGCTATATCCGACCTGTTCTATTGCCTGCTCACAGGCTTCGGTCTCTCCCTGATCGAAAATTTCCTGAAGGAAAACCAAAATGCAATTACTCTGATCGGCAGTATAGTCCTGATATTCTTCGGATTATATCTCTTTCGATCTAACCCGACTCGTGCGCTGCGAAAGCCTGACGCCAATCGAGTCTCCCCTCAACGCAATATCTTGAACGGGTTCCTCTTTACCGTCTCCAATCCCCTGATTATCTTCCTGATAATCGGTCTATATGCCCGATTTAATTTCCAACTCCCGGAGATCAATTTCTGGCAGTATATGGTAGGCTATCTCTTCATCATCGTGGGTGCCCTCTCTTGGTGGTGGGTGGTGAGTTTCTTCGTCGATAAGGTGAGAAGTCATTTCAATCTCCGGTCGATGTGGCTGATCAATCGTATCATCGGTTCCGTAATTATGATCTTCGCCGTGGTCGGTATTTTCAACGCTCTTACCTCTTCGGCTGAAGCCAAGTCTTCGCTACATTCCCTTACTCAGCCATGCTCGGCTGAGTCGTTCTATAACTCTGTCAGAGGTTTCGGCGATCTCGCTCCCGATACTCTTGCCCCTCATGCTCCCCTCCTCTTGGAGTGCTCTGTTTCCGACACTCTTGTTCGTTCTCTCCCCCTCTCTGAGGGTCGTGAGTTCTCTCTCCTCTTTCGTGCCATAGACCTGCATGCCGACGGCGACCGCACTTACACCTATCAAGATAATCTTGGCCGCAAAAAGCGTGCTATTTCCCCCGATTGGGGAATCATTCTGACCAATCAGTCTCATTCGCTCCGCATCTCTTTTCATTCACAATATCATAGCCTCGATGAGTTGATACCACCTCTGCTGAGGGTGACCGCGGATTTTGATGGATCCGCATCATGCTTAGAGGTGAAGGATGATTATGACTTTACGGGCGAAAATTCTTTCCGGCTTCTGAGGCGAGACGGCACGTTCTCCCTCGCCGGCGGACCCCGCCGTTACGATACACTCTTCTCGAAATATATTCCGGAGTTCGACCCCGATTCGGTCTCTTTTTTTGTCGCGCCGGGTGGGGCTCTGTCTCTCGATTATGTTGCTCTCTCTTATCCCCGCTCTTCAGCCGGAGTTGGGGAGCGCTCTCCTTTCGGTGGGGTGGATGCCATCCTCTCTCGGATCAATCATTCTACCGACCCGATGGAGGCTGTTTGGGGTGTCTTCGATCGCCAACTCGAGGATAACTCGCTGAGGATGGGTGGAAATTACATCTTGGCATCTCTGCGGCAGAAGGATAAGTATATATTCCTATACCTCGACGGCGCCGCCAAGAATCCGGCTCTCTGGTCCCCCGGCATGATCAAAGCAACTCTCTCCGATACACTCTTCGCCGGGGTCTATGATGTCGTGTGGTATGACCCCTCCATCTCCCCTCTGCATGGCGAGATCAAGGCTCAACTTCAAGACCCCGATATTATGGTGTTGCATTTCCCCGACCATGGAGGATCTACTCTGAGACTCCGCAAAATATATGGATATGGAAAATAATCAAATCATGGACTGGGGCAAACTTATCTGCGATAAGCGCCTCGGCATGGAGGCTTATCATGACGACCGCCATCATACTCGCTCCGACTTCCAGCGAGATTATGACCGTCTTATCTTCTCTTCCCCCTTCCGTCGTCTGCAAAATAAGACGCAGGTCTTCCCTCTGCCGGGTAGCATCTTCGTTCACAACCGTCTTACACACTCTCTCGAGGTGTCGTCGGTGGGGCGCTCTTTGGGTCATGAGGTGGCGATACGTCTTCGTAGCAAGTACCCCGACCCTCAACTTGGATCGAAGTTCGATGATATCCGTGACATCGTGGCGGCGGCTTGCCTTTGCCATGATTTGGGCAATCCCCCCTTCGGACATTCCGGCGAAAAGACCATTTCTTCGTTCTTCAGCGAAGGTCCCGGCGCGGAGTTGCAACGGTTCCTCTCTCTCGAGGAGTGGGCTGATCTGGTTCATTTTGAGGGTAATGCCAATTCGTTCCGTCTCTTGACCCACCAGTTTAAGGGGCGACGTCAGGGGGGTATGGCTATGACCTATTCCACGCTCGCTTCTATCGTGAAGTACCCCTTTGCCTCTTCCCAAGCCGGAGCCAAGGGTAAGTTCGGCTATTTTTGCAGCGAACGTGACATCTTCTGTCGTGTCGCCGACCAGCTCGGCATCATCCGCCACGACACCGACCGATTCGCTCGCCATCCCTTGGTCTATATCCTCGAGGCTGCCGACGATATATGCTATCAAATCATGGATATCGAGGATGCCCACAAGCTCCATCTCCTCTCCACAGAGTTGGTGCGTTCTCTTTTCCTCAATTTCTTCCCTGCCGAGCGCCACGACCATGTGCAGAATGTCGTCGATAGCCTTACCGATCCCAATGAACAGGTGGCTTATCTCCGCTCGGGTGTCGTCGGTGTGCTTGTCGAGGGATGTGCCAATACATTCATGGAGCATGAGGAGGAAATCTTACGAGGCTCTTTCCATGACAATCTCATTAAATGCCTCCCTCCCCATCTCAAGGAGGCTTATGGCGAGTGCTCGAAGATCGCTTTCAGCCGCATCTATCACGCCCCTATGGTGGTGGATATCGAACTCGCAGGCAATCGTATCATCTCCTTCCTGCTTCAGACTCTCGTAGAGGCGGTGATCAATCCTGATCGAAATTATTCCAACCTCCTGCTCAATATTATCCCGCAGCAATATGATGTGCGCTCCGAGTCGATCTATCATCGCCTCCAGGGTGTGCTCGATCATATCTCCGGCATGACCGATGTATATGCCCTCGACCTCTATCGCAAACTCAACGGCCATAGCCTCCCCGCTGTCTAAATCGCTTATAACCATTAACCAATAACATCTCTCCTCCTCTCGTATGCTATGAAGAAATTATTTGCTATATTTTCGTTGTGCATATTCTCGCTGGCGGTCATGGCGCAGGTCATGGCGCCCTCTGATATGCCATATCGCGATGCTTCGGGACGCCCCCATCAGGTCAGCGACCCCTCCGGGTTCCTCTCTCCCGATGTTCGCAAGGCTATGGAGGATTCCCTCTTTCTGATCTATCAGAAGTATACCGTAGAACTTGCCATCGTTCTCCCCGCTGAAATCGGCGATGCCGACCCCAATGAATGGTGTGAAGAACTCTTCTCCACCTGGAAGATTGGCAAGAAGGATAAGGATAATGGTCTGCTGATCATGATCTCTCCCGGATCGCGACAGGCTTATATCATGACCGGATATGGCATGGAGGGTATCTTCACCGATATGGCTTGTCGCAACCTTGTCGACAAGGCTATCATCCCCGCCATGCGTGAGGATAATGTCGATAAGGCGGTGACAGATGTCGTGTCGATGATCAGCCGGGCTCTTGCCGATCCTGCCGCCGCTGAGGAGTTGCGTTCCAAGCAGTCCGGATCTGCCGATCTCGAACCGATCGACCTGACTCCACTCTGGGGGCTTGTCGCCGGGGTGGCTCTCGTGGTCTTCGTTGTCATAGTGGTATGCTTCTTCCGAGACCTTAAGCGCACTCGACGTATGCTTACCCAATATGAGAAGGCTTCTCACTGGAAGTCTCAGTTGATCATGTATTTAGGACTCACTATCCTCTCTTGCGGCTTGGGATTTATATTCTATCTGATCGTCTTGATGATCTATCGTCGCTGTCGCACTCGCAGCATTCGCTGCTCTTCTTGCGGCGTGAAGATGCATCGCCTCTCGGAGAAGGAGGATAATATGTGGCTCAATGATTCCCAAGATTTTGAGGAGAACTTGCAGACTGTCGATTACGACGTCTGGGAGTGTCCGAAATGTGGCAAGATCGAGCGATTTGCTTTCCGCGCCAATCAGAAGAAGTATAGCGAGTGCCCGGCATGCCACACTGTGGCGATGTGTTTGGTTCGAGATACGGTAATCGTACGCCCCACGATCCGTCAGGAGGGTGTCGGCGAACGAATATATGAGTGTCGTTTCTGTCATCATATACATCGAGATCGTTACAAAATACCGCGCCAAGCCGATCCCACGGCAGCTGCTGTAGCAGCAGGCATAGCCGCCGGCAGTCATAGCGGCGGCGGTGGTGGCGGATTCGGCGGTTTTGGCGGATTCGGCGGATTCGGCGGTGGCGCTACAGGTGGCGGCGGTGCCGGCGGCAGCTGGTGATCTCCCTGACATCCGAATAATTGCAGATTAGACCCAATTCGGGGAATGCATTAAAATAAAATGGGCTTTTGTTGACTTTTTTTGCCGACAAAAGCCTAATTTTTTTCATCTCAGTTCAATAATCACCCCTCTACTCACGTTAACTCTATAATGAACCGTGTGAATTCCTACATATCAATTACTCGTGTTGCATCTCTCTTTCTGCCGGGGATACTCCTCTTGTGTGCCCTTATGATGCCCTTCGAGTCGTCGGCTAAGTATAATGATAAGGTGCTCAATCGCCCTTACGCCGACCTCAAGCGCTGGCACCTCGGTTTCTCCATCGGCTTCAATATGCAAGACCTGAAGTTTACCCATAATGGCAATGTCACTGCCGATGGGCAACAGTGGTATGTCGAAACACCAAATTGCAGCCCCGGCATCAATGTTCAGGTGCTTGCCGACCTTCGCCTCCATAAGTATCTCAACCTCCGCTTCACCCCCGGCATCTCGTTCGGTTTCAAGGATGTGGAGATGAGAGACTTCAATTCCGGCCTCACTTGGCGTCAAAGCGTGAAGAGTGTGTATGTCATCACCCCTCTCGACCTCAAGATCTCGGGCGACCGCCTGCAGAATGCACGCCCTTACGTCACTGTCGGCGCTATGGGTGCCTTCGATGTCGGTAAGAAGGCTTCCGACTATCTGAAGTTTACCACCGCCGATGCATACCTCACCGTCGGTTTCGGCTGTGATTTCTATCTTCCATTCTTTAAGTTCAATCCCGAAATCAAGTTCTGTTTCGGATTAACCGATATTTTGCAACATGTCCGCCCTGACCTCGAGGATGATGTCGAGATGATAAAGATCAATCAGTCTCTGACCAAGGTCAAGTCGCAAATGTTTATGATTACTTTCTATTTCGAATGATCAAAGTCTTATCATCACTTACACGCCGCCTGAGACTCCATCTCTGTGTGCTCTGTCTCTCTCTGTCGATCATCTCGGCACGAGGGCAAGGTGATGCCATGTTCACTCAATATTGGGCTCTCCCTACATATTACAACCCCGCCACCTCCGGCAATATCGATTTTATACGTATACGTGGCGGCGCCAAGTTGCAGTGGCTCGGCATAGACAATGCCCCCAAGGATTTCCTGGCTACTGCCGATATGCCGATCAAGCTCAATAAGAAGAGCCGCCTCGGTGTCGGAGCACTCTTCAGCCAGGAGTCGATCGGTCTTTACCGCAACCTCGAAGTAGGCGTCCAGGTCAGCTATAAGTTCAAGGCTCTCAAGGGTGTATGGAGCGTCGGCGTGCAGCCCGCTTTCTACAACTCGAAGTTCAAGGGGGAGGATATCTATATCCCCGAGGGTGATGACTTCCACCAGTCTGACGACCCCAACCTCCCCAACACCGATGTCTCGGGCAATGTCTTCGACCTCTCCGCCGGTGTCCACTACCAGCATAAGTGGTTCTCCGTCGGAATCTCGGTGCTCCATATCATGCAGCCCACCGTGACTATGAGCGACGAGGGTGGCTCCGATTCGGAGACCGTAGAGTTCCAAGCTACACTCCCAAGACGTGCATATTTCATCGCAGATAGCAATATTCCGATAAAAAATTCGTTATTTTCATTGCAACCCTCTCTGAATCTTAACACCGATTTCAGCCAATTCTCCGGCGAAGTCACCATGAGAGCCACTTACAATAAGTTCCTCTCTTTCGGTGTAGGGTATAGGTATAAGGAGGCAATTTCGGCTATGATAGCCGCCGAGTTCAAGAATTTCTTCATCGGATATGCCTACGATTATCCCCTCTCTCGCATCACCAAGGGCTCTTCCGGTAGCCATGAGGTGGTGATCGGATATAATGTCAAGCTCAATTTGGGCGATAAGAATAAAAATAAACAGCGTTCCATTCGTATAATGTAGCGATAATGATAAAGAAAAAGTATAAGTTTCTCAATCTGTCTTCCTTCCGCTCGTCAGCGATGATGAAGGTAATGACATGGATGGCCACTTTCGGCTCTTTGGTCGCTTTGGTCTCTTGCGCCGGTATGCGTAGCAGTAGCGCCGGCGGAGAAGTCACCGGCGTCGGTGGCGCTTCGTTTGCCGAACCAACCCCCTACGGCATGGTACTCATCGACCGTGGCACCATCGCTATGGGTCCAGCCGCCGATGATTCCGTGGCAGGTATCCGTAAGAGTGCTCGAGGCGTCTCTATCGATTCTTTCTGGATGGATGAGACCGAGGTTACTAACTCCAAATATAAGCAGTTCGTCTTCTGGGTTCGCGATTCTATCATCCGCGAACGCCTCGCCGACCCGGCTTTCGGAGGTAATGAGGCCTTCAAGATCGAAGAGGATAAGGAGGGTAACCCCATCAAGCCTTATCTCAACTGGTCTAAGCCTATCCCCTGGCGCAACCCCAATGAGGATGAACAGCGTGCCATCGAAAGTGTATATCGCACCAACCCTATCACCGGCCAACGCGAACTCGACCCCACGCAGATGAACTATCGGTATGAAATCTACAATCACACCGAGGCCGCTCGCCGTCGCAATCGCCTTGACCCCGAAACTCGCGAGTATAACACCGATCTCCCCATCCCCACCGACCTCCCCGTTATATCTAAAGATACCGCCTATCTCACTGAGGAGGGTAGAATCGTACGCGAAACCGTGTCTCGTCCCCTCACCGGTGACTATGATTTCCTGAATACTTATATCGTAAATATTTATCCCGACACTACTGCCTGGATCAATGACTTCGATAATGCATATAATGAGCCGTATACTCGTATGTATTTCTCACATGCCGGGTATAATGACTATCCCGTGGTAGGCGTAAGCTGGGAGCAGGCTAATGCTTTCTGTAATTGGCGCACCGAGTATCTCCGCCGCTCTCTCGGCAAGGAGGGGGTATATATCGAGCCCTATCGCCTCCCCACAGAGGCTGAGTGGGAATATGCCGCTCGAGCCGGTAACTCCGAAAGCGCTTACCCCTGGGAGGAAACGCTCCCCATGGACGAACGCGGTTGCTTCTATGCCAACTTCAAGCCGGGTGAAGGTAATTTCGTGCGCGACGGACATGTCATCACTTCCCAAGTCGGAACATTCAAACCCAATGATTTCGGACTCTACGACATGGCGGGTAACGTCTCCGAATGGACATCTACCGCTTACACCGAGAGTATCGACCGTCTCACCTCCGACCTCAATCCCGAATATCGCTATGATGCCGCCAAGGAGGACCCCTACAAGATGAAACGCAAGATCGTAAGAGGGGGTAGCTGGAAGGATGCCGCTCAGAATATTCGCGCTGACCTCCGCACCTGGGAGTATCAGAATGAACAGCGTTCTTACATCGGTTTCCGCTGCGTTCGCTCGCAGATCGGTTTCGCTCGTGGCAATAAAAAGAAAAGTGTGAAATAAGTTTGATAATACCATAAAGTTTTGTTCCAATGGTAAAGATCCGTAAATATGCTAATGGCATCGAACGCTTCCTTCGCGGTGAGAAGGGTCAGCGTTTCTTCAATTTCGCTTATTCGATAGGTGCAGCCGTCGTGATCTGGGGTGCACTCTTCAAGATACTCCACCTGCCGGGTGGCAGCACTCTCCTCTGTATCGGTATGGGCACCGAGATCGCAATGTTCGTCCTTACCGCCTTCGACCGTCCCCCCAAGGATTATGCCTGGGAGGAGGTATTCCCCGTGCTCGACAGCAAGGACCCCGAGGACCGTCCTGATTTCAATTCCGGGTCGGGTGTCGTGATCAGCGGTGGCGGCGGATCGGTCACTATCGACCCTGACACCATCCCCGAGGGTGGTTTCCCCGGAGGCGTCGTGATCGGCGACGATGGCAGTGCTGTGGCAGGACCCGCTATAGTCGGCGGTGCCGTGGCAGGACCCATCCAGCCTGTCCAATCACTCTCCGAGGCTGAAGAGATGGCTGACGCTTCTCGCAATTATCTCGAACAAATGCAGGGTATCTCCGAGCAAATGAGCCGCCTCAATGAGACCACAGAAGCCCTCAACGAGGTGACCCGCACCCTTCTGGCATCTTATCAAGCCATCACTCAGAACTCCGAAACTATATCCTCCAATTCTTCCGGTTATGTAGATCAAATGGAGTCGCTCAATCGCAATATCGCCGGACTCAACACCATCTATGAGATTCAACTCAAGAGCATCAGCTCGCAGCTCGAATCGATCGACCGTGTCAACCGCGGCTTGAAGGATATCCGTGATATGTATGACAAGGCTGCCAATGAGTCTTCTCGTTATTGCGAGGAAACTGAAAAGATGGCTCGTTATATGAAGCAACTCAATTCGGTCTACGAAAAGATGATCACAGCCATGACCATCAATATGGCGAATCCTATGATGGGTGCAAACCCCGGAGCTTCTTCCGCCGGGTTCAATCCTTTCGACCAGTCTAATTCCAACCAAAACGCTTAAATATGGCAGGTGGTGGTAATAATGTGGCGCGAATGTCGCCTCGTCAGAGGATGATCAACCTGATGTATATCGTCCTCACGGCGATGCTCGCCCTTAATGTCTCAAGCGATGTCTTGAATGGCTTCAGCCAGGTGCAGGAGGGTATCCAACGCACCAATGTCAATATGACAGCGCGCAATGAGATCCAATTCCAATATCTCGAGGATCTTTATAAGAAGAACCCCGAGAAGGCCGGAGTATGGTATAGCCATGGCGTCGAACTCCATAAAAATGCAAATGCTCTCTACAATGAAATCGAATCCTACAAAACCGCGATAGCTCGCGCTGCCGACGGCAAGGATGGCGATTATCATAACATTAAGAATAATGACGACCTCGAGGCTTCGGCTGTGACCATGCTCAATCCCTCTACTCAGACAGGACGTAAGCTTCGCGCCGATGTCGATAAGTTTCGCGAGTTTGTCACTACTCTCATCTCCGATTCGACCAAGCGTGCCAATGTGGCTGATATGCTCTCCACCAAGGTAACTAATTCTCCCGGCAATGTCGGCCTCACCTCTTGGGAGCAGAAGATGTTCGAGAATATGCCGGCTGTTGCCGCCGTGACTCTTCTCACCAAGCTCCAGAATGATATCCGCCAGGCGGAATCGGAGGCTTTCACCAATCTGATCACCAATGTCGATATCGGCGATGTGCGTGTCAATGAACTCAACGCCTACGTTATCCCCAATTCCAATATGATAATCCGCGGCGGCAAGTATTCCGCCAATATCGTCTTGGCTGCTATCGACACGACCCAACGCCCCGACATATATATCAATGGTGCCAAACTCAACAACCCCAACGGACTCTATGAGTTCGTGCCCGGTGCCGTAGGTACTCACGAGTTCTCCGGTTATATCGAAGTGGCTCGCGGTGACGGCTCTATCGCTCATCATCCCTTCAAGTCCTCTTATACCGTGATCGAGCCGATGGCCACTATCTCTCCCACCATGATGAATGTGCTCTATGCCGGAATCGCCAACCCCATCAGCATCTCCGTGCCGGGCGTGCCAATGAATGCCGTCAACGCTACCATGACCAATGGTACGCTTACTCGCAACGGCGACCTCTGGGTGGCTCACCCCGGTAAGGTCGGTACCGAATGTGTCATCTCCGTTACCGCACAACTCGAAGGCCGATCCATGACCGTCGGCTCAATGACTTTCCGAGTACGTAAACTCCCCGACCCGACTGCATACCTCCCCGTAAAGGATGGATCCGGTAATACAGTCCATTATAAGGGCTCTCCCAAACGCATCTCCAAGGCGGCTCTTATGGAGGCCTCAGGCCTCGGTGCCGCTATCGACGATGATATCCTCAATGTCTCTTATTCCGTCGTGTCGTTCTCTACCGTATTCTTCGACCAAATGGGAAACGCCATCCCCGAAGTCTCTAACGGTAACCAGTTCTCCCCGCGACAGAAGGAGCAGTTCAAACGCCTCAAAGCCGGTAAGAGCTTCTTTATCTCTAATATCAAGGCTAAAGGCCCCGATGGTATAACTCGAGATATCTCCCCTATGGAGGTCGCTCTTAATTAGTCCGATTATAATTCTTTTCGACGATGAAGTTATTTCGTAAAGTTTTTTTGCTCGCTACTGTTGCTGCTTGCGCCGTCGCAGGTGTCGCTCAGGTAGAAAATGCCGGTGGCGTGCGCAAACGCTCCGAGCGTGATAAGAAAAATACTACCCGCGAGGGTGAGGTCTCTCAGCGTATGCAGGATTTCTATACCGCCAAGGAGCCTCACGATGCCGATATCTCTTATATGCGCGAGATTTATCGCCAACTCGACCTCAATGTCCCCGAGAATACTCCACTATATTATCCCGAGGATGTAGTCGACGGCCAAAAGAATCTCTTCCGCCTTATCCTCGGCCTCGTGGTCGATGGTAAGATCCCGGCTTACGAGTACCTCGATGGCCGTGAGGTCTTCACCGATGATTATAAGGTGAAGGTCGCTGAAATGCTCGACCGTTTCGGCATTTATTATACTCATGGCAAAGGGGGCACCGAACGAAACCCCAAGTTCGTGATCGAGGAGGCGGATGTCCCCACCGGTCAGGTCCTCACTTATTATATACTCGAGAAGTGGGAGTTCGATCGTCGCAGCAACCGTATGAAGACGCGTGTCGAAGCCATCTGCCCCGTGCTCAATCGTATGGGCGATTTCGGCGGCGAGGCGAAGTACCCAATGTTCTGGGTGAAGTATGACCAGTTGCGCCCATACTTGGCTCAGCAGTATGTCTTCCTCACCGACGACAACAACCTCCCCCAATATTCGCTCGACGATTATTTCAACCTCGGCATGTATAAGGGTGATATCTACAAGACTCGCAACCTCCGCAACCTCTCGATGGTGCAGATGTATCCCGATCCCGATGACTTGGCTCGCGCTCAAGACAGCATCGACCGACGTCTCCGCGAATATGGCAAGGATCTCTGGGTGCCCACCCGCGAAGAATACCTCGCTCAGAAGGAGAAGGAGGAGGCTATCGCCAAGGCCATCGCCGATGGTGACACCATCCCCGGACGAACTGTCGTCGAAGATAAAGCCGTGACCGAAACCAAGAAGGCGCGAAAGACAACTCGCAAACGCTCCACCAAGAAGGCGAAAGTATCCTCTTCCGCCCCCAAGAGCAGCAGCCCCAACTCCAACGCCACAAAGTCTGTCCGCCGCCGTAAAAAGTAAAAATAGCTTTTTGTCGGCTCTGTTCGGCAGATTTTGAAGAGCTGATTAGACTAAGTCATATACAAAGGGATGTGCTTTTTGGCACATCCCTTTTTTGTCTTCGGGTGGCTGTAGCCATTGTCTGTTTGTCTTCGGGTGGCTGTAGCCATTGTCTGTTTGTTTTCGGGTGGTACAGTCCCTTTTTTGTCTTCGGGTAGTATAGTCCCTTTTTTGTCTTTGGGTGGCGTGCAAAGCACGCTTTTTTTATGTTTTACAACACACAGCACTTTGCAAGCCTCTTTCCCTTAAGTCTGAATTTATACTTTGCAAGCCAATTTGTTATCATATTCCTTAGATTTTTATCATTTTTACCTAAAATCGTGATATTTTCTTGACTTATGGTAGCAATTTTTAAAAAATGTATGTTTCTTTTGTTAAAAATGCCGTCGTTATTTGGAAAATATGTGATTATAACTTAAATTTGCGGTTAGTTAAGATAAATGCATATATTTTAACACTTCGATGTGTGCGGGTGTATGTCTCTTTTTGACGCGAATCGTCGACTCCCGATATGCAGTTATCCTTAATTAGGTTGAATCAAAAAATAGAAAACTAAATAATTCATCTAATTTATTAAGGTATGAGAAAACTCTTTTTAATCTTAATGACGCTCTGTGCGGTAAGCTGGGGTCTTTCGGCTCAAGTCCGCTATCAGGGTACTGTTGTCGATGCCGGCAATAACGAGCCGCTTATCGGCGTTACAGTCATGCCTATCGGTGGTGGCCAAGGTGCAGCTACCGATGTCGATGGTAAATTTACCCTTAATCTTCCATCTTCCGTGAAGTCGGTTAAGGTATCTTATGTCGGCTATAAGGAGCAGACTGTAGCTCTTCACGACAAGATGGTCATCAGACTCGCTTCTTCTTCTACCAACCTCGACGATGTAGTCGTTGTGGCTTACGGTACTGCAAATAAGGAGTCTCTGACTGGTTCTGTTGCCGTTGTAGGTAGTGGCGATATCGAAGAACGCCCCGTTACTTCGGTTACTTCAGCCCTCGAGGGTAGCGCCCCGGGTGTGAGTGTGAACAACTCTACCAGCGCCCCCGGCTCGGCTCCTACTATCCGTATCCGCGGTTTTAACTCTTTCAGCAGCGGCTCTCAAAGCCCCCTCTATGTAGTCGATGGTCTCATCTATGAAGGCTCAATCGCTGAAATCAACCCCGCCGACGTGGAGTCTATGTCTGTCCTCAAGGATGCCGCTTCTTGCGCTCTCTATGGTAGCCGCGGTGCCAATGGTGTCGTGCTCATCACTACTAAGAAGGCTAAAGGTCAAGGCAAGGTAGATGTTAACTTCCAGATGAACTTCGGTGCTTACACCCTCGCTCTTCCCCTCTACGACCGCCTCGGTACTGACAACTGGATGGAGGCTTCTCTTAGAGCTAAAGCTAATGGTCAGGCTTATACCGATGGCTCTGACTATGAATCTGCTCTCGCTCTCGTAGCTCCTAAGTTCATCGATTCTTACTGTATGGGTCAGAACGTCTATGGTATCAGAGACATGGATGGTAACCTAACTACTATCGATCCCTCTATGCTCTTCGACCCCGCTACCGGTAAAATTATCGAAGGTGCTCAGGTTCTCCCCGGTTATAACGACCTCGACTGGTGGAAGGCTATCACTCAGACCGGTTTCCGTCAGGAATATAACCTCAACGCTGCCGGCGCTACTGAAAAATTCGATATCTTCGCTTCTATCGGCTACCTCAAGCAAAACGGTTATGTGATCGAGTCTGATTACGAACGTTTCACCGCTCGCTTGAACGCTAACTTCCGCCCCGTAAGCTATTTCAAAGCCGGTATCAACCTCTCGGGTTCTTACGTGAAGTCACAGACTGCCAACGTCTCTTCTGCCAGCTTGAATAGTACAGTTAACCCCTTCCAGACTATGTATTATGCTCCGATCAACCCGATCTATGAGCACGATGCCACTACCGGTGAAATCATTACCGATGCTTCCGGCAAACCTGTTTATGCTGTCGGTGGCCTCAACGGTATGAACAACCTTATCTGGGAAACTTACGAAAATGACATCCGCAATGAGTCTGTCAACCTCGACGGTTCGGTATATGGTACTGCTATCCTTCCCTACGGTTTCGAAGTAACTGTTCGTGGCGGTATGTATCGCTATAAGTCTGCTTACAATGACTATTCTACCAACCTCGTTGGTTCGCAAAAGGGTGCCGGTGGCCTTGACGAAGAGTTCGATTCAGGCTACAGCTACACCTTCACTCAGCAACTTAACTGGAGCCACGAATATGGCCTAAACCATATCGACGCTCTCTTGCTCCACCAGAACTTCAAGACCGGTGGCGAATACTCTTGGATCCGTATGTCGGGTCAGAAGCTCAATAATATGCACATCCTCTCTAACTTCGAGGAGGCTTCTCTCTGGGCTCAAGGTATCGACAATTATGCTACCGAGTCTTACCTCGGCCGCGTCCGTTACAACTACGATCAAAAATATTTCGGTGAGTTCTCTATCAACCGTGACGGTTCTTCTCAGTTCCATCCCAACAACCGCTGGGGTACTTTCTGGTCGGTCGGAGCAAGCTGGATCATCTCTAAGGAGAAGTTCATGCACGATGTTAATTGGATCAACTACTTGAAACTCCGCGCTGCTTACGGTTCTGTAGGTAACAACGCCGCTGCCGGTTACTACGCTTATATGGATCTCTACGATTGGAGCGGTTCCGGTTCTCTTGTCCCCTCGCAAATCGGAGCTCCCGATCTTAAGTGGGAGGCTACCAAGACTCTTGATATCGCCCTCGAAGGTTCACTCTTCAACGACCGCTTCAACTTCAGCATCGGTTACTTCGACAAGCGTAACTCTGACCTTATCTATAGCTACGTATTGCCCCTCTCCAATGGTACTCTCGGAAGTGGCTACAACCCCTCGATCCTTATGAATATCGGTGAGATGCAGAACTATGGTTTCGAACTCCAATTCGGCGTAGATATCATCCGTAACGCTAATCTGAAGTGGGACTTCAATCTTGATGCTTCTTTCATCACCAATAGAATCAAGCAACTCCCCGACGGTCACGATATTGTTGGTTCTGCTCTCTTCATCGGTAAGAGCCGCTATGAAAACTATACTTACGAATGGGCAGGTGTCGACCAACTTACCGGTCGCTCGGTTTATGCTATGAACCCTGATTCTCCCGACTTCTACACTTACAATAGCGATGGCACAAGAACTTACAACCAGGCTCTTTGGGATTCGTACCTCGCTGATGCCAAGGCTGACGGTACATACGTGCAGATCGATGGTAAGGATTACACCTACACTACAAGCCACGCCGGTCGTAAGATTATGAGCTCTTCTCTCCCCGTGGTTTATGGTTCGTTCGGTACAAGCCTTAACTGGAAGGGTATCAACTTCGGCCTCCTCTTCACTTATAGCCTCGGTGGCCAAGTATATGACAGCAACTATCAGTCTCTCATGAGCTTCAGCTCACAGTCTCCTGCTGCTCTCCACAAGGATGTGCTCAACGCTTGGACTGAAGCTCCCGAAGGCATGACTGCTGACAGCCCCAACCGTCTCGACAAGAACGCAGTGCCTCAGCTCAACTCCCAGTTGGCTACTGAGAACGATGCTACCAGCTCTCGATTCCTCACCAGCGCCAACTATCTCTCTCTTAAGAATGTAAACCTTTCGTATGATCTTCCTCGCAAGTGGGTCAACGCTCTTAAACTCCAAAACATCAACGTTGGCTTCCAGATGGAGAATGTATTTATCACCGCTTCGAGAAAAGGTTTGAATGCTCAAGCTGCTCAAGGTGGTTCCGGTGTCGCTACCGGTGCTTACTACCAGCCTGCACGCACCTACACTTTCCAACTCGCAGTGAAATTCTAATCATATCTAATTCTTTAGAATATCTCAAATTTTTATGGACATGAAAAGAAAATCATTATATATTGGTGCTGCATTCCTCGCTATGGCCGGTCTTTCCTCTTGCTCGGATAGCTATCTTGATGTGCAACCCGGTTCTAGCATCTCGCAGAATGACCTCCAAGAGGTAACTGTAGCCCAAACAGCCCTCAATGGTCTGTATGAGTGTATGAATAAACAATACACCGGACTCTCGCTCAATCAAAATGTCGGCGAGTCTACTGTAGGTGTCGTCGTTTTCGATAACTTCGGTAATGACTACGTTACCGCTCTTTGGGGACTCCCCGGTCTCTATGGCTGGGATGAATTGTCCAACGACCGTATGTATTACAACATCATCGGTTGGGACTACTATTATGGTCTTATCGGCCAAGCTAACCGTATCATCAATGCTATCCCCCAAACTTCTGAAACTACCGATGAAGAGGGATTCGATACTGAGCTCGCTTCTATCAAGGCCCAAGCTCTCGGCATGCGTGCTCACGCTTATACCCGCCTCATGAGTCTCTATGCCAACCGCTGGGAGGAGTCGAACAATGGCGAAAGATATTGTATCGTACTCCGCACTGATGCTGTGATCGGTGACGCTCCTCTCGCTAAGCAAAATGATGTCTACAAGCTTATCTATGATGACTGCGTCGAGGCTATTACTCTCTTTGATCGTAGCGGTATCACTGAACGCAATAAGTGGGAAATGAACAAGAACGTCGTCTATGGCGTACTCTCTCGTGCCGCCCTCTTAAAGCATGACTGGCAAACTGCTCTCGATTCTGCCGAGGCTGCTATGGATGGTTATACCGTGGCTCAAGGTGACGACCTATTCCTCGGGTATATCGAAGATAGCAATGATATCCTTTGGAGCATGGATCCTTCGTCCGAAACTACCTATTACTGGTCTTGGGGTTCGCACTATACTTGTAATGGTGCATACGTTAACCTTTGGGGTGTCGGCGCAGGTGCTATCAATATCGACCTCTATCGCCAACTCGATCCCAATGACGTGCGTTGCAAGTTCTTCTTTACACCCGACAAGATTGAGGCACTCCCCTCAGTTCCTTTCAACCCCGGTAAGTTGAAGGCGGAAAAGTTCTGGGATCCCAACATCGTTGACGTTACTGATATGCTCTGCATGTCCGGCACAAACGTCTATGACCGTACAGGTAAGGATAAGAATGGTTACGGTATGCTGAACTGCGTTATCGGTTGGTGTTATAAATACCTCACTGAAGTCTATAAAGGCAGCCAGAGCATTCTCGTCAATGATGATAAATTCTACAACTACATCTTCCTTGAGAAGAAAGAGGGTGCCCCCACCAAGACCGTTCGTGTAGATAAGACTTATTATGCTACCGCTTGTAAAGTGCATTTCGGAGCTCAATGTAAGTTCTTCTCTGTGCCTCCTTACGGTTCTGCTCAGTTACCTTGGATGCGTGCTTCCGAGATGGCTCTGACCAAGGCTGAAGCTCTCTACATGCTCGGCCGTGAGGGCGAAGCTAAGACTGCTTTCAATGACTTCCAGAGCAAGCGTGTTGCCGGCTTCTCTTCCAAGAAGTCAGGCGATGCTCTCCTCGAAGAAATCAAGATCAGCCGCCGTGCCGAACTTTGGGGTGAGGGTCACAACTTCTTCGACCTCAAGCGTTGGGGCGAACGCCACGAACGCCGCGAGTGGAAAGCTAACGATCCTACTTCCGGTAATGTTTGCCCGGGTGAGAAGCTGACTGAAGAACAAATGAGCCCCGCTTATTGCAACGGTTGGCGTCTCCCCATCCCGCAGCGTGAGTTCGAGTACAACCGTGCTATCGATCTCAGCCTCCTTGATAAGTAATTTCCATAACACAATATCCGTTGGAGAGTGCATCACACATAGAGTGTCGGTGCACTCTCGTTTTTTTTTACTCTTTCTTTACAGGCTATTTTTGAGGGTATGTTGTAAAACATATCCATTTTTACCCCCCTTTTTTAAGTTTTTTTATCCTCTCTTTTGCTCGTTTCATTATTTATTACTTATTTTGTAACATATCCGCGTATGGTCTGTCGCAGACCTTAATTTTTTTGATCTAATTTAAATTCTTTGTCGATATGTTTAAGAAATTTGTTTTGTTTGTTGCAGGCACCGCCATCTCTCTTGGCGCTATCGCCGCACCAATCACTCCGCAGCAAGCCCTCGACCGTCTCCAATCCAATGGCCCGGCAAAGGCTCGCTCCATTATCTCATCCGGCCTTGAACTGGCTTATACTGCCAATACTCCCGCCGGCAATCCTTCTGCATACGTCTTTATCCCCCAAGAACAAAAGGGATATATGATCCTGGCAGCCGACGACGCAGCTCAGCCTATCCTCGGTTATTCCGACTCGGCTCAACTCGATATCAATAACCTCCCCGCTGCCTTCACTTGGTGGATCTCCGAATATGGCCGACATATCGATTATCTGAATCAAAACGGCGGAGTCGATAATGCCGCTCCCATGTTCGTGCCCGATAGAGAGGCTATTGAGCCTCTCCTTACCACTAAATGGGGTCAAGATGCTCCCTACAATCGCAAAACTCAAGTCATCAATAATGTTCAGTGTCCTACCGGTTGCGCCGCTACTTCTTTCGCTCAGGTTATGAATTATTTCAAATATCCTGATGTGGGTGAAGGACTCGTGAAGTATACCAACAATGGCAAAACTCTACTCCTTAACTTGACTAAGACTCCTTTCGATTGGGAGAATATGCTCGATGTCTATACTTCCGGCAATTACAATGATACTCAAGCCGATGCTGTGGCATATCTGATGCAAGCTTGCGGCTATTCTATCGAAATGGCATACGGTATGTATGCTTCCGGTGCGCAAAGCTTTAAAATTGGTAAGGCGCTGATTAATAACTTCAAGTATGACCCAAATGTTGTCTATGCTGATAGAAATGATTATTGCTATGACATCTGGTTTGACATGGTCTATAATAACTTGAAGAACGTCGGCCCGGTAATCTATAATGGTACTTCGATCGACGGTGGCCACTCTTTCGTTTGTGACGGCTATGATGGCAATGGCTATTTCCATATCAACTGGGGTTGGGATGGTCTCTCCGATGGCTATTTCCTCCTCGATGCTCTCAATCCGGATGCGCAAGGCACAGGCGGCTCTGCCGCTGAAGGTGGCTTCAACTATAGCCAAGATGCTTACTTCGGTATTCAACCCAAGACCGACAATCCCAACACATCTTACGGAAATATTACCGTATATGGTTCTCTCTCTGCTTCCCTCGATGGCTCTAATGTCAAGATCGGAGCTGTGAATGGTGGATATTTCACCGGTTGGGTAAACTGCAATTTCAAATCCTTGAATGCTCAAATTGCCGGCCTCGTGCAGAAAGCTGACGGTTCCGGCGATATGATCCAGACTTCTGCCACCATCAATGGAACTTCTCAAGTATCCCTCGAAGTATTCAGCTATCTTAATTCCGCTTATCGTATCGATATTGCCATCCCCTCCGGTCTCGCTAATGGTGAATATAAGGTATATCCGGCTTCCAAGGATCTCGATATCGATGGCGCTCCCTATCAGCCTTTCATCACTCGAAATGGTAAGGCTAATTATATTCTTCTCACTGTCAACAACGGCTCTTATTCCGTCGCTGCCGTGCCTGATGATAACCTCAACTTCGACGATGCATCTTTCGCATCTCCTCTCTATTATGGCAGAAATGCTCTCCTTAAAATTAAGGTGACTAATAATACTGAAACTCAGCTCACCAAGTGTATCTATCCCGCTCTTGCCGATGAGAATATGATCCAATATCGAGCAGATTATCAGCTCATCACTGTTAATCCCGGTGAGACTGTAGAAAAAGATGCTGTAATCAAATTCCTCGCTGTCGATGGTGCCAACAATCTCCAAGCTGATAGCTATACTCTCTATCTCTATGATGCCGACACCAATCAGGTCCTATATACCGGCAATTCTTATTCTATGGAGTCAACTTCCGCCGGATACACTCTCGTCCTTGATCAGTTCGAAATTGAGGGAAATTTCCAACAGGAAGATAGAACTATCGGCTCTCGTACATTCAAGAACGTAAATATTATTGACACTCCTGAAGATTTCAACATTCTGCTGAGTTATCATGTGTCCAAAGGATATTTCGATAGCAGTATGCATATCTTGAGTGCTCCTTACAATAGCGATACTTCCTCTTTCGCAACAGCCGACGATTGGTATAAGGAGAATCCCTTCCTCGGCACAAGTGCTTCTTCAGAGGTGAACCTGACAGTCGATTATGACAAACTCAACAAGAATACAATTTATATGGTGCGTGCCGCTTATCTTCAGACAGGCAGATACCAGGGGTTAGGCTCTCTCTACTTCGGATTCCCTGAAGGTGCCGGCGTAAACGATCTCTTGGTCGACGAGACTCTTGAAACTCCCGTTTATTTCTCGCTTCAGGGTCTCCGTCTTGATGCTCCTGCCAAGGGTCAAATAGTGATCCGCAAGACCGGCAACAAGATCGAAAAGATCATCTTCTAAGCAGTTGTCTTTAAGAAGTCTATTCTGATATATATATAGGGTGTGTCGCCAATTTCGGTCGACACACCCTCCTTTTTTAGATACAAATTTGACAAATTGTTAACATATTAGATAATCATTGTTTTATTTTATCCATAATAATCATAAAAACATCATTTTGGGTGTAAAAATAGTATTAAGATATGTTTTATAGCATTTTTACCACCTTTTTTCTGCAAAAATCACATTTTTTTCGTTAAAATGTTTTGTGGTTCAATTTTTTGTTGTACTTTTGCATTGTTCATTAGTTCGTAACGATTAATGAGCTCTTTCCTTTGCCGGAGTTTAAGTCATAAACTTTCGGGTATGTTGAATCAAATCGAAAATAAAACATTATATAACTCTAAATTTTTAATAGTATGAAGAAGATTTACTTATCTTTAGCTGCTGCTCTCGTAGTTAGCGCTTCTGCTTCTGCTGTGGTAGATGTTCAGAATCTTCCCATCCAGAGCAAATCTAATTCTTTCGAGGCTGTTCAGACTAACCTTAAGGGCGGTTCTGACATGATGAAAGCTCCCGCTAAGGCTGTTGCTAAAGCTGACGCTGAGGGTCTCAAGGCTTATGACTACTATTCTATGTCTAGCGCAAACCCCGGTGCTCAAACAGGAACTGTGAAGATTACTTTCGTTAGCGATACTGAGGTTGAAATCTTAGGTATCTTCTATGACTATCCTGTCAAGGGTACTTTCAACGCCACAGAAGGTACTATCAAGATTGCCAAGCAGGATGTGGGAATGAATACTTTCTACAACGAGATGATGAAACTCTATCCTCAATATCTCGTAGTTGAGGATGGCTATGTTACCGATCAGCAGAATATCGATTGCATTACTTTCGCTTTCTATCCTGACGGAGCTCAGACTCAGGATGGTGACATCATTTATCAGCAATGCTGGTTGGCTGATCCCTACGAACTGATTACTGTCTCTATGGATTCTATCATAGCTCAAGATCAAGGTTTCGCTTGGCACTATGGTAACGCTATCGAGCCGATCGACTATCGTTTCGGCGATGGCGTAGATTTCAAATTTGACGCTGCTGAATGGGAAAGTGCAGGTACTGCTACTATGGTGAAAGATGGCTGGTTGCTCGGTGATTCTGATCCTTACGATGTAGCTCTCTTGAAGAGCAAGTCTAACGAGGGTCACTACCTGATGGTTAATCCTTTCGGTGCTAATACTCCATACGCAAGCATGAACGAATGCACTGAAGATGGTTACATCTACCTTAACGTTGAGAACCCCGCTTGCGCGCTCGTTCGTCCCTTCGTTCCCGGCGGTTTCCTCTATTCTAATTGGGGTACAGGCCTTATGTACTTCACTTCTGTAGAAGGTTCTAAGTACTATGCTCAAGGTTTCGAGATCGATGATATTATCATGGAGGCTGAATTCTACGGCGATCCTATCGCTACTTACGATGCTTCTACCGGTTTAGTTGACCTTCCCAACTGCCGCTTCGGTTGCGTTTATTCCGCTAACGCTCCCGAACAATGGGTAGATAGCCAAACTGAAGAACCTCTCGAGATGGCCGGTCAAGTTAAGCTTAACCTCGGCGAAGGTGCTGTCAACAATATCATCGACGACAATGCTGCTGCCGCTAAGCGTTTCTTCAACCTCCAGGGTATCGAAATCAACGCTCCTGAAGCAGGTGAAGTTGTTATCGTTAAGCAAGGCAACAAGACTTCTAAGGTTGTCGTTAAGTAATTAACTCCACTTAGATTTCATCAGATCTAATCATAAAGGGTGTGTCATCTCTATGGCACACCCTTATTAATAAATCTACATTCTCCTATCTACATTCTCATATCATTAGTCTCCAATCATCAGTCGTTCATCCCATGAAAAAGTTTCTCTTCTTTATAGCCCCTTTGGCTCTCCTCCTCTCTTCATGCACCGAGCGTAACACTCTTACTATCTCTGTGCCCACTTCCACTCCCTCTTCGATCGTTTCTTCCAAACTTAATAATCCCCCTCTCTCCATGATCCGCAAGGCTTCAATCTTCAAAATGGACGATAAGTATGCCAACAATGTCGTGGTTTGCCTCGACTATGCCGGCAATCTATCATATTACCCCGCTCCCTCCGACCTCAACGCAAACTCGGCTCCTCTCAAACTCGCCAATGGATGGTGGCTCAATCGCCAAGGATTCGGCGCCGGCGCTAAAGTGACTTCTTTCACCTACGAGCAATATCGCAATCTCGATCACACACCATCCCATCAAGAGATCCTAAACGCCATCATCCCTGATGCTGTTATCTCCGATATCCAATCCCTACCCATATCCCACTCCCAAGCCCTCTCCCTCCCCATCGACCAACTTAACACCTACTTCCCCAAATAAAAAATTGGATACGAATTACTACTATCTAATTACTATTATCTAATAACTAATATCTAAAATCGCATGACTCGCGAGTTCAAACAAGATTTCTTCCTCTCGGCAGGCGAAACCAATGCCGAGCAGGAGATCTCTCTCCCCCTACTTACTTCCAAGATTATCGACATAGCCACTGCCCATGCCAATTCCCTCGGCATCGGCAACCCCTCGATGCAGAGCCTCGGTTGCGGTTGGGTCCTCTCTCGTATCGCTATCGAGATGTTCCGCTATCCGGCGGTAAACCAGATCTATTCTCTCACCACATGGGTCGAATCCTGGAATCGTTACTTCTCTGTCCGCAATTTCATGATTTCCGACCAAAACGGTGAACCGATCGGCTATGCTTCTTCCGTATGGATGGTTCTGAACTTTAATACTCGCGAGAATTATGGCCTCTCTCATCTCTCCATCCCGGCAGATATCATCTCCGATCATCCCTGTCCTATTGCCAAATTCGGCAGACATCCGAATATTGTCGTCGATTCGCAAGATGAAGAGCTCCCTCGTGGCGTGGTGAAGGCCTCCATACCCCCTGTCGAATATACCTTCAACTATTGCGACCTCGACTTCTATCGCCATGTCAACACCGTGAGATATGTCAGCCTTCTGCTCAATACTTACACCCTCGAGGAGATGGATAAAACACAGATAGAGCGCCTCGAAATGGCATTCATGCACGAATCCCACTACGGAGAACGAGTAACTCTCCTACGCGCCGACGAAGAGATCCAAACAGAAGAGGGCAACATCGGCATCCAATCCCACTTCACCCTAACCCCGGCCGCTCCAGCAGCCCCCACCTATCTCTCCGCAAAAATAACAAGACGCCCAAGACCTTAGTCACGGGCGTCTGCTTGATTTGATGAGAAAGTTCTAATTCACACCTCCTCCCAAGGCACGATAGAGTCGGATGGCGGCGATGATTCGTGCCGCCATATCTTCGGCTTCGGTGAGCTCTGCATTGAGCAGCGATTTCTCAGCTGTCAGTACCTCCAAGTAGTTCGCCGAGGTGTATTGCACCAACAATTCAGTGCGACTTACCGCCTCTCGCAGCTCTTCGATTTGCAGACGGTCATATCCGATGCGGCGATCTGCCGCCTGCCATGCCGTGATGGCATCATTCACCTCATTGCCCGCCTCCAACAATACCTGTTCGAATCGCAAGGTTGCCTCCTCCTGTTGCAGTCGAGCCACCTTCAGATTCGCCATCTTCGTGCCTCGGTCGAAGAGTGGCGCTGTGAGTTGCCCTAAGGCGGAGAGCAACCATTTCCCGGGGTTGACGATACTGCCACCGCCATTGTTGGTCCACCCTATTGTCCCCGAAAGTGTCAGACTCGGATAGAAGGCACTCTTCGCACTGTTGACACCATAAAATGCCTCCGCAAGTGCCCCCTCTGCCTCCTTAACATCAGGCCGTGTCGCTAACGCCTGCAACGATACCCCCTTCGAGATCTCGCTCCCCAAGGTCTGTGTCTCCAATGATCCCCGATCCACATGCGTAGCCGGGAACTTCGTGAGATTCGAGATAATACTCTCCGTCTCTATGATCTGTCGCCTGATTGTCTCAAGCGATGCCTCTAAGGCATAACGCGATGCTTTGGCTTGTCTCACCGCCACATCGTCCGACCGCCCCGCATCTGCCAAAGCCTCAAGCATCGTCACTGTCTTTCCCCACAATTCCAAGGTCTGCTCCGTGATTGCCTCTTGGCAGTCGAGCATCAGCAACTGATAATATGACTCCGCAACTGTGGCGATCAACTCCGTTTGCACAGCCTGACGATATGCCTCTCGCTCTTCTAAAGCAGCCATCGCTCCACGCAATGCATTCCGCTGCTTGCCGAAGATGTCGATCTCCCATGACGCCTCGACCCCGATATTATAGGTCTCTTTGCTAACGCCGTTATATCTGCTTGCGCCACCCTCTGCCGTCAAATCTGCCGATGGCAGAAATGCCAACCGATTTTTCTGCATCACCGCCTTTGCCTCTTCCACCTGCCGCCGGGCTATGTTGAGATCTGTGTTATGCTCCAATGCCCGGGCGATCAGTGTGCGAAGATGTGCATCGTCGAAATACTCCTCCCATGCCGCCGGTGATAGGGTAGTGGTGTCGATATATGCCACATCACGGCGAATCAGACTGTCGGTAGCTTGGCACGACTCCGGGCGTGTGTAACTGCTGTATATGCCACAACTGCTCATCGCTACGGAAAGTAGGATAACCGCCATCGCCGGCATCAACACTCGTCGCGGCTTGATATGCACATATTTCTCCTCAAGATGGCGGAAGAGGATGAAGAGGGGTGGCACGACAAAGAGCAGTGCCAGCGTGCCCAAGAGCATGCCACCCACCGTGCCTACTCCCACCGAGATATTGCCATTCGCACCGACACCCTTCGCCACCATCAGCGGCAACATGCCGAAGATCATCGTCAGCGATGTCATCAAGATAGGACGTAGACGAGCCTTGGCTGCCGCCATTGCAGCCGCTCTGATCGACATCCCTTGCCGACGACTCGCCGACGCATATTCCGTGATCAAGATGGCTGTCTTCGACAGCAAGCCGATCAGCATGATGAGTCCCGTCTGCATGTAGATATTGTTTTCCAATCCCCATATCTGCGCAAAGATAAAACTGCCGGCAAGCCCGAAGGGCACCGAGAGTATCACCACAAAGGGTATCATCAGACTCTCGTAGAGTGCACACAAGATGATGTAGATGAAGAGGATACAGATGGTGAAGACGATCGTCGTGGTGTTCCCCGTAGATGCCTCTTCGCGTGCCATACCGCCGAACTCATAGCCATATCCCTCGGGAAGTGACTCCTCTGCCGCTTCGCTCACCGCCCGGATGGCTTGACCCGAACTATATCCATCTGCCGGCGTGCCATACACGGCGATAGCTGAGAAGAGGTTGAAGCGAGATAGACTCTCCGACCCATATACCCGAGTCAGCGTGAGATATTGCGAGATAGGAGACATCTCCCCTTGGCTGTTGCGCACAAAGATGTTTTGTAGAGCCTGTGTGTCAAGTCGATACTCGGGTGAGGCTTGCACCATCACGCGATAGAGCTTGGTGAAACGGTTCATATTGCTCGAATAGTTGCCACCGACATATCCCGCCAAGGTGCTGAGCACATCGGTCGGCGAAACGCCGTGGCGCTTGCAGAGTGCTGCATCCACCTCCACCATATATTGAGGATATTTCGTGTCGAAGGTGGTGTAGGCTCGCGAGATCTCCGGTCGACGATTCATTGCCTCGATAAAGTCGTTGGTATATTTCAGCAAGTCTTCGATATCACCACCCTTTTTATCTTGCACATAGAGCTCGAAACCATCGCTTGTGCCATATCCCGAGATCATCGGTTGGGTGGAGACTCGTATCTGAGCCCCCTTGATGCTCTGAGTGCGCCGATATATCTCGGCTATCACCGAGTTCATATCATCTCCGGAAGAGGTGCGCTCATCCCAGGGCTTCAGACGAATGGTGTAGGATCCTGCCGATGCCGACTGATTGTGGCGGGCATCCTTGCCGGTGACTCGCGAGTAAATCTTAATCTGGGGGATGTCTCTGATTGCTGCCTCCACCTCATCCATCACCCTTTCGGTCTCCGCCAAGTTGCTCCCCGGCGAGGTCTGTACATTGATGTTGATAGTCCCCATATCCTCTTGCGGCACAAGTCCGGTCTTGGTGATTCCCATTAGCCATACCAATAACACCACGGCACCTGCCACCGATGCCGCCGCTATCCATTTATGACGTATCAAGAAGGTGATGCCTCTCCCGTAGCGACTCAGCAAGTGGCGGAAGGAGCGGTCGAATGCATAGTGGAAGCGTTCGGAAAATTTCGGCCGTTCGCTACGTCCGATTCCTCCGGTGGGACGCATGATCAGCGCACAGAGTGCCGGACTGAGCGTCAAGGCATTGACCAAGGAGATCAGCACAGCCACTGCCATCGTAAGCCCGAATTGGGTGTAGAAGGTGCCGGTGGTCCCTCCCATGAAACATACCGGGATGAAGACCGCCATGAAGACTATCGTCGTAGTGACCAATGCCGATGTCAAGCCCCCCATCGCTTCGATCGTGGCTTGATAAGGAGAGGTGTATCCCTCGTCCATCTTCGCCTGCACAGCCTCCACCACCACGATGGCATTGTCGACCACCGTGCCGATCACCAGCACGATGGCAAAGAGTGTCAGCAAGTTCAGACTGAATCCGGCAAGATAGAGGAAGGCAAAACTACCGATCAGCGATACGATAATCGCGATGGTCGGTATCAGCGTGGCGCGAAGGTCGTGAAGGAAGAGGTAGACCACCAATACCACCAGCACTATCGCCAAGAGGAGGGTCTCCACCACATTCTCGATCGAGGCATCAAGAAAGTCCTTGGTGCTCATAATGTCGGCAAGCACCATCCCTTTCGGCAATTCCTCCGAGATCTCTTCCATGGTGGCATCGATCTCTTCGATGATCTCATTGGCATTCGATCCCGAGGTCTGCGCTATCATGCAGTTTGCCCCGGGGTGGCCGCTCGTCTGACTCATCAGGGCGTAGTTCTCAGCACCCAACTCGATCTTCGCTACATCCTTGAGACGCAATACTTCTCCCGTCGGCAACGATTTTATTACCATATTGCCATAATCCTCCTCATCTTCATATCGGCCTCGATATTTCAATACATATTGGAAGGTATTGACAGATTCTGCTCCCAATGTGCCGGTTGGGGATTCGATGTTTTGCTCTCCCAACACCGCCGTGATATCCGATGGCATCAGATTATATTGAGCCATCTTCAGCGGATCCAACCAGATACGCATCGAGTAGCTGGCACCCCAGATATTCACCTCGCCGACTCCCGCTATTCGCGACATGCGCGGCTCGATGTTAATCTTCATATAGTTGGTCAGGAAGTTGGCATCGTGACTATCGTCGGGGGAGTAGAGCGATAGCGACTTCAGCGTACTGTTCTGGCGCTTTCTTACGGTGACACCCGACTTGGTGACCTCCGCCGGCAATAGCCCTTGGGCGGAGGCTACACGGTTTTGCACATTCACCACCGACATGTCGGGGTCTGTCCCCTGTCGGAAGTAGACGCTGATAGTCCCCTGACCGGTGTTGGTGGCGGTAGAGGTCATATACATCATATTCTCTACGCCGTTGAGCTGCTCTTCCAAGGGGGTGATCACACTCTTCATCACCGTCTCGGCGTTCGCTCCGGTGTAGGTGGCGGAGACACGAACAGTCGGCGGTGCTATGTCCGGAAATTGCTCGATCGGCAGCTGACTCAGACCGATCAGTCCGACGATGATGATTGCCACGGAGATGACTCCCGAGAGGATAGGCCGGTCGATAAATGTCTTGATATTCATGGCTCTCTATCTTATTTGATTGTTGCACCCTCTTTGACCAATCCTGCACCCTCGGCGATGATGGTGTCTCCCTTTGCCAGTCCCTCTTCCACGATATATTCCGTGCCGTTGGAAAGCCGTGTCACCCTCACCGGTGTCGACACTGCCTTGCCTCCTCTCACTCTGTAGACCATGATCTTCTCTTGAAGTTCGTAGGTGGCTGTCTGAGGTATGACCAAACATCCTTTCCGTGGCGTGGCGATTACCACCGATCCGCTGGCTCCGTCGCGGAGCATGCCGCTATTGTCGAAGTCGGCACGAAGTGTCACTGCCCCGGTGCCTTCGGTCACGATGCCGCTCACTGCTGCGATCACTCCCTTACGGTCGTAGAGCTCGCCGTTGGAGAGGCGTAACCCTACCTCTTGCTTTGCGGCGATATATGCCTCAGGACTATTATATGATCCGATCAGGTCGATCACCTCATTCTCGCTCAGTGAGAAGTAGGCCTGCATACGGCTGTCGTCACTCACTGTCACCAAGGGGGTCGCGATGCTGCTGCTCACCAATGCTCCCACTCGGTAGGCGATCATGCCGGCTACTCCATCCACCGGACTCTTCACCTCGGTATACGACAGATTGTTGCGCGCCGTCACCTCTTGCGCCTCGGCTTGTGCCAAGGCCGCTTTCGCTGCCGCCAACGTGTTCGCTGCCGCACTTACGTCATATTCCTTGACCACATCTTTCTCTTTGAGTCGGAGCATGCTCTCATAGTCCAATCGAGCTGTGGCAAGCTTCGCCTGTGCACTGCTCACATTCGCTCGCGCCTCTGCCAGCGCTGCCCGATATGGCACCTGGTCGATGATGAAGAGCACCTCGCCGCGTCTCACCCTGTCTCCCTCTTCGAAACAGATTCGGGTGATCGTGCCGCTAACTTGGGGACGTATCTCCACCACTTGTGTGCCCTGAAGTCGGGCTGTGTATTCCCTCTCAAGATTACAATCTCTCGGGGCTACTACCATAGTCTTATAGCCCCCACCCTCTTCTTGTGATTCTTTCTTATTGCAGGATATCATTGCCGATCCCATGAGCAGTATCGACATCATCTTTATTAAGATTGTGCTCTTATTCATATTGTCCGATTTTGGGTTTTACTTTCCGACAACAAAATTAATACCCCGTTTATTCAAAAGATTCGCTCTTCGGCGCGGTTGGGGATAAATGTCTCTTTTTCGGTGGTGAAAATAGAGGTAATATGCTGTGCTACACGTAGTTTAGCATTAAACCATCCCCTCGTTTCGATGTCTAAAGAGTAACATCAAGGATGTGAAATCCTTGGTTCGTTCCTACTTTTTATATCTTGATTAGTATGAAAAGATCGATTATCGTCATTATGGTTCTGGTAGGATTCCTCGGTTTGCTTCAAGCCCAAAACAACTCCGGTGTTACATCTCATGTCAATTCGGCTACTGCTATCTGTCGTGTGCTCGGCGATGGCAGAAAAGTGGCCGCCGTTATGCTCGAATATGACGATGTAATCAGCAATAAGTCGCTTACTTCATCATCTTTTGCTGTCGATGGCAGAGAGGTGAATAGAATATATGCCAATAGCCTCCCGGAGTTGGCAGATTGTGGCGTGGATGGAAAGTATGTGTTCGTAGAATTATATACGGAAGTTGATCTCAATGCCCGACCCATCCAGCCCTCTCCCCAAGAGCTGGAACTCAAGAAGGAACGCGATCGTTTGCAGGGTGGCCCCGGACTGAGAGCCGGATGGAGCACCGGCGGTAATGACACCTATCCCAATAGCGCCGTCGTGACCCAAGTCTCTTCAATCAAGACCAAGAAGGGTAAGACCTATCGCCCGGAGAATAATCCGATTGAAACATCTCAATTCCGCACTCTCGTGGCTGACGATTTTCAGCAAGATGAGTTCGTGAGCCCTTTCACCGGACAAGCCTTGCCTTACAATATCTTTATCCCGGAGGATTATGACCCCAATGTCAAGTATCCCTTGGTGCTCTTCATCCATGATGCCGGCGTGGCAAGCGGCGAAGTCACCAAGCCCCTCTATCAGGGTAATGGCGCCACTTCTTGGGCTGAACCTGATGCTCAGACTCGTCACAAGTGTATTGTAGTAGCCCCCGAATATCCGGTCATTACAGTTGATGATAATTGGAATTATAGCCATCATCTCGATGCTACTATCGAGCTTATTCGCGATTTGCAGTCTCGTTATTCCATCGATCCTGATCGCATCTATACCACCGGCCAGTCCATGGGGTGTATGTCATCCATCGTTATGATGCTCAAGGAGCCGGACCTATTTGCCGCCGCCCTTCTGGTGGCCGGCAAGTGGAACCCCGATCTGATGGCTCCCCTCGCCAAACAAAATATTTGGATCATTTCTTGTGAAGGCGACCAGTCTTCTCTTTCGCTTCAGAGCAAGGCTGTCGAATTGTGGCGACAACTGGGATGCTCGGTCAGCGAGGCTACTTGGGATATGACTCTCCCTGTGGAGGGGCTCTCCTTCCTCGGTGAAGATTTATCTGCCGAAGGCAATCATCTCCTATTCACTCACCTTACAGGTGGAAACCATCGAGCTACTTGGTTCGTCGCATACGGCATCCCTTCTGTGCAGGATTGGCTCTTCAGTCAATCTAAATAATTGGACTCTTGACCCTCTATAGTTCGACTGTCTGAATTCAACCTGTCATAATTATCTCATCGTAAAAATAGGTATGAAGCATATATCCTTATATATTGATTTGGCATTTTGCCTGCTGATTTTGCCGCTGATGATCTTCGCCTTCCCGGTGGAACGTTGGTGGGCGACTGCTCCTATCTATTTCTCTCTCTTCATCGTTTGGCTCTATGCCAATTATTTCCTGTATACCAAGGTCATCGTGCCTCATCTCTTCCGCGATCGTCGCCACCGATGGATTGCAGCAGCGCTGATCGTCGCCTCTTTGGCGATCACTGCCGGTTTCTCCGCTGTCAAGATCACCTCGCCCTATTATCATCTGCGACAGGAACATGTAAAAAGCGAGGCTGCCAAGATCCTCCAGTGGGGTGTGCGTCCCAATCGTCAGGCTGTCTGGCTTCATTATATCATCGTCGTCTCTTTCTGCTTTGCCGTCGGCATGACCGGTGAGGTGTATAGCCAGCGTCTTGAACGTGAAACAATCGAGTCTGCGCGTCGCCAAGCCGAACTCGCCCTCTACAAGGCGCAAGTCAATCCTCATTTCCTCTTCAATACCCTCAACTCCATCTATGGCTTGATGATCACCAACTCCGAACTTACCCTGCCGATGCTCGAGAAGTTCATCAGCCTAACCAAGTATATGTATCATAATGCTCATCGCGATTTCATCTCTCTTCGCGAGGAGAAGGATTATATCGAGCAGTTCATCGACTTGCAGAGCCTCCGTGTAGGCGATAATGCCCGGGTCGAGTTCTCTCACCATATTGAGGATGGTGCCCAAGACATTCCCCCGATGTTGCTGATCAATTTCGTGGAGAATGCTTTCAAATATGGCATATCTTCTTCCGATCCCTGCTTCGTTAAGATCGCTCTGAATCAGCGAAATGGGATCATCTCTTTCAGTGTAAGGAATTCAATAGTTAGTAATAAGTTGTGTGAATCTGCAGGCATTGGCATCGAAAATAGCAGAAAAAGGTTGGAATTGCTATGTCAGGGGTGCTATGCCTTGACCTATGGAAAGGTGAGCGATGACGTGTATGGTGTCTCGCTCACCATCTGTAGGTGCGAAAGTTAGTAGTGCGTAACTTACGTATAGAAAGTTAGATAGTGTTATTATCATGCTCAAGTGTATCGCTATTGACGATGAGCCAATCGCGCTCTCGATCCTCTCGAATTATTGCGAGAGGAGGGGTAATATCTCTCTCGAGACATTCACTTCGCCATGTCTCGGCATGGCGCGTGTCCGGGAGTGTCCCCCCGATATCCTATTCCTCGATATCGAGATGAAGGGGGTGTCAGGTCTCGAATTGGCTCGGGAGATTCCTTTGACTTGCTCTCTTATTTTTACCACTGCTTTTGCCCGCTATGCACTCGATGGTTTCGATGTGAACGCCGTGGATTTTCTCCACAAACCCTTTTTCTACGACCGTTTCCTTCGTGCCATCGAGAAAGCGGAGCAGTGGCTCCAAATGCAGGATCTCCTTCGACTCTCGCGTGCACGCGAAAGACAGATCGTGCTCAAATCCGACTACAAGAATGTGGCTGTGCCATTCGATAAGATATTATATGTCGAGTCGCTCGATAATTATGTCAAATTGCACATGGTTGATGGCTCGACCTTGATGTCGAAGATTGCGCTAAGTAGAGTCGAAGAGATGCTACCATCTCCCGACTTCATTCGCATCCACCGCTCATACATCATACCCCGTAAAAGAATAGAATCATTCACCGCAACCCAAGTAACCCTACAAGGCAAAACCCTCCCAATAGGCAAAAAATACGCCCCCACACTTCTTTCATCCCTCTAATTAAATAACGCGCTCTTAGAGCGCGTTCCTTAAAATTTTTGGGGTCGTAGGGGCGGATATTTTTGAGCAGATTTTGAAAGTCAAAGAGGGCGCAATGCGGGCATTGCAACCGATGCGACTTTCGAAATATGCCAAAAAGATCCGGACAAAGGTAACTAAAATTACCAGTATCCATTGCTAACTTTGTTGTTATTTTAACTTTTTTATAGAATAATGTTAACAAAATGTTAATTATGATTTGCGATT
>JBJEDL010000021.1:0-34564 GCA_051872035.1 Lepagella sp.
AAATCGACTCAAGGCTACGACCCCTACGGCCCTAAAAATTTAAGGAACGCGCTCTAAAAAAACATAATAATCCACAAAGTTAACATTTCCCCGCCAACTCCCACCAAATTAGGCGAAAAATCTTTCATTATAATAAAAAGGACTGATCAATTCAACTCGATAAGCCCTTTTTTCTATTATGATAAAAGCAATTTTTTAGAGTGTCTTTTTGACGGCTACTTCTTCGTAGGCTTCGATCATGTCGCCTTCGCGGATATCGTTGTATCCCTGGACGGAGAGACCGCAGTCATAGCCGGAAGTAACCTCCTTGGCGTCATCTTTGAATCGCTTGAGCGAACCGAGTTCGCCGCTGTAGATCACGATACCGTCGCGGATCACACGCACCTTCGATGTGCGTTTCACCTTGCCGTCACGCACGATGGCACCGGCGATCGTACCCACCTTCGAAATCTTGTAGGTCTGGAGCACCTCTGCCGTACCGATGATTTCCTCGCGGATCTCGGGGGAGAGAAGACCCTCCATCGCATCTTTCACCTCCTCGATGGCCTTGTAGATCACCGAATAGAGACGGATCTCGACACCCTCCTTTTCCGCCTCCTTGCGGGCTGCTCCCGAAGGACGTACCTGGAAGCCGATGATGATGGCATCCGAAGCGGCGGCAAGTGTAACGTCAGATTCGGAGATGGCACCCACACCCTTGTGGAGCACATTGACCTGAATCTCCGGTGTCGACAGCTTGAGCAGCGAGTCAGAGAGTGCCTCTACCGAGCCATCCACGTCACCCTTCACCACGAGGTTGAGCTCATGGAAGTCATCGAGTGCACGGCGGCGACCCAACTCTTCGAGTCCGACACGCTTCTTGGTGCGCATGCTCAACTCGCGTTGCAGCTGCTCACGCTTTGAAGCGATCTCACGAGCCTCCTGCTCGGTGGAAAGGACATTGAACGTATCGCCCGCCTGCGGAGCACCATTCAGACCCAGGATCAACACCGGTGTCGAAGGTCCTGCCTCTTTCACACGCTGGTTTCGCTCATTGAACATCGCCTTGACCTTACCGAAATTGGTACCTGCCAAGATTACATCGCCCACCTTCAGCGTGCCATTCTGCACGAGCACCGTGGCAACATAGCCGCGACCCTTGTCGAGCGACGACTCAATCACCGAACCGATGGCAGGACGATTGGGATTTGCCTTCAAATCGAGCATCTCAGCCTCGAGAAGCACCTTCTCCATAAGGTCCTCGACGCCGATACCCTTCTTGGCGGAGATATCTTGCGACTGATACTTACCACCCCAATCCTCTACCAAGTAATTCATGCCGGCAAGTTCCTCCTTGATCTTGTCAGGGTTGGCAGCCGGTTTATCGATCTTATTGATGGCGAACACCATAGGCACGCCGGCTGCAGAGGCATGGTTGATAGCCTCGATGGTCTGAGGCATCACGTCGTCGTCGGCAGCCACGATGATGATGGCGAGGTCGGTGACTTTGGCACCGCGAGCACGCATGGCGGTAAATGCCTCGTGACCCGGAGTGTCAAGGAAGGTGATGTGGCGACCATTGGGGAGCTTTACGTTATAGGCACCGATGTGCTGGGTGATACCACCCGCCTCGCCGGCGATCACATTAGCCTTGCGGATATAGTCGAGAAGTGATGTCTTACCATGGTCCACGTGTCCCATCACGGTGACGATCGGCGGACGAGTTTCGAGATCCTCCTCCTTATCTTCGATCACCTCGATAGCCTCGGTGACATCGGCGCTGACAAACTCGGTCTGGAAACCGAACTCTTCAGCCACAATGTTGAGGGTCTCGGCGTCAAGACGCTGATTGATCGACACCATCACACCCAGGTTCATGCAGGTGGCGATAACCTTGTTCACCGGCACATCCATCAGGTTAGCCAAGTCATTGGCGGTGACGAACTCGGTGATCTTCAGGATCTTTGATTCA
The DNA here is from genome assembly GCA_051872035.1 of Lepagella sp. GTDB lineage: Bacteria > Bacteroidota > Bacteroidia > Bacteroidales > Muribaculaceae > Lepagella. The sequence goes on from JBJEDL010000021.1 coordinate 1,952, forward strand.
GCCTCCTCGCGACGCTCCTTCTCGATCTCGCGATTGTGCATCTCCTCGCGTTTCTCCTTGCGGAACTTCACCGACTTCTTGGTGGTCTTATTGGTGAGGCGAGCGAGCGTTTCCTTCACCTGCTTCTGCACATCTTCGTTGCTGATCTCAGGCTTCTGGTTGCGACGGTCGCGGTTCTTCTTGCGTTCGCTGCGGCTTTGGCCCTGGTTGTTGCCGCCGCCACCCTGGTTGTTATTGCCGCCGCCACCCTCATTATTCTGCTTCTTGCGCTGGTCGGAGCCGAAGCCGGGTTGCTGAGCAGCCTTGTCGATATCGACCTTCTCCTTGCCGATGCGTTTGCGACGCTTGCGGTCGGCATTCTCGGCGCGGCGTTCGCTCTTGCTCTTCTTCTTGGGGCGAGTGCTGGTGTTGATCGCCGACAAGTCAATCTTCCCTATCACCTTGAGCTCGGGTGCACTCGGAGTGTTGCCACTGAGGCGGAAGGGCTTGTTGTCGTTAGAAACTTCGGTTTTTGTTTCTTCCTCTTTTTTAGGTTTGTTTTCCACAGGCTTATTTTCAACTTTGGGTTGTTCAGCTTTGGGTTGTTCCTGCTCCTTGGCGGGAGCACTCGGAGTGTTGTTCTGTGCTTTAGGGGCGCTCTCCGGGGCTTTCTCCGGAGCCTTCGCGGGTGCTTGCTCAGCTACTTTCGCGGGTGCCTTCTCCGGAGCTTTTTCAGGAGTCGCGGGAGCCTTCTCGGGAGTTTTCTCCGGAGCCTTCTCGGCGGGAGCTTGTTCGGCAGGTGTGGTCGGCGCAGATGCAGTGGTCGATGTCATCCCCGAATGTGGATTCGAAAGGTCGATTTTCCCCAAAATCTTGGGGCCGATGACGCGTGTGGTCTCCTCCTGCCGACGGCCGGAGTCTTGTTTCGACTTCTTATTCCCACGACGATTTACGAAGATGCTTTCAGCCGTGGCTTTATCTTTCTTGTCGGCACTGAACTCTTGCATGAGCAGTTCGACGGCGTCGGAGTCGATGCGTGCATTCGGGCCCTCATCGACTTCGATATTGTGCTTGCGCAGGAATTCAACAGCTGTGTTGACTCCCACATTCAGGTCTTTGGCTACTTTACTGATCTTTGTGCGCATATATAGTGTTTGGTTTTACAAAATGTTAATTAGTCCTCGAACTCGGCACGGAGCACCTGGAGCACATGCTCGATGGTCTCATCCTCCAAGTCTGCCTCGTCGAGCACTCTGCGGGGAGCGTTGAGCACCGACTTCGCAGTGCCAAGTCCCAAGTCTTTGAGCTGCTCGATTACCCAGTCGTCGATCTCATCGCGGAACTCGTCGAGGTAGATATCCTCTTCACCCTCTTCGATGTCGCGATATACGTCGATCGAATAGCCGGTGAGCTCTTGTGCCAGGAAGATATTGAGGCCACCCTTGCCGATGGCGAGGCTCACCTCGTCGGGATGCAGGAACACCTCTGCTTTCTTCTTGCCATCTTCGCTCTCGCTGAGGCGCATCGAAGAGATCTTGGCAGGCGACAAGGCGCGCTGGATATAGAGCTGAGGATTCGAGGTGTAGCTGATCACGTCGATGCTCTCGTTGTGAAGCTCACGCACGATGCCATGGATGCGGCTCCCCTTGATGCCGACGCATGCTCCCACCGGGTCGATGCGCTCGTCATAACTCTCTACTGCCACCTTGGCGCGCTCACCCGGCTTGCGGGCTACTCCCTTGATGGTGATCAAGCCATCGTGGATCTCCGGAATCTCCATCTCGAAGAGACGACTCAAGAAGCGGGGATCCGTACGTGACAAAATCACCTTCGGATTGCCATTCTTATCATCTACCTTCTTCACGATGGCTCTTACCATGTCTCCCTTGTGGAAGAAATCTCCCGGGATCTGCTCCTCCTTGGGAAGAAGCAACTCATTCTCATCCTCGTCGAGAAGCAACATCTCGCGCTTCCAGATCTGGTGAACTTCGCCGGTGATCACTTCACCCTCCATCTCTTTGAACTTGGCGGAGATGGCATTCTTCTGAAGCTCCAAGATCTTCGATTGGAGAGTCTGACGAAGCGTCAGGATGGCACGACGTCCGAATTTCTCAAAATATATCTGCTTGGCAACTTCTTCGCCGATCTCGCACTCCGGGTCGATCTCGCGAGCCTCGGTAAGCCCGATCTGCGTGTTGGGGTTCTCTACCTCGCCATCTGACACTACATTCAGGTTCTGGTAGATCTCACAGTCTCCCTTGTCGGGGTTCATGATCACGTCGAAATTGTCGTCCGTCCCGAATTGATTGCTTAGCACCTTGCGGAATGACTCCTCAAGCACTGATATCAGGGTGGTCTTGTCGATGTTCTTGAGCTCCTTGAACTCTGCAAAACGATCGACCATATTTACAGTCTCTACTTTTTTTGCCATTAGAGTTTATGCTATATATTTTGAATTATGGTTTGCTGTATATTGATCCGTCTGCCTTCGGCTCACGGATTGGTTGTCCTTGTTTCTAAAATTCGAGGTCGTAGCAGACGCTCTTCACGTCGCTATAAGCGAACTCTTCTCTTTGAGTCTCTTCGACAGGCCGCTTCGCACCCTCACGCTTCACCTTGACTTGCATCTCGATGGCGAACCGGTCCTCCTCGGCTTCGGTCAGCACGCCATGAAGCTTGCGACCGTCGCGTGTCAACACCTCTACCTTGTTGCCCAGGTTCTTGCGATATTGCGCCAAGATCTTGAAGGGGGAGGTGAGACCCGCCGAACCGACCTCCAACTCATAGTCCTCATCATCGCGTGGAAATGCCGATTCGATGTCGCGCGACAATTCGACACAAAAGTCGATGTCGATGCTTGCCATGGAGTCTATCTCCACCTTTATCTCATTCTGAGTGCTGACCGTGATGTCTACCAAGAAGCACTCCGTGTCTTGCAACCTATCTTCGATCCAGGCTTGCAATGCTTGCTTGTCTATCATTGTGAATAATAAAGTCGGAGGAGACTTGCGCCCCCTCCGGAATTCGTAGTGCAAAGTTAATAAATATTTATCGCTTAACATAATCGCGCCCGCACTAAAGGCATTATCTTGCCTATTTAATACCCTTATTTAATATTAGTTAAGAAGATTTAACTAATATTAACGGTGTTCAAGCCTGATATGTTACACTATTTCGATATCCAAGCGCTTGAGGACCTCTCCGAGTTGGGGGTTGACTTCGGCGGTCTTTTTGAGGAACTCGAAGGGGGTGAGGTATTTCACCGTCTCGGCGGCGGGGTTGATTTCGGCTTTGATGGTGAGGAAGTCGTTGTGGAGTCGTTCGCGCAGGAAGGCGAGGAGTCGGGTCATTCCCATCTCGAAGGCTTGCTGCTGGGCGGGGTGGTCGACCATCACGGCATATTCGGTGTCATTGCGGCGAGTAGGGCGGCCTACGCGCATGGCGCTGACCAGGATCTTCTGGTCGGGGATGGTGGCGATATAGTCGCTCCATGCCTGCATGAAATCTTGGTCGCTAAACTCTTGGCGTTGGCGTTCGATGCCGACGACGCGGGTGTCGGTTTCCTTCTTCAGGGAGAAGGACTGGGGACGGCGCGAGGCGGGTCGTTGGCCGGCGGCAGGAGCAGATCCGGCAGGGGTATGTGTCTGAGCCGGAGCAGCTGTCTGAGCCGGAGCAGCTGTCTGAGCCGGAGCAGCTTGATCCGGAGCGGAAGGTGATGCCGGCTGTGCTTGGCGAGCGTAACCGGCGGCAGGCGATTGGGCTGCCGATATCGGCTCTGAGGCCGGAGATGCGGCGGTGGCTCTTGGTTGTTCCGAGGGATTCCGCAGAGCCACAGGGCGGTCGGAGATATCAAAAGGGGGCTGTGCCGGTTTGAGAAGTTGCGACAAGCGGATCAAGGTCACCTCCACCAGCAGTTGCTTGTTGGTGGCGGTGCGATATGCCTGGTCGCAGTCGTTGAGCAACTTAAGAGCGGCATAATACCACTGTATGGGGAGCGACTTGGCTTGCTGATTGAGCTGGGCATTGACATCGTCGGGGGTCTCCAAGAGGGAGAGGGTGCGAGGGTCGAGAGCCACCATCAGGTCGCGGATATGCTGGGCGAGGCTATTGATGAAGAAGAGGGAATCGAAGCCTCGGTCGCGTATTTCCTTATATAGAAGGAGGGCAGTGGCGGCATCGCACTTGGCGAAGGAGTCGACGAGACGGAAGAAATAGTCATAATCGAGCACATTGAGATTGCTGATAGTCGACTCGTAGGTGATGTTGCCCTGGCAGGAGGTTGCCATTTGGTCGAAGATGGAGAGGGCGTCGCGCATGGCTCCGTCGGCCTTGCGGGCAATCACGCCGAGGGCTTTGCGGTCGGCGGTAATACCCTCCTGCTCGGCGACGTAGGCGAGGTGATCCACCATATCATTGATGGTGATGCGCTTGAAGTCATAGATCTGACAGCGGCTCAGGATGGTGGGTATCACCTTATGCTTCTCGGTGGTGGCGAGGATAAAGATGGCGTAGGAGGGTGGCTCTTCGAGGGTCTTGAGGAAGGCGTTGAAGGCTTGCGGCGAGAGCATGTGGACCTCGTCGATGATGAACACGCGATACTTGCCGACCTGCGGGGGGATGTTGACCTGGTCGGTAACGGCGCGGATATCGTCAACGCTATTGTTGGAGGCAGCGTCGAGTTCGATGAGGTTGAAAGAATTGCCGCGGTCGATCGATTTGCAAGACTCGCACTCGCCGCAGGCTTCACCCTCGGCAGTGGGGGAGAGGCAGTTGATGGTGCGGGCGAAGATGCGGGCGCAGGAGGTCTTTCCCACGCCGCGAGGTCCGCAGAAGAGATAGGCATGCGCCAAGCGCCCTGACTCGATCGCTCCCTTCAAGGTGGTGGTCAGATTCTGTTGACCCACTACCGAGCGGAAGGTCGCCGGACGATACTTGCGCGCACTTACGATATATTGATTGCTCATTGTGGAGTTAGGGAGGTTGTTTCTGAGTTGATTGGGTTAAAACGGAGTTGATTTCGGATATATCTGCAAATTTAGCGATAATCTTTTGAAAAACAAACTTCACGTCAGAGCGTACACGATTTTTGCAAATAAAAATTTTTATAAAACAGGGAAAGTTTTTCAAAAATGAAGAAATGTTAATTGATAATAAGTAATATTTGTTATAAGGCGGAAAGTACATTTTTTTGTAGCCGAAAAAATTGCATAACTTTGCGCCGTAATAGAAGTTAGATTATGCTCCCGCGTGGTCGGTGGCTTGGTTCCGACCGCTCGGGAGGATGATAATCCGAAAGCCGTAAGCGATATGGATAGAATAAAGCAATTATTGAATGAAGAGGGTAACTATAAGCTTAGTTCCGAGATTATGGACAAGTTTCTCGAGAAGGCTAAACCCATCTTCTTGAAGAAGGATCAGGTGATAGTGGATGAGGGTGAAGTCAACAAGGATATCTATATAGTCAAGAAGGGCATCATCGCCTACACCTATATGGATGGAAGTGACGAACGCTGTTATGCCTTCGCCGTGCCGGCTTCGATCATCTTCTCGACAGCCTCCTATTATGTGGGAGAACCATCTTTCTATCGAATCATGGCTTGCTGTCCGACTGAGTTGCTTCATGTCACGAAGCGTGATTATGACGACTTGATACGAAGTTGTCCCGAATTTGCACAATATGTGCTCAGTATAGCCATCAACCAGCTATATCTGATAGAGCGCAAAAACATATTGATCAATGGCACTACTACGGAGAAGTTTAAGCATATCTTGAAATTCCGCCCGGAGATAGTAAGGAATGTAACAAGCAAGCTGATAGCCTCTTACCTCGGCATCACTCAGCAGCATCTCTGCCGTCTCAAGCGCCAATTGATGTAACAAAATATCAGTAAATGAGTGAAATATGAACATTTGTTAATCCTTTAAGCAACTTTGTCGTTTACTTTTGCCACATAAACAGTTGGTTTGTTTGACAAAACGACACAATTGTTTGCGAATTTGTAGAAATATCATAGTATTCACCATTAAAAATAGTTCTTATGAAAAAATCTTTACGACAAGCCGCGTTAATGCTTTCGATGGCAACCCTGATGGGTCTTTCTACTGCCAATGCAGAGGTGACTGTAGTTCCTACTACTCATGTCAACAATGGAGACACCTACATCATGGAGTCAATGGACAACTATGACACCAAGTCTGGTGGAGCTCTCTATCAGCATACTGAAAACACCTTCAACGAGCAGCACCTCCTCGAGACTTCGATCATCAAGAACTGGGATCCCGTTTGGGAGGAGTCTCTCCCCAAGAGCAGATATGACTATGAATATGATGCCGAGGGCAGAATCACCAAGTCTATCGCTTACAACAATGCTGCTGAAGATCCTGTCAACGACGAGCCGGTATGGAGTATCTACAACTACTATACATACACCTACGATGAGACCGGCAAGCTCATCCTCAAGGAGAACACTCGCAATTCCAACGGTGAGTTTTTCGTTACCGAGCATCGCGAGTATGTATATGACGAAGAGGGACGCCTCGCCACTGAGACTGTTTCTTCCGCTTGGAGTCCTACCGCCGAACTCGCTGTGAATAGTCAGATCTTCTATACCGAGTATGACGAGTATGGTCGTAACACCAAGTATGAACAGAATGGTCTCTATAATGGCGAAGTCTATTCCACCACTTATTATGAAAATATTTATGACGAGAATGGCAATCTCACCAACAACGTTTCTTATAAAAAGAATGAGAACGAAGAACTCGTGAAGCAAAACGAAGTGATCCTCGTCTATACCGAAGATAATCAGGTGATGGTAGAGTTCTACTATAAGGCAGATAATTACACCGGCCAGTGGGGCCCTTTCTATCGTTGGGATTATACCTACGATGAGACAAATAAGTATCCCGTCGAGAAGACTTATCACGTATATTCTATCGACTATACTTCTGAAAGCACTTATAATACTTACGAATATAATTGGGTGCTTGTAGAGTCTTCTGCCGTTAAGAATATGACTATGGACAGCGAACTCGCCATCAATGTTGTCAACGATGAGGTGGTGGTGAACTATCCCGGACAGATGAGCGGCATCGCCATCTATGATATGAATGGTTGCGCTCTCCGCACTCTCAGCGGTGCTATCGCCAACAATGTTCGCCTCAATGTGGCAGGTATCGGCGAGGGCTGCTATGTAGTAGTCGTCAAGGGTGACGCCGGCGTGAAGGCGCAGAAGGTAGTGCTCTAAGGTATAAATCAGTTATAAATTAAGATATAGCGAAATGAAAAAGTTCTTCCTGATAGTAGCGAGCTTGCTGTTGGCTCTCCCCGGAGTTATGGCGCAATCGTTCTACTGCACAAAGGCTCAAAATGTCGAAAAGCCGGCTCGCGAGGCTGACGAGCAGACTTGGATGCAATATTGCGATCATACCACCACCACTGTGATGGGTGTCGGCACCAAGTATCAGAGCAACACTCTCGCCGCTCTGACTCAGTTCAAGACTTCCACCCTCTCTCAGTATGAGGGTAAGTCGATCTCGATGGTGGCTATCCGCACTTATTCCACTCTTCCCGATGTCACTGTGTTCGTGCAGAAGGGTGACGTCAATGACGCCGAGATCCTCGCCGAGGTGACTGTGTCTCAGTTGTCCGCAGGGTGGAACATCGTGAAGTTCGATACTCCGATCGCTATCGACCCGACCACTCCTATGGGTGTAGGTTATCGCGCTTACGACACGGCTCAGTATCCTGTCGGTTTTGACGGCAAGACCTTCGTGCCCAATACTTCCTATCTGAAGGTGGCTGACCAGGATTATTCTACTGCCGATGTGGGCTGGGGCAACCTCTTGATCCGCGCTCTCGTGGATGGTGATGGTGCACCATTGGGCTATAACCTCGTTCTCGATAAGTTCGACCTCCCTCGCAATGTCGCCCTCAATGAGCCGGCTAAGGTGACTCTCCGACTCACCAACACTTCTTTCGAGACTATCAATAATTTCACCTACGAATTGACAGCCAATGGCAACACTAAGGAGTATGTGGCTAACCTCGAAGAACCTATCGCCAACAATTCCTCCGACGTTTACACCTTCTATACCGACCCTATAACCGAGGAAACCACCTACGAGATCAAGATCACTAAGGTGAATGGCGAAGAGAATCTTGGTGTCACCACCGAGTCGAAGAGTGTCGTGCCTTACGATGCCAATGACACTTGCGATCGCTATATCTTGATTGAGAAATTCACCGGTCAGGCTTGCGGCTACTGCCCCGGCGGCGAGTATGCCATCCGCAATGCCATCGCCGGTCATGAAGATCGAGTGGTACGTATCGACCATCACTATGGCTATACCAAGGATATCTTCACCATCGATGAGAGTACAAATATCGGCATTGCCTTCGGAGTGAACTCAGCTCCTCAGTGCATGATGGATCGTCGAGTACAGGAAGAACGTGAGAACACCGCTTACAACGGCATCTCCTTTCACCCCGGTTATATCACCGAAGAGATGGTGATCAACGAGATCTCTCGTCCCGCATTCGTAACAGTAGCAATCGAACCCTCATACGATGAAGAGACCAAAGAGGCTACTATCAAGGTGAGTGGCGAATCCACTCGTGACTTGGCCGGCGCTCGCATCAATGTCTGCCTCGTGCAGAGCGGCTATGAAGCCTACCAGAACAGCGCCGATGACTCTTGGCGTCACGATGATTTCCCCATCGACTATATGACTGATTACGCCGGTGATGAGATCACTTGGAATGAGGATGGTTCCTACGAATATACCTACACCTACACTATCGCCGACAACTATGGTAAGGTCGTGTCTGACGCCACCAAGATGGATGTCGTAGCCTTCCTTTCATACTGGAGCGACGATAACAGAGAGGTGCTCAACGCAGGTGTGAAGAAGCTGATACCCGAAGACTCGGCTGTCGCTGAGATCCTCGACGCGACTAAGGTTCGCTTCGGTGTGGCAGAGGGTCACTTTGTGGTCAACAACTCGGCAGACGTTGAGGTATACACCATCAGTGGTATCCGCGTAGCCAACCGCTCGCTCAGCGCCGGCACATACATCGTGAAAGCCATGGCCGACGGCAAAGCCTACATCCGCAAGATGACTATCCGATAAGGCATCGTCAAGACAGCTTTCATACTATTACAGACTATCCGCTAAACTATTATTTGATCATAAATTCAATTAAGCAGGCACTAAAAATTGCTTTATTATCGTCCGTAAGGTAAGGTTCGGATTGATTAAACTATTGACAATAAAGGGTTCGGTGTGAATCGAACCCTTTATTCATCAATAAGTCTGTAGTTACATATTGATCCGCGCTCTAAATATCCGGTGCTCTGTTTTGTGTTTCTTTCAATGATAATAATGAAAAATAAGACTCTTAAGGTGTGGCTCGGTTGGGCTGTCGCCATTGTCGGGTATTATCTCTGGTTCCAGGCTTTCTATAATGCCGTGCGTTTCGGAGATGTGCTCCCTTATGACGATGCTGCCGATATGATGGCGGCTATGGCGCATAATTTTACGCCGGTGTTATCGACGTTCCTTCTCAATCTTCTTATCGTCTTCAAGATCGTGAGGATCAAAAGTCAACTTCTCAAGATCTTCATCGATGTGGTGCTTTCAATTTTTGCCGCTTGCTTGGTCAACTGGGCTTATCTTATCATCATCGGAGCATTCCGCAAGGCGGGTGTCGACTGGGCGGGGAGTATTCTGAATGATGTCATCGTGCTGCTCGGTGTCGAAATGGTGTTTTATTTCAAAAGCTTTTCCAAGGCTCGCGAGGAGGTGGAAAGATCGCGCCTTCAGACATTGCAGTATCGCTACGATGCCCTCAAGGCGCAAATCAACCCTCACTTCCTCTTCAATTCCCTCAATCTCCTATACTCGCTGATATCTATTGATGCCATCCGCTCCAAGCAGTTTATCCTTGAGCTCTCGCGTATGTATCGCTACATCATGATCCATCAGAACGATGATCGGGTGAGTGTCGATGAGGAGTTCAAATTTCTCGAATCTTATATCTCCGTGCTCAAGATGAGATATAACAATAAATTTGAAGTAGTGATGAACGGAGTGCCGGAGAGCGGCAAGCAGATCGTCCCCTTCACCATGCAACTCCTTATAGAGAATGTCACCAAGCATAATGCCATCACCTCCAAGTCTCCGATGACTGTCACCATCGACATCACTGCCGACGGCATCACCATCACCAATCCACTGAATCCCAAAGAGGCGGAATCGGCAGGGCATATCGGTCTGACCTATCTCACTCAGCTATACAAGGCTCACGGCAGAGTGTTCTCCGCATCCAAAGATGAGACTCGGTTCGTGGCTCGAATCCAATATCTCTGAATGTAGTTATTAGTTATTAGATAATAGATAATAGATAATAGTTATTAGATTGTAATTCAAAGCTGTAAACACTTATCTGCTATGAAATATGCTATAATTGAAAATGAAGAGTTTGCATTGATCAATCTTCGCGAAGTTATCAAGAGTGTGCGCCCTGATTATGTCTGTGTCTTCACCGCCGAGACGGTGGAGGATTGTGTCGATTATTTCAGACGCAACCCTGATGTGCAACTTATCTTTATGGATATCGAGCTCGATGATGGCAATAGTTTCGAGATATTCCGCCAAGTCGATATCAAGAAACCGATCATCTTCACCACCGCCTACAATGAATATGCCATCCAGGCATTCAAGGTGAACAGCATTGACTATCTTCTCAAGCCGGTGTCGGAAGAGGATGTGGAGCGTGCCATCAAGAAATATGAGACGATACACTCCGCCTCGGTGCTCCCTGACTATCAAGAAATCGCCAACCGACTCGCGCCGAAGCCGCTACGTCGCCGCATCTTGATCAGCGACAAGAATGGCTATTCCTTCGTTACGACCGATGAGATAGCATGGTTCGAAGCTGAAGATAAATATGTGTCAATAGTCCTCAACACCGGTAAACGCCTTTTTACCGATTTCGCCTCCCTCTCCGATGTAATCGAAGTGCTCGATCCCGACCGCTTCTTTCACATCTCGCGCAATGTGGTGGCATCGATCGACTCCATCGCCAAGATCTCCAAATTCTTCAAGGGGAGACTGCAAGTCGATATTATCGCCTCTGATGAGACCCGAACCGAGTTGGTGAGTGCTGCCCGAAGGGGCGACTTCCTCGAATGGCTGGGACACACCAAAAAGAGCAAATTGTAATCAAAATAAGTATATCTCTTGCAAATTGCAATATTATAGTGTTATCACTGTGACAAATTGAAAAACATCAATCTAATCCATTCCCCTGAAATTCGTTCTCTTCCTCCCCAAATACTACTTCGTCAGTTTTTCGTTGAATAAAATTCCGACACTTGCTAACTTGCCGCCGCAAACCAAAAACGAAGCAAGAGCAGACATGTCAGAACAAACAGAGCATACATCGCGCTATCTCATCCTCGAAGATTCCTACTATACGGCGCTCGATATCCAAGAGACCATCAGGCGTCTTCGTCCCGGATTCCGACTTATGGACATCACCGATGATACCGCCACCGCTATATGTCGAATCCGACAGCAGAGGGTCGATATGATGATCGCCGACACCTCGGCGAGCGATGGTGACTCTATCGGCAAACTGACAGATGCCTCGGTCCGAACTCCGGTGATATTCATCTCCGAGTGTGGCGACGCGATGGGGAGAGCCAAGCGGCTTAATATGGTCGACTATATTCTCAAACCGGTGACTCTGAGTGACTTGAGTTATGCGCTCGACCGTTATGACAAAATGAAACAACTAAATTACTAATCTATAAATCACTTTTCTATGAAAAGATTTACTTTTTCTTTAGCATGCGCTGCGCTTATCTGCAGCCAAGCCATAGCCGAAGATCCAATCACTGTAGAGGGTCTGAACTATGAACTTGACCCGACACTGAAGACTGCTACTGTTGTAGCCGGCACATATACCGGCGATATCGTGATCCCCGAGACTATCACTGTCGAGGAGGAAATCTACGATGTGAAGCGCATCGGCGATGCAGCTTTCAAACAACAGACCATCACATCGGTGGTAATTCCCAATTCGGTCGACTCTATCAAGACTGCCGCCTTCCAAAGTTGCCGACAATTGACTACACTCAATATGGGCACCGGCGTGAAATATTGCGGCAACGGCGCTTTCGCTGTTTGCACGGCTTTGAAAAATCTAAACATTACTGACCTCTCCGCATGGTGTGGCATCGAGTTCTATGACTATAACGCCAACCCAGCCAATCTCGCTAAATCCATCATACTCAACGACGAGACCATCACCGACCTTGTGATCCCCGACGATGTGGAAGAGATCAAGGACTTTGCATTCTATAATGTCAATAATCTCCAATCGATTACCCTCGGTTCGGGTGTGAAGAAGATCGGCAATAACGTATTCTACTATTGCTATAACGTGCCGTCGCTCACCATCCCCGCCAACGTGAAAGAGATCGGCACCGGTGCCTTCACGAGCATGCGAGGCATCACCGAGATGACCATCGAAGAGGGTCTGGAGACCATCGGTACGGATGCCTTCAAGGGATGTCAGGGCTTGACATCTATTACATTCCCGGCTTCACTCAGAAAGATCGGTGCTACCGCATTCGCCTCTTGTGGCGCGCTGAACGAAGTCAGCTTCACTGCCGGTGTCGACACCATCGCTCAGGATGCTTTCTCCTTGAGTACTCGCATCGCCAAAGTAAATATCCCGAGCCTCGAAGAGTGGTGTAAGATCAACTTTGCATCTATCAAGGCTAACCCCGTCAATGTTAGTAAGTGCCTCTATATCAATGGCGAAGAACTTACTTCGATCGAACTTCCCGAAGGCATGGAAAAGGTGAAAGATTACACATTCTATAATCTTCCTTCAGTCACTTCGATCTCACTCCCCGAAAGCCTCACCGAGATCGGCAAGGCTTCCTTCCAACTCTGCGCCGGCGTAGAGACTATCACCATCCCTGAGAGTGTAACTCGCATCGGTGCTTCTGCATTCCAGAGCTGCTCGGCATTGACATCAATCAATATACCGGCTGCTATCGACTCAATCCCGGAGAGTATGTTCAATATGTGTGCCAAACTCGCCTCTATTGAACTTCCCGCCGGTACAAAATATATTGGCGACTTCGCGTTCTCCGGATGTAGCGAACTCGTTTCTCTCGATTTCCCTAAGAGTGTCGAATATGTCGGCAGCTATGCCCTCCAAAACTGCGCAAAACTCGAGCGTATCGTCTTCCCCAAGGCTGTTGAGGTAAAGATGGGTATGTGTCAGAACTGCACAGGCCTCAAATATGTGGAAGTTCGCAACTCTGAGAAGAATATCGGTTACAACGCCTTCGGTGGTTGCTCGGCTCTCGAAGAGGTGTGGGTAAACACTCCCTTCGTATCTTACGCAGCATTTAACTATATGCCCAATCCCACTTATTATGTGCCTTACGGCAGTGTAGACACTTGGAAAGCCGGTTGCCCCAACAATACCTTCAAAGAGTGCAGCACGCTTGAAACAGACGAATTTGGATACGCCACCTATTATATATATGCAGACTACGTAATGCCGGAAGGCTTCGAGGGTTGCACCATCACCGGCGGTTGGACTCGCTATGACGGTGTGAATAAGCTCGTGAAGGGTGATATCTTCGAAGGTGGCAGCACAGTGCCCTACGACACTCCTCTCTTCATTAGCGGCGAGCCCGATACGTTTGCCATGTTTGAAGTGATCAGCGATCATGGCGATCGCTTCGAGGGTGAGAATGCACTCCGCGGCTCAAACAATGGCGACATCGTAATGATCGATGACCGCAAAGCATACTATATGCTCGGATATGATGAATATGGTGCAGACTATGGATTTATGCCCGTGCTCGAAAACAATGCTTTCGAAGTGCCCGCTCACACCGCTTATCTCGCCATCCCGGTGGAAGGTAGCGCTGAGTTCGGTTATCAGATTCGTTTCTATGGCGACGAAGAGGAAGACTATCAGTCCAGCAGCATCAACACTATCGACTCTGACCATGCTCGCACCTTCGGCGCAATCTATCGCATCGACGGCACAAGTGTCAATGCCAACACCATCGATCAGCTCGCTCCCGGATTCTATATCATCGATGGTCATAAAGTAGTGGTAAAATAATATCTTCATAAGCACTATGATGACTATGAACACCAACTTCTCTAAGATACGGATAGCAGTCTTGGCACTGCTATCCGTCATCACCCTCCCCTTGCTGGCAGCTACACCGATCACGGCTGATGGCATCACCTATAATGTCAATCTCTCCGAGAAGACCGCTACGGTGGCTCCCGCCACATACTCCGGTGAGATCACCATCCCCGAGACTTTTACCTATAACGATGTGACCTTTACTGTCACCACCATCGGTGAGAATGCCTTCGACTCCTCTTCTGTCACCAAGGTGACCCTCCCCAACACCGTGACAAGTATCGCACAGGCAGGATTTGCCAACTGCCAGTCTCTCCAAAGTATCAATCTTGGCACAGGCTTAGAGTCTATGGGTGAATATTCCTTCTTCTATTGCAAGAGCCTGACGAGTATCACCATCCCCGCTTCGCTACGTTCGATCGGCGAGATGTCGTTCTTCGAGTGTATTTCCCTCTCGAGAGTCGATATCACCGATATCAATGCCTGGATGAAAATCAAATTCGGCGATAATCAATCCAACCCCGTGCTCCGCACCGGCAATCTGTATCTGAATGGTGAACTGCTCACCGAGGTGGATGTGCCCACAGAGATTACCGAATTGCTCGACTATGTATTCAATAATTGTCAGTGCCTTGAAACTATTACTCTTCATGAGGGTCTTCAGTCGATCGGCAACTTCGCTTTCCAGACTTGTGTCAACCTCCGGAGCATCGTTATTCCCAACAGCGTGACATACGTAGGTCGAAACCTCTTCAGTAATTGCTTTAATCTTGAATCGGCTGTGGTCGGCACCGGACTTACCGAATTACCCCTCAATATGTTCCTCTCTTGCCTGAACCTCTCCAATATCACCATCCCGGAGACGGTCAAGACCATCGGAGAGAATGTCTTCTTCGCTTGCGACAAGATTGAGAACCTTGACTTCCTCCCTTCTACCATCGAAACTATCGGATCGTCGGCTTTCCGCAGCTGTTATGGGCTGAAGGAGGCAAAGATCCCGGAGAAGGTTACCTTCATCGAACATAATACTTTCAGCGACTGCAAGGTGCTCCGGAGTGTAACCATCCCCGAAAATTGCTATGCCGCCGATATGCAGGCATTCGCAGAGTGCCCTATGCTCACCGATATTACTCTTCCGGCTGCGATGACTCAGATCGGAATGGGCGCCTTTATGGCTTGTACGTCGCTCGAAACGATCAAGATTCCGAGTGGCAACCAGATTATCGGTTATAAGACGTTCTATAATTGTGAAAGCCTGAAGAATGTAGACCTCCCGGTGACTCTGAGTGTCATTGACATGGATGCTTTCAATGGCTGTAAGTCGCTCGAACGCATCAAACTCCCTTCCCTCTTGGTGGAGATGGGTGACTCGGCATTTGCCAACTGCGAGAGCCTTCAATCCTTCTACATCCCGATGCAAGTCACTAATCTTCGCAATGGCTTGCTGAAGAATTGCAAGTCTCTGACGGGTCTCTTGATCCCTACTCGCGTTAGTGAGATCGGCAATGAGACTTTCGCCGGGTGCTCTTCTTTGACAAGCCTTGAGTTCCCGGAGGGTATCACTCGTCTTGGATCAGGAGTATTGTCCGGGTGTACTGCTCTCGATGAGGTGGTAATACCCGAGTCGGTCGACACTATCGATAATGGTGCTTTCCAAGGTTGCTCGGCTCTGATGGAGATCAATCTGCCGGAGCATTTGCAAAGCATCGGACAGTTTGCATTCGATGGATGTAGCGCTTTGACTTCTATCACCATCCCCGATGAGGTGAAGAAATTGCCCAAGAACTCTCTTTCAAATTGTGCCGAATTGCAAGAGGTGCATCTCCCCTTCGCGCTCGAAACTATGGGTTATCAGGCTCTCGCCAAGAACCCCAAACTCACCGAGCTCTATATTCCACAGAATGCTCTGCTCGCCGAGTGGAAGGCTTTCGATGGCTGCACTGCTCTGAAGAAGGTTACATCCTCTTCTCCCAATTTAGTGATACGTAACAATTCTTTCGATGCCTGCACCGCTCTCGAAGAGGTATGGCTCAATGTCGATGCCCCCTACGAGATGAAATTCCCCGCCGGAGTCACTCCTACTCTCTATGTGCCCTACGGCTACGCCTCCGACTGGCAGGCTCAATATCCCAATCATGAGATTAAGACCTGCGGCACTATCACATTACCCTACGGTGAGCATTATGCCACCTACTATACTTCAGGTGAATACAACATGCCCGAAGGATTGAAGGGTGAGATTGTAGTCGGCGTCGACAACGACAATGAACGAGTGCTCACCGAAGAGGCATTTGTTGCCGGCGATATCGTGCCCTCCAAGGCTGCATTGCTGATACATGGCGATGAGACCTCGATGTTCGAGGTGATCGAACCGACCGTGACGGAATATTCATCTGACCTCAATATGCTCCGAGGCACAGACAAGAAAGAAGTCTTCGAAACCATTCCCAACGAGCGCTATTATCGCTTGTCATATAATAGCGACGATGAATATGGCTTCTTCTATGGCACTTCCAATGGCAAGGCATTTGAGAATGGTGCTCACGAGGCATATATGGCAGTGCCGGTAAGACAAGCCTCCTTCTTCGGATATGTGTTGACCGACACCGAACAGACCCGTCGCGTAGAGTTACCTATAGAGCAGGGAGTCAACGCTATTTACAGCATCGATGGCCGCCGCATAAGTGTAGAAGACCCGTCGCAACTCGCCCCCGGCATCTACATAATCGACGGCAAAAAAACTGCCATCACCCGCTAAAGCCCGGGTCAAGGTCATCAGAGCCAAGAACTCTGAGAAAAAAAGAAAAAAACCGAGATAGAAACAATAAGCAAACCGAAGCGAGGCGCCAATTCCAACCGAAGCGGCGTCTCGCCTTTTTTATATATAGGGATATTCAGTTAATGGCTTGAATTTTCAACCGGGGAAAGGCTCGTGATGGTCGTATATCGGTGTGGTTTTGGTTTTGTCGTCTCTTCTCCTTTTCTTCGATGGCAAGTTGCCGCGCGGCAAGTATAGCGGCGTTTGCCTTCGGAAGCGATCGAAGGGACATCATACGATTATGAAGGTAAGGTATTCTTTATATCCGATCCAACTTATATCGGAGCAACTACGGGGATGTGTATGCCCCAATACAGATCGATGAAACCCAATATCGATTACATTTTCAGATAAAACAGCAACAATCAATTTTTCTTCACAATCGTCGAAGGGATAACCGAGCAGGACCGCAATCCGCCGGCTATCCCTTTTTTTTAAGGAACGCGCTCTAAGGAACAAAATTTTTAAATATAGGAACATCCCCGCCCTTTTCAGCAATTTAAGGGACGCGGTCTGAGATGGAGCATA
The DNA here is from genome assembly GCA_051872035.1 of Lepagella sp. Lineage (GTDB taxonomy): Bacteria > Bacteroidota > Bacteroidia > Bacteroidales > Muribaculaceae > Lepagella. The sequence continues at coordinate 19,471 of JBJEDL010000021.1, forward strand.
AACAACCATGGACAAGCAAATTTAGTTTTGCTTGTCCATGGTTGTTTAGTTTGTTATGCATTATTACAAGGTTTAGTATTCTTCTTCGTTGAAGAAGAAGTCGTCGTTGCTGGGGTAGTCGGGCCAGATGTCTTCGATGCTTTCGTAGATCTCGCCTTCATCTTCGATCTCTTGGAGATTCTCTATTACCTCCATCGGAGCCCCGGAACGTGTTGCGAAGTCGATAAGTTCTTCCTTGGTTGCGGGCCATGGTGCGTCCTCAAGTTTGGACGCGAGTTCTAATGTCCAGTACATATCTTTATCTTTTTTAAATTTATGTTTTTGTTATGGGTAAGTCCTTTCGATGGATGTCCTTTCGATAGGGCTTGACCTGGTTTCACTTTTCACTTTCTCTTATTTCTTCCAGATTATCTCCTCGACGCCGGCGAGGTGGTTGAAATGTCGGGCGGCGATGAAGAGATAGTCGGAGAGACGATTGACGTAGACGATGACAGCAGGATCGACATATTCGGCATCAGCCAGGTCGAGGAGTCGTCGTTCGGCGCGTCGACACACGGCGCGTGCCACATGGGTCGTAGCCGCCAGGGGGCATCCTCCCGGCAATACGAACGCCCTGATCTTGGGAGTCGCCTCGTCGAGAAGGTCGATCCATCGCTCCATCTCAGCCAACTTCTCCTCGGTGATCGACTGGCAGCGCGGGGTAGTGCCCGGTGCCGGAAGTGTGGCTAAATATCCTGCAAGATTGAAAAACTCATTCTGCACCTCGAGCAACTGCTCTCTTACCGACTCACAACATGTCGGGTCGGAGATCACCTTACCGATGAACGAAGAGAGCTCATCGATCGTGCCGTATGCCTCAAGACGCAACGAGTTCTTCTTCACACGCTCGCCACCCACCAACGAGGTGGTGCCTTGGTCGCCGGTGCGAGTATACAATAGACTTTTCATGCTTCTTACCTTATATATAATATAGAGAGTAATCTTGTTAATTATGATGTCATTTTTATTTGTTAACGCCTATTGCTTAAATTTGTTGCAATAGATTGCCATTTCGATTATAAAAAAATGTTAAGAATGCACTTTAAATTCGGAAATTTTTCGTAACTTTGCACCGTATTTGTCGAAGACGCTATGTGTCGGAGACTGATAGTGGATAAATTTGGCTGCTTGCAACCACTGAAAAAAATGCTAAAACTGCTCCATCGGCGCAATTCGCTGTGCCGACGACAGCAAGGGCAACTTTCAGAAAGGCAATCGCAAGAAGCGGTTGTCATTTTTTTTAATAATTAATCAGAAAACAAGTAGCATCAGATTCGCGCCCATACCGGCAGCCCGTGGGCGTGTGTCGTATGCTCGCAACTTATTACACAGATGAGTAAAAATTATCTATTCACCTCCGAGTCAGTGTCGGAGGGACATCCCGACAAGGTGGCAGATCAGATCAGCGACTGCCTGTTGGATCAATTCTTAGCACGCGATCCTCAGAGCCACGTAGCCATCGAGTCGATGGTAACCACCGGCCAGGTGGTGGTGGCAGGTGAGGTCACTTCAAACTCATACGTCGACGTCAACGACACCATCCGCGAACTTATCAACAATATCGGATACAATCGCGGTGCATATCGCTTCGACGGCGACTCTTGCGGCATTCTCTCCTGCATCCACGAGCAGAGTGCCGACATCAATCGCGGTGTCAATCGTAAGGAAGAGACTGACAAGAGCAAAGAAGATCTGCAGGGAGCCGGCGACCAGGGTATGATGTTCGGCTATGCTGTCAACGAGACCGAAGAATATATGCCCTTGACGTTGAGCCTCTCGCATCTGATACTCCGCGAGCTTGCCGCCATACGTCGCGAAGGGAAAGAGATGACCTACTATCGCAAAGGGAAGCTCGTGACCTACCTTCGTCCCGACGCCAAGAGCCAGGTGACTGTGGAATATGGTCCGGATCGCCGTCCGGTGAAGGTTCGCACCATCGTGGTTTCCACCCAGCATGACGAATTTATAGCCCCCTTGGAAGCCTCGGAGGCAGCTCAGTTGAAAGCCGACCAAGAGATGCTTGAGACAATCCGTAGAGATGTCAAAGAGGTGCTTATGCCGAGAGTCATCGCCCGGCTTCCGGAGTCAATCCAAGCCCTCTTCGCCGACGGCTACGAGCTTTTGGTCAATCCGACCGGCAAGTTTGTGATCGGCGGGCCTCACGGCGACACCGGCCTCACCGGCCGTAAGATCATCGTCGACACCTACGGAGGTCGCGGCGCCCATGGCGGCGGTGCTTTCTCCGGCAAAGACCCCTCGAAAGTCGACCGGTCGGCAGCCTATGCCTGCCGCCACATCGCCAAGAACATGGTGGCTGCCGGAGTCGCTGACGAGATGCTCGTGCAGGTGGCATACGCCATCGGCGAGCCACGCCCCGTCAGCATCTTCGTCGACACATACGGCACCAACCACACCGCCAAGAGCGACTCCGAAATCGCCGAAGCTGTGGACCAACTCTTCGACATGCGTCCACGCGCCATCGAAGAGCGCCTCAAACTCCGCGAACCCATCTATCTCGAGACAGCTGCTTACGGACATGTCGGCCGCCGACCCGAGTGGGTCGAAAAAACGTTCCAAAGTCGTTACGAACAGGAACCAACAGTGAAGCGTGTCGAGCTCTTTACATGGGAAAAACTCGATATGGTGGACAAAATTAAGGAGTATTTTGGCCTATAAATCGGAAAATTGCCAATAATTTTGGCATTTTTTGACAAAAGTATTATCTTTGCACGTTTAATGGGCTAAAATGGATAGTAAACTGCCCATTGACATATTTAGATAATTTTAAAAAGACCAATATAAGTAATGGCAACATTAGAGAAAATCAGAAGCAAATCAGTGTTCCTGATCATCGTGATCGGCGTGGCGCTGCTTGCATTTATCGTAGGCGACGCCTTGACCAACAGTCGCAACATCTTCGGCGACCACACCACAGTGGCAAAAGTGGGAAATACTAAGGTTGATTATCTGGAATACCAGAGGAAACGTGAGGACCTCAACAATCAGCTTGAAGAGGCACGTCGCAACAATCCTCAGCAATATTCCAACTTTGACACTCAGATCCTTCCGGAGATGGCTGTCGAGCAGTTGATGCAAGAGGCACTCGTGCTCAACGCTGCCGAAAAGGCTGACATCCGTTGCACGGGCAATTTGCTCCGTTTCTATATGCTCGACAATCCCAACAACCCGGAGGTTGTGAAGGTGATGCGCCAACTTATTTCGAACAACATCAGCGTACAGACTCCTCAGCAGGCATACGAGGTGATCTTCAACCCCAAGCGCAATGGTCTGACCGACGCGCAGGTGGAGCCCTACCAGCGTGCATGGCTTGCCGCCGAGAAGGAGACCGAGCGCCTCGTGATGCTTCAGACTTACCAGCGTCTTCTCACCGGTCTGGTGCATGCCAACGACCTCGACAAGAAGGCCCTCTATAACGACTATGTGGCTACGTCGAATGTGAATGTAGCATTCAAGCCCTACGGCGAACTCAACGAGAAGGATTATCCGGTGAGCGACAAGGAGATTGCCGATCGTTATAATCAGGATAAGAATGAGTTTATGGTAGAAGAGCCGACTCGCGAGATCAGCTTCATCGCCGTGACCATCATGCCCTCGGCAGCCGACCAGAAGGCAAGCAAGGATCTTGCCGCCAAGACCGTGGCATCGCTCAGCAATGGCGGTCAGCTCTCCAAGGATATCAAGAAAGAGGGTGTAAGCGTGACTCGCTATGCTCTCCGCGAGAAGGATATCGACCCGACGCTCCGCGGCATCGTGACTACAGCATCTGCCGACAGCGCCAAGATCGTGTCTAACGACATCCAGGGCTTCAAGGTGGTCCGCGTAGTGTCGCGCACAGCGGCTGTCGATTCTATCCAGCTCAACCTCGTGTCGGTGGCTTCCGAAGGTCTCGGCAAGCGCATCTTGGCTGACCTGAACGGCGGCAAGGTGGTGGCAGACTCTCTTATGAGCAAGTTTAGCGCCGACAGCGTGGCTACTCAGCTCGAGCAGTGGATCCCCCTCTACACAGCTGAAGGTGAAACTAACGCCCTTCCCAAGGAGACTCTCGATAGCCTCCGCAATGCCGGCGGCAAATATATCTCTATCCGTCAGGGTGCAGGTCAAGGCATGCTGATCGCTCAGCTCGCCAAGCAGAACGCCGCCGTGGCGGTAGTGGAATATGATGTGGCTGAATATGTATTGGCTCCCAGCACAGAGACTCGCAATAGCGAGCGCAGCAAGTTCGAGAAGTTCCTCGGTGCCAACAACACTGTTGAGAAGTTCACTGCCAATGCAGCCAAGGCGGGTTATACCTTGCAGCAATTCGTGCTCACCTCTTCGACTCCGGCAGTGCCTCGCTTCCAAGGTATGAACCAATATTATCCCGAGTCACGCCAAGTGGTAAGATGGGCGATGATCGACGGCGAGAAGGGTGAAGTAAGCCATATCTACAACAGCAACGACGCAACACGCCCGGCGATGTATGCCGCAGTGATCGAAGATGCATACGAAGACTATGCTCCTGTTACCAACAAGGCAGTTCGCGAAGAGATCACAGCACGCGTACGCGCCGACAAGGCCGGCGACAAGATGCTCAAAGAGTATAGCGGCAAGTCCAAGACTGTAGAGAGCGCAGCTCAAGCCATGAAGGTAGAGATGAAGAGCTATCCGAAGATGAGATTTGCTCTCGGCAGCGGTGTAGGCGATGCTCGCCTCGTGGGTCGCATCAGCGGCGCCAAGGCTGACAAGAAAGTCAATATCACCAAGGGCACAGATGGTATCTATGTATATCAGGTTGTCGGTCATGAGAATGAGAAATTCCCCTACAACGCCGATATCTACGATCGTCAATATGCACAGTTCGTTAACATCGACATGGTGAAGATGCTTCAGGGCACAAAGCGTGTTCAGAACAACGTATACAAGTTCGAGGCCGGTGAGTAATCACGGTCGCCGAGAACAGACCAACATAGAGGAGAGGACCTGGTGTCGACTCCTCTTTTTTTGCTAAAAATGATCATATTTTAAGGTACGCGACAATAGAGACGCGATCTAAGGCAGGACATGGAAAAGAAGAAACTTATAGGCATGAATCTTGTGGAGCTGCAGGATGTGGCTTATAAAGGGGGTATGCCCAAGTTCGTCGGCAAGCAACTGGCCGAGTGGATATATGCCAAGGGGGCTATCAGCTTTGACGAGATGGTCAACATCTCGAAGCGCAATAAGGAGTGGCTCTCGGAGCATTATGAGATAGGGCGTCGGACACCGATCAAGTCGACCAAGTCGACCGACGGCACGGTGAAATATCTCTTTGCCGCCGGGGCGGGACGCGCCATCGAGTCGGTCTATATCCCCGACCATGATCGTGCCACACTCTGCGTGTCGAGCCAGGTGGGTTGCAAGATGAATTGCTATTTCTGCGCCACCGGCAAGTTGGGATTCAAAGCCAACCTCACCGCCGCGGAGATCATGAATCAGATATTGAGCATTCCTCCGCGCCCCGAGAAGGGTTTCGAGCCGATGACACCCCTCACCAATATCGTCTTTATGGGGATGGGTGAACCTCTCGACAACCTGAGCGAAGTGATGAGAGCCATCGAGATCCTGACCTCTCCCTGGGGATTGGCTTGGAGCCCGAAGCGTATCACCGTCTCGACCGTGGGAAAATTGCCGCAACTCAAGGATCTGCTCGACAATACGCAAGTGCATGTGGCGGTGAGCGTCCACACTGCCGATGTGGCTCAGCGCGAGTCGCTGATGCCGGCGCAGAAGGCATTCCCCATCTCGTCGGTGATGAAATGCCTGGCGCCCTACGACTTCAGTCATCAGCGTCGCCTGTCGTTGGAATATATCATGTGGCGAGGCATCAACGACGATGTGGCGCATGCTGATATGCTCATCAAGTTGATCGGCAAGATCGACTGTCGTGTCAATCTGATACGCTTCCATGCCATCGAGGGGGTGGACCTCCATCCCGCCAGCAATGAGCGTATGATCATGTTTAGAAATTATTTGAACCAGAAGGGTGTAGTGGCGACAATCCGCGCTTCGCGTGGCGAGGATATCGACGCCGCCTGCGGAATGCTCGCCGCTAAATCTTAAAATCCCAATATCATGAACAATCCGATTAGAGTGGCTATAACCCAGGGTGATTTCAATGGCGTCGGCCTTGAAGTCGCATTGAAGGCTTTGGCAGATGAGAATATCACCGAGCTTTTCACACCTATCCTCTTTGCCGATTATCGCATCGTGGAGCATGCCCTGCGTGTGTTCCAGCTCGATATGCCTCATCTCCGCCTTATTAAGAATCTTCAGCAGGTGGAGGATAACTGCCTGAATGTGGTGCATCTGAATCTTGCGGATGCCGAAGTCACAGTCGGCACACCGACCAAGGCGTCGGGACGCAGTGCGCTGGCATCGATCGATACCGCCGTCGAGGCGATAGCTCGCGGTGAGGCTGATGTGCTGGTGACAGCCCCGATCTGCAAGGAGGCTATCGACCTGCCGGGGTTCACCGGCCATACCGAATATCTTGGTGCCAAGGCGGGTGGCAATGTCAAGCCACAGATGATCCTCTTCGACGATCATGTCAGAGTAGCCTTGGTGACGACTCATCTCCCGGTGAGCCGCATCGCCGAGAATATCTCTGTAGAAAATATCGAGGCGGCACTTCGTCGCTTTGATGCCACCCTCCGCAGCGACTATGGAGTGGATCGTCCCAAGATCGCCATCCTCTCGCTCAATCCCCATTGTGGCGACGGCGGACTCTTGGGTGGCGAAGAGAAGGAGGCGATCATCCCCGCCATCGAGAAGTGTTTCGCCGACGGACTGCTCGCCTTCGGTCCCTACGCTGCCGACGGATTCTTCGGCACGGGAGCCTATCGTGATTTCGACGGCGTTCTGGCTATGTATCACGATCAGGGGCTTGCCCCCTTCAAGTCGTTGGCACGCGAGAATGGTGTCAACTTCACCGCCGGGCTCCCTTATGTGCGCACCAGCCCCGACCATGGCACAGCCTACGACATAGCCTGGCAGGGCGTGGCTGACCCCACTTCGATGCGCGAAGCTATCTACAAGGCTATCGATATATATCGCTGCCGCCAAAGATATGCCGAAGCCTCTGCCAACCCTCTGAAGATCACCCCTCCGGAGCGCAATGCACGCCCCGAACGTGAGGGCGGCGAACCGCGCTTCCCCAAGTTCCCCAAGAGCGCTAAGCAGGAGAAAGAAGCTAAAAATAATTCACAACCCATAGAATAATAACGCAGATGAATTTTGGAATCATTGCCGCCGGCGAAGGTAGCCGCCTCGTGCAGGAGGGGGTAAGTGTCCCCAAGCCTTTGGTGCGTATCGAGAATGACCTCCCGATGATCGGCCGTCTGATCGATATCTTCGACAGCCTTGGCGCCGGCACTATCTCGGTGATCGTAAATGAGCAGATGACCGAGGTGGCAGACTATGTTCGCTCACTGAGTGGCAAGATCAATGCCGAGCTCGAACTTGTGGTGAAGACCACCCCCTCATCGATGCATAGTTTCTACGAATTGGGCAGTCTTCTGCGCAATCGTGGCCGCTTCGTGCTGACCACTGTCGATACGATCTTCCCTCGCGAAGACTTCGCCCGCTATGTTGCGGCATTCGATGCCGCCCCGGCTGAGGTGGAGGGGATGATGGCAGTGACCCGATATATCGACGATGAGAAGCCCCTCTATGTCGAGACAGAGGCTGACTCGATGCGTATCAAGGCATTCCGCGACGAGGCGTGGGATGAGGCTCGATACATCTCAGGGGGGATCTATGGACTCGACACAAGCGCCATCGATGTGCTCGACGACTGCCTGAAGCGGGGCGTGTCGCGTATGCGCAATTTCCAACGCGCTCTGGTGGCTGCCGGCCTCCATCTGCAAGCCTACGATATGGGCAAGATCATCGACGTTGACCATGCCGGCGACATCGAGAAAGCAAGAAAATTCCTAAGTGGCAACGACTCCCTGTAGTCGATGCCTTACACTATATAATATGGCAGATATCAAAATAGCGGGTGTAATGCGCGCCGGCGCTTATTCACCCAATCATATCGGAAATGATGCCGCAATCTTCAATGCTGTCGCCGATCAGCTCCGCAAGCGTGGTTGCGAGGTGACGGTATATAGCGAATCGCAGTTTCAACAGGAGGATATCCCGGAAGATATCATCCTGAATATGTGTCGCGAACAGGAGTCTATCAAAAAACTTATCAGCCTCGAGGATCGCGGCCGCTTGGTGGTGAACAGTGGTTATGGCATCGAGAATTGTACTCGCGAGCGGATGACACGCATCTTGATGGGCAATAATATCCCCTATCCCGACAGCATCATCGTGAACACCAACGAGGATGTGCGCGGGCAGTTGGAACGAGCCGGATTCGCCTCCTGTTGGATCAAGCGTGGCGACTTCCATTCGATGCACAAGGAGGATGTGAGCTATTGCCGCCACATCGAGGAGGCGCAGGAGGTGCTCCATGAGTATTTCTATCGCGGCATCAAGCGTGCGGTGATCAATCGTCACTTGGTGGGCGACCTTGTGAAGTTCTATGGCGTGAGCGGTCAGCCCTTCTTCTACTGGTTTTATCCCTTCGATGAGGGCCATTCGAAATATGGCACGGAGGCTGTCAATGGCAAGTCTCACGGCTTCACTTTCGATGAGGATCACCTCAAGAAGATGTGCCAGCAGGCATCGGATATTATGGATGTCAAGATCTATGGCGGCGACTGCATCATCGATGCCGACGGCTCTATGCAGATCATCGACTTCAACGACTGGCCTTCGTTCGCGCCATGTCGCAATGAGGCGGCACCCTATATCGCCAAGTGTGTGCTCAACTATATAAGGAAGAATTATAAGTCATGAAGCCGAGACGAGAAGCAGGAACCAAAGGCACGGAGAGGGGTAAGTTCCCCCTCTTCCCGAAGCTGATAGCCACCTCATTCGGGGTTGGCTTTCTGCCGGTGATGCCGGGCACATGGGGAGCCATACTCGCCATCCTGCTCTGGTTGCCCCTCTATCTGTGGGCATCGTCGGCAGTGACACTGACGGTGACGGCGGTGGCTGTCGTGGTCTTCGCCGTGGCAGGCACCTGGGCAAGCAGTGTCAGCGAGAAGTATTGGGGCAAGGACCCGGTGGTGGCTTGTGTCGATGAGACAGTGGGGCAGTGGATATCGCTGTTGCCGATCACGTCGGTGGCTGTCGACCCCTGGTGGCTGATCCTCTTATCGCTGGCGTTGTTCCGTCTGTTCGATATATATAAGCCCTTAGGCATTCGCGCTATGGAGCGCCTGCCGAGAGGGTATGGCATGATGGCTGACGATGTCTTGGCAGGCATATATAGCGTCATCGTGTTATTGATCGTAAAGATGATTATTTAGTCTCGATCCTATCTAATCGTATGACAGAAGAGAAGAAGAAACATAAGATCGCGGATAAGCTGCTGAATGGCGGAGGAGTGTTCACATTCCTGCGGTCGATAGTCTCGTCGCAAGTCGGCTCATGGGTCGATTTCGGCATGAGTATGCTCTTCTATTCTCTGATCTTGGTGGCTCTCGAGCCGCTGCATCGCTCGAACCTGTCGGTGGCTATCGGCGCCATCTCGGGCGGAGTGGTGAATTGCTATATCAATTATTGCTTTACGTTCCATGCTCAGCAGCAGTCGATTAAGGCTATCGTGGTGAAGTATGCCATAGTGTGGGTCGGCTCGTTGCTTCTGAATATGTATGGCACTACCGGCTTGGCATTTCTCTTGACTCATTGGCGCTTTCTGACGGAGTGGAATATCTCAGCCGATGTGATCTTCGCCGCTGCTCGTCTGGCTGTGTCGCTTATTGTGTCGGTGGCATGGAACTATCTGTTGCAACGAAATTTCGTGTATCGTCCCACCCGCTTCGACCGGTATGCCATTGAGGCGGTCGATGCCATGACTGCAGGGAGGCTCAGGCGCTCGCATCATGGAGGTGGCGAATGATATCCATATTATAAGACAACCTAATAGAAATTTTATTTTGATTTAATACACGAATGTCTGAAAGAAGTAAATTCAAAAGGATGCGTGATGGTCTGCAGCAGGCCATCTATATGGTGATCAACCCGGTGGTCCGCACGATGGTGAGGGTTGGCATCACTCCCAATATGGTAACCACGATCGGTCTGCTCGGCAACATGGCTGCCGCTGCCTTGCTGGTATATGCCGGTATGACACAGGGAGTCGACGGCCCGAATTATGGGATAGTGACCTTGGCGGGGATTGTGATCATCCTCTCATCGCTCTTCGATATGCTCGATGGGCAGGTGGCACGCCTCGGCGGGATGGTGTCGAAGTTTGGCGCTCTATATGATTCGGTGCTCGACCGCTATTGTGAGCTCTTCACGCTCGGCGGCGTGGCGTCCTATCTGATGTCGTGTGGCGATATGACCGGAGCGCTCGTCACGTTCCTCGCCTTGGTGGGAAGCATGATGGTGAGCTATGTGCGCGCTCGCGCCGAGGCCTTGGGTGCTAACTGCTCGGTAGGCTTGATGCAACGCCCCGAGAGGGTAGTGGTGACTACGATCGCCGTGATCGCTGCCGGCATCGCCCACATGAATCTTATCATCGTGATCGGCATGGCGCTGATAGCACTTCTGGCCAACATCACGGCGATAGTACGCATCTTGCATAGCAGAAGTAAGTTGATCAATAAGTAGCATCATAGATTATGACGAAGTTTACCCTCCCCTCCCGTCGAGAATTGCTGATAGCATTGGCAATCCTTGCGCTGTGGCTCTTCGTTACGGTGGCTTTCGTCGGATTCCGCTCGGAGCATATCTTGCTTTGTGCCGCCTTCTTGCTGCTCTTTATCCCCTATCAGGGGTCGCGCAAACTGGTGGTGGCATTGCTCCCCTTCTTCATCTTCGGCATCTCTTACGACTGGATGAATCTGCTCCCCAATTATGAAGTGAATCCGGTGGATGTCGAGGGACTGTATACCGCCGAGAAGAGTCTCTTCGGCATCACTGTAGCCGAGGGGGTGGTGCTGACGCCCAATGAATACTTCGCCTTGCATCACTGCCCGGCGATGGACTTCATGAGCGGCATCTTCTATCTCTGCTGGGTGCCCCTGCCGATCATCTTCGGCATTTGGCTCTATTTCAAGGGAGAGCGTCGAGCTTATCTTCACTTTGCGATAGTCTTCCTATTGGTGAATCTTATCGGCTTCACCTTCTATTATATCCATCCGGCAGCGCCGCCATGGTATGTGGCGATGCATGGCATGGAGGCAATACCGGGCACTCCGGGCGAGGTGGCAGGCCTCGGTCGCTTCGACGAGATGACCGGCTTGAATATCTTCCATCTCCTCTATTCGCGCAATGCCAATGTCTTCGCCGCCCTTCCTTCACTCCACTCTGCCTATACCCTCGTGGCGCTGATCTATGCCATCCGATTCAAAACCCCTCGCTTCTGGATTATCCTCTTGGCTGTGGTGACCTTGGGAATATGGCTGACTGCCGTATATTCGTCTCATCATTATATCATCGATGTGATGTGTGGCATCGCTTGTGCCCTGGTCGGCGCCCTTCTCTTCGAAATCGCTGTGGCTCGGATAGCTCCGCTGCACCGAGCCCTCGACCGATATGTAGATTATATCTGTTAAGACACTTTTATGTTACTCAGCAACTCCTTTAGAATATGAAAGTTAAAGATAAAACATCAAAGATCAAGTCGGAATTTAAGTCTTCGCTCAAGTCGATGGATACGGAGGAACATATCGACCTCTACTTCTATCGCCCTATCGGCTATGCTTGGGCTCTTCTCGCCCGTAAACTTGGGGTCACCCCCAATGTCATTACCATCGCTTCGATCTTCCTCGGAGTCGGTGCCGGCGTCTGCTTCTATTTCGACAATCTCTGGATCAACATCGCCGGTGCACTCTTGCTGATCTGGGCGGATTCTTTCGATAGCGCCGACGGGCAGTTGGCTCGTATGACAGGCCAGTATTCTCGTGTGGGTCGCATCTTGGATGGTGTCAGCGGTGACCTCTGGTTCCTCTCTATTTATGTGGCTATCTGCCTTCGCGAGACTGTGACTTCCACCTTCTTTATAGATCATCATTGGACGATCTGGGTGATGGCTGTCGTCACCGGACTCTGCCACGCCGTGCAGGCTGCCATGGCTGACTATTACCGCCAGTTCCATCTCTTTTTCCTTCGCGGCAAGGAGGGTAGCGAACTCGATTCCACCTCCGAACTCAAGGAGAAGTATGCCTCCTTGTCGTGGGGTAAGAATTTCTGGAGTAAGCTCGTGATGACTTTCTATCTCAATTACACTGTAGGGCAGGAGAAACGCACTCCTCGCATGCAGGAGTTGCGCTCGTCTCTTCGTGCTCGCTTCAGCGGTGAAATCCCTCAGAAATTCCGCGATGAGTTCCGCGCCTTGAGCCTCCCTCTGATGAAATATACCAATATCCTCTCCTTCAATACTCGCACCATCGCCCTCTTCGTGGCTATCTTGGTGCTGAGGATGCCTTGGCTCTATTTCGCTTTCGAACTCACGGTGCTTAATATTATCTTGGTGTATATGATGGTGCGCCACGAACGCATCTGTCGCACCATGAACCAACGCCTTCAAGACCCTGACTATGAATATTGATGCTACAAAGATCCGCGGCCTCCTCTTCGACTATGGAGGCACTATCGACTCGGGTGGCGACCACTGGAGCGAGGTAATATGGTCGGCTTATCAGCAGGCCGGAGTTGTGGTGGATAAGAATATATTCCGCGACGCATACGTCTATGCAGAGCGCGAATTGGCACGCGTGAAACATATCTTGCCTCATCACACCTTCCGCGATATGATGCTCATCAAGATGAAGATCGAGTTGCAATGGCTCGCCGAGCATGGCGACATAGCGGCAGATATCGTGGAGGCGAAGAGCCGGGAAGTAGCAGAGATATGCTACGCCTCGGCGCAAAGCCATGTCGAAGACTCGAAGAGGGTGCTCGAACAGTTGGCGCCACGCTATCCGATGGTGCTCGTCTCCAATTTCTATGGCAATGTGGAGAGTGTGCTTGCCGACTTCGGCATCGACAAGTATTTCAAGACTATCGTCGAGAGCGCCGTGGTGGGAGTCCGCAAACCGGATCCGCGCATCTTCGCCCTCGGCGTCGAAGCGCTGGGCATGAAGCCGGAAGAGACCCTCGTCATCGGAGACTCCTATCGCAAGGATATCGTGCCGGCGGAGTCGATCGGCTGCCAGGTGCTATGGATCAAGGGTAAAGGATGGACCGCCGAGGAGGATGCACAGACGCATCCCAATATGGTCCAAAAATTGGACGAATTGGTCAAAATTCTGCCATAAGCCTGCTTATAACTAATTAACATAATTTTCTAAATTTAGGATAATATTCACACATATTTAGTAATATGGGAATGTTTTAACAATATTTAAGAAATGGGCTGTTAATTTTTTATGAAATTTCTTTGCAGAATGGGAATTTCAAGGTAATTTTACATCGTTTTTCCCTGATGCGTGCTGCGGCATGCATTCATATCGCTATGTGTTAGACTTAAAATGGAGATAAAAAAGCAAATATAGTGGCAAGGGAGAGACATATTAGAAATAGAAACAACAAAACATTATTTTAAAGAAATTATGTCTACAAAAAAAGCAGAAGCACCCAAGGGTAAACTTGGTGTTATGGTGGTAGGTCTTGGTGCCGTATCATCAACATTCATGACCGGTGTCCTGATGGCTCGCAAGGGTCTGGCAAAGCCTATCGGTTCGATGACTCAGTATGACAAGATCCGCGTAGGACGCGGTGAGGATAAGAAGTATCTCCACTACAAGGATATCGTGCCTTTGGCAGATCTCAACGATATCGTGTTCGGCGCATGGGATGTATATCCTGCCAACGCCTACGAGTCTGCGATCAACGCTGAGGTGCTCAAGGAGAAAGATATCAACCCTGTTAAGGAGGAACTCGAGGCTATCAAGCCTCTGAAGGCTGCCTTCGACCATAACTATGCAAAGCGTCTTGATGGCGACAATGTAAAGCAGGTGAAGGATCGTTGGGATATGACTGAGCAGATCCGCGAAGATATCCGCAACTTCAAGGCCACAACCGGCGTAGAGCGTGTAGTAGTGCTTTGGGCTGCTTCGACTGAGGTGTATGTGCCCGTTGACGAGAAGATCCATGGCACAGTGGCTGCTCTTGAGGCTGCCATGAAGGCTGACGACAAGGATCATATCGCTCCTTCTATGTGCTACGCTTATGCTGCACTTTCTGAGGGTTGCCCCTTCATCATGGGTGCCCCCAACACTACAGTAGACATCCCCGCTATGTGGGAACTCGCTGAGAAGACCGGCATGCCTATCGCAGGTAAGGACTTCAAGACAGGCCAGACTCTCGTGAAGTCCGGTTTCGCTCCCATCATCGGCACTCGTTGCCTCGGACTGAGCGGATGGTTCTCTACCAATATCCTCGGCAACCGCGACGGTCTCGTGCTCGATGAGCCCGCTAACTTCCGCACTAAAGAGGTGTCTAAACTCTCTACTCTCGAGAGCATCCTCGTGCCCGAAGAGCAGCCCGACCTCTATGGCCATGGCAATGACGAAGATACTCAATACTACCACAAGGTGCGTATCAACTATTATCCTCCTCGCAATGACAACAAAGAGGGTTGGGATAACATCGATATCTTCGGCTGGATGGGATATCCTATGCAGATCAAGATCAACTTCCTCTGCCGCGACTCTATCCTCGCTGCTCCCCTCTGCCTCGACCTCGTATTGCTCAGCGACCTCGCTATGCGTGCCGGCCGTTATGGCACTCAGCGCTTCTTGAGCTTCTTCCTCAAGAGCCCGATGCACGACTACACTGTCGGTGAGGTGCCCGTAAACCACCTCTTCCAGCAGTATACCATGCTCAAGAATGCTATCCGCGAGATGGGTGGCTTCGAAGCTGACGAGGAAATCGACTAATAAATACTTTTCCATAATGCCGGAGTGTATCAAAATTTAGGTTTTGATACACTCTTTTTTTTTGCTAACTT
>JBJEDL010000022.1:0-33879 GCA_051872035.1 Lepagella sp.
TCATAAGTTATTGAGTGTCCGATTATTATGTGTGCAAACTCCCAAACTCGGGAAGATAGTGTTTCTGAATGAATTATGCAAGACGTTCGGTGTTTTTGCGGCATTTCATTCGGTGTTTTTGCGGTAAGTGTTCCAATGGTCGTGCAGGTTGCCCCTTCGGGGCGTAGACAAAGTCCGAGGCATTTATCGTATCATTTGCGATCTTGGTACAGGACTTTTAGAGGGAGTTGTAGCCGGTGTTCTTTTTGGCCCATTCCATGGCGGGGAGGGTTCGGGCTATCTCTTGGCGGATCTCTTCTTGGCGGTCGATGCTCTGCGTCAGCATTTTCTTCAACAGATAGTCGCCGCGACGCACCTTGTCGATGAAGCCGATCTCCGCCTTCTGATAGTATGCCAAGGCCTTGTCGAGATCCTGCTCTACAGCCATGCCTTTTTGGTAGGCTTCGCCGAGGCGGAAGTAGATGTCGGGGGCGCAGTTTTCGGCGCGGTTCTCGTGCTGACCATTGTCTATCAACTTTTCGGCACGCTGATAGCACCGAAGGGCAGCTCTGGGGTCGCGCTCTACATAGTAGCCGTTTTTGTACATATCGCCCAACTTGTAGGTGGATATGGCGCGGTTGTAGGCGGCAGATCCTTTGGTAAATTGATGATAAGCCTTCTCATAGTCCACCTCACCGATGCGGCCATAGTAATAGATATAACCGAGATTTTCTATGGAATAAGAATTACCAAGCTCAGCAGCCAATTTGTAATAGTATTCAGCCTTTTTGAAGTCTTGGACACCGATATGGCCGGTATAATAGAAGGCTCCGATATCGTTGATGCGAGCAGAGTCTTCGAGTTCGACAGCGATGCCATAGACATACAAGAAGAGGGATTGCAACTCCGGGGGCATAGGGACAGTCTCGTCGGCGTATGCGAGGTTTTCGACCGCTTCGATGATTTCATTATCATCTAAATCTTCGAAATCCTCCTCGATGCAATCTACGATATCAACAAGGAAATTGGCACGCCAATCGGCATTACGAGCATACTCAGTGTCGAGTACCGGGCGAGCAAGCTCAAGGAGCTTAGCGGGATCAAATTTGTTCATACTTAGAGCGCGCTCTTAATCAGATATTTTGGTTGCCCAGTCATATACGGGCATTATGTTAATATTTATTCCATCCCTTTCCACTTCGTCATATTCATGATCAGTCAGTAGAAGTAGATTGCCACATTTTGTCTTATTATGAGCCAATAATAAGCCATTTATCTCTCGTTTACGAGTTTTCTCAGAGGAGATATCGTAGGAAACTTGTATGCATTGGATCACTCTATTACCCTCACATACTACAAAATCGCACTCACCGGATCGTTCACTTAGAAAAAATACATCCCAACCCTCATATTTGCATTTACGCATCAGATGAATTAATACGATAGTCTCGAGTTTCCAGCCGAGATTTTCGCCCGAAAAGGCATTTTCTCTATTGTTCATAAAAGCGACATCGATAGCATAAACTTTTTCACCGACAACTCGTTGTTTGCTTTTGAACGAGAACTTTTTAAGTCCTATGAGGATATAAGCATCCTTAAGATATTTGACATAATTTTTTGCGGTATGATGAGATCCCAGGCTAAATAAATCAGCCAAATCTGAATATGACAATATCGCAGGAGATATATTCAATATATGATGAGCCATATCCTCAAACTGAGCCGGATATGCTATCTTATATCTCTGTTCGATATCTCTATTCAGGATATTATCAATAAGATTGGATATATATTTCTTGGGGCTTTTGACTTGAAATATCTCAGGGAAACCGCCGGAATTCATAAAATCATCGAAAGCGTTTCTTGTAGCAGCAATGCCTTTGGTCGTATTTAACTTAAAGTCAACATTTCTCAATCGGCAATACTCGACAAAAGAGAATGGGAATAATTCAATCTCGCTACTTCTACCGGTAAGATGAGTGGCAAGATCACTGCTCAACAACTTGGCATTGCTACCTGTAAGTACAATATGGATTTTTTTTCGAAGCAAACGATTGACAAATAGCGGCCAACCATCTACATTTTGGATCTCATCGAAAAAAATATACTTGACATCGCCATATACCTTATATAACACTTCTAAGAGATCATTCAATTGATTGACATTAATATTATGAAGGCGCTCATCATCAAAATCCACATAAGCGAAACTCACATTTGCATTATTAAGAGCTTGCATACATATAGTCGATTTGCCGCTTCGTCTTACGCCTATCACGACTTGGGCCTGAGGGCTACTCAGATCCACCAGCCTCTCTTCAAGTCTCAAGCATAATTGCTTGTGATCGAAATTATCGGCATCCTCTTTTTGATCTTTAATGATCACTTCGAGAGTTCTGCTATTAATAAGCTTTTCTTTCATATTAGGATACAACTATACAGTGTAAAGACTCGAGACATTAGAGCGAGTATTATACGTCTCAGCAAGAGTCTGTTAATTAAGACTCAAAGTTATAAAAAATTTTTTACATTGCCATATTTTGCAGATTTTTATTGAGCCCATTGCCATATTTTGCAGATTTTGGATGGTTTGATTGCCATATTTTGCAGATTTTTATTGAATTCATTGCCATATTTTGCAGATTTCGTCTACTTAGAGGGCGCTCTTAGGGACGTTTACTTCCTGATGCTACGCGGCTCGGTGGGGTAACCACGGATTTGGCGAATTTGCGCGGATTTTTGGCTATGCAGATATGAGGTTTAAATTATTTGGAGATTGTAGGAATTTGATTAAATTTGTGGTTTGAAGAGATTTTTATGTTAGCGGGGCTTTATTGGCTACCGGTTTGTGTGGTTTTTTAATTTTAATAATTAACTTAAATTGTAGAGGATATGAATGCGACACGGATGATTTCGGCAGCTATTTTGGCTGTCGGTATTGCGATATTGGGCTTTTGCCTGAAGAGTGGAATCGACAATTTTGTCGAGAAAGATCGGTTGGTCACCGTCAAAGGCTTGGCGGAGAAGGAGGTGCCTGCCAACTTGGTGACATGGCCGATAGTGTCGAAAGAGATAGGCGACGACCTGCCTACACTCTACGCCAAGATGAACAAAACCACCGAGTCGATCAAGAAATTTCTGAAGGCCGGTGGTCTGAGCGACGAAGAGATCAGCGTGAACGCACCTGTGGTGATCGACATGAACGCCGAGCGCTATGGAGGCAATCAGTCAGCCTATCGCTACAACATCACCTCGGTGATCACGGTGACATCGAGCAAGGTAGACTTGGTCCGCCAGATCCTGGCACGCCAGGGAGAATTGCTCAAAGATGGTATCGCCATCGTGAGTGGCGACTACGAGAATCCTATCCGCTATGACTACACCGGATTGGTAGATATCAAAGGGGAGATGATGGATGAGGCGATCAAGAATGCGAGTGCGACGGCACAGCAATTTGCCAACGTGAGCAAGAGCAAACTAAGCCGGATCCAAAGCGCATCGCAGGGACAATTCTCGGTAGAAGATCGCGATGCCTACACCCCCTACATCAAGAAGATCCGAGTAGTCACAACCATCACCTACTCCCTCAAAGACTGATGATTATGAAGCAATTAATATTTGGTCTGACATTGGCATTAGTGGCTTCCTCGGCTTCGGCATTGGAGGGGGCATGGCGCGGCGTGTTAGACTTGGGACGTGCCAGACTTGCAGTCGTACTCAACTTCTCAGAAGATGCCGATGGCAAACCGCAATGCACCTTTGATTCACCCGATCAGGGAGCGTATGGGATTGCCACCCGTATCGACTATCTCACGGCAGATTCAGTAGCGGTGGAGGTAACGATGGCAAGCATCAAAATGAGGGGTCGCATCTCCGGCACCCGCATCTCCGGCACCTTCGAGCAGGGTCCTGCCCGACTTCCCTTAGAGTTGGAATATCAAGTGCCGGAAGCCTCGATAGACCTACCCTACTCCGTGACGGAAATATCGATACCCTCAAAGGGAGCGGTCTTGGCGGGCACGATGTGTATGCCGACAGAACCCCGGGCTATGGTAGTGTTCGTGTCGGGTAGCGGTCCACAGAACCGAGATGAAGAATTGATGGGTCACAAGCCATTTGCAGTGCTGGCAGACTCCTTGGCGCGGCGAGGCGTAGCCTCGATACGCTATGACGACCGCGGTGTGGCAAAGTCGACCGGCAATTTCGCGACAGCCACCACCGACACCTTTGCCTTGGACGCCAAACGCGTAGTGGAATATGCCCGCACCCAATTCGGGGGCAGAGTCGGCATCATCGGACACTCCGAAGGTGGCTACATCGCCTATCAGCTTGGTTCGGAGGGGGTGGTAGACATGTCGGTGGCGATAGCCGGACCGGCTGTGCCATGTCGGGAGATTATCTTGGATCAGAATCGTCACACGCTGGAGCAATCCGGCATGGGCGAAGAAGAGATAGCCACAGCGTTAGCCATCGTCAACGAGGCCTTCGACGTGATAGCCGCAGGGGGTACACCCGACTTCGATGCCATCGCCGGGGATCGCGCCTCGCAGCTTCCCGCCACACTGATGGCGCAACTGCGCGCCACTTCCGGAGCATCGACGACACCCTGGGTGCGACGCTTCGTCGGGCTGGATGCAGCGCCCTATCTGAAGGAGATGAAATGTCCGCTGATGGCGATATTCGGCACATTGGACACACAGGTGCGTTCATCGGTCAACATGGCGCGTATCCGGGAATTATGTCCGGAAGTTAACGCCAAAGAATACCCGGGGCTCAACCATCTCATGCAGCATGCCGTCACGGGCGAAGTGGCAGAATATGCCAAGATCGAAGAGACCATGTCGCCCGAAGTAATCGCCGACATCATCGACTTCATCCACAGCGCCGCCCCACAACGATAGATATGATCTAAACCTCAGATTTAACCGATTTCACTGATACTGCGCGACCCGGGGATTTGAACCACGGATTAGGCGGATTTGCACGGATTTTTTTTGGCTACGCGGATCGGGGTGTTAGAAGGTGGCTCTTACGAGTTCTTGGAACTTGTAGGGGACGTTGCCGGACTCTGACCACCAATAGTCTTGATTGTCCTTGCGAATCCAGACATAGAAGAGATCATAGTCGGCATCGTAGGCCCAGACTGTTGCCGGGTCGCAACACTGATGCGCCATAAAGGCAGAGCCCCAATACATCCCCTTGGTATACTCGATACCACCCTGCACCTGATAGATATAGGTGAAATACTCGAAAGTGCTGGCACCCATCAGATCCTCAAGACGCCCCTGCACCGAAGGGTCGGAGAACAAACCGATGGTAGAGGGGCTATCGCCGATATGGCTTCTGAAATACTCGATCCACGAAGGGCTCTGTATCGACGACGAAACGACATTAGCGACGATATTATAGACCTTCCCCTTCGTATTCTTCATAGAGCAGGTAAGGTGCTTCCCATCATTAAACTTCACATTATACCACGTCTCCACCGGGTTCAGCTTGCAATCCCGGACATCCCAGACGCTGTACGGATTATCGAAATTAGGATTAATCTGAAGCCACGAGCAATCGATATTTCCGCTCTTAGCCAGTGTCGACTTATAGGCATACCGCCCCGAGCACATACCATCATCATGCTTCTCCAGCTCAATAACGATAGCATACTTACCGCCAACCATCCCCTCCAGCTTATACACCGCCGCCGACAAAGATCCGGCAAACAGCCCCAAAGCCAAACCAAAGAAAAGAACCCTCCTCATAGTCATTGTATTTTGAGTTAGTAAAAAATATTGGAGAATGTATGTCAATTAATATTCACACCTTCTTATTGCGCTTCTCTTCCTAAGAGGCATTATTTCCAGAGGATACGACTTCATACGAAGAATAATTATACGAATTGGAATAAGAATTTGAGGAACTTGATCCTTACATTGCTTTAAAGATCATAATAACAAAAGAAAGAATTATGCCAATCCAACCTATGGCCAGCAAAAATTTATCTTTAGCTGATGTGATCTCCGGCAATTGATTTTGGTTGCTATATAAAGGAGGTGCACTCCCGACAAAATTGTTAGGAGTGACATTAACAGGCGATACCGGCGCCACATAAGGCGGAGGAGTCATCTGAGGTTGTTGTTGGTTAGCGGATGTGTTATTGCTATTATTTGATTCCATTGTATACCAAATTTTATTGATCAGCAACTATAGCAAGAAGACGTATCAACCTGCCTTAATTATACTGAGGATATTGCGGGAATAGATTGCGATGAGATCTCTTAAACTCCAACGGAGACAACCGATAGGATTGGCGGATCTCAATATTCATTTTAGAGATTTTGCTTACCAACACAATCGAGATAATCAATGACGCAAGCCACAAGAAACATAACATCATAACTCCAAATATGGAGCTCCAACTATCAGGATCGTACACAGCATAACAAAGCCAAGTGGACAGAAAAACCACGATGCCCATAGTAGCAAAAGCTCCATAAGGTCGATTCATCTTTTGGTTTTCAATATAAGTAGTCCGAACCTGTTCGATGATTTCGACCGGCATAGGCGGCTTCTTTAAAGAAACATCCTTAACCTCACCTTGTTGATCTAATTGCACATTAAACAGGCAATCGCAGTTATTACAGACACAATTCCCAGAAGTAGGAGTAGTCAATTTATCAGCAACGTTAGCCGCTAATTTTTGACCGGGCTTAAAAACAGAAAATAACAGACCTGCGCCCGGCACGATTTGATTAGCAATTTCTTTTCCAGCGCCATCCATAAAAACGCCTGCAAATGCAGCTGTATATTGAGTTGCAGTTGCCTTACCGGAATATTCATACGAAACCGCTGAAATATTAGCACACCCACAATGGGGACAAATTAGAGAAGCCATTATTATTTCATTTTTAAAGTTCTAAAGCGCGTTGTCAATTAATCAAATAGTTAATCATGCAGTCGACGCTCCTATACTGTAATTTGAATTTATCCAATGCGTTCTACATCAAGGCATACCATATTAAGAGCGCCTGCTCGCTTAATGTCGATGCCGTAAATCCGCATGAAAGCGTTAATTACTGCTTGACCTCCGTTAGTAGTAACGGGATTACTGAAAGAGTTGGTAGAAATATCTACTGACATTCCCGGCTCAATGCGAATTCCATTGGAGTTCTTCATTGTTTTAGTCGTAATTCTAAAAAGTGGCATAAGATATTATCGTTTCGAGGTCGTTTTTAGTTTTTATATTCTTTCTTGGCTGTATTAATCAGGCGTTTGATAAGACCTTTATCGGATAGTACCATATCAACAGCTTGTTTAAAGTCATTAGCGTTAATGCTACCACTTTTGCGTTGTGCCATTATGCACAGTGCTTTAAGATATACCCAACCGGATACCAAAGTAACTGCATAAAGAGATGCACTCATTATAAAAGCTCCACCGACCGTACCTATTCCGGGGATAAACTTTATGGCTGAAGCTACTCCAGACATTGCAATATAGCCTGTAAGATTAGTCGCTACACCAGCACCGATAGACTTTAGAATATTTTCCTTAACAGGAATACCGATTTTACCATTAATGCGTGCGTACATACTCCATATATTAGCGGCTCCGGCTGCTACATCTGCACCTGGAACAGGAATCCATGCCGAACCGACGGCAAGTTTAGAGTGGAGCTTCACCACATCCACAATTTTTTCAGGTAATACTTTGTCGGCTGTCTTATCAAGGAGCTCTACAAGCTCCTTAGAAACATGCATTAGTTCTTGCATTAGTATTGATAATTGCGTAATTGTGCCTACTGCTTCCCGAAATTGGCGTTATACTTGTTGCAAAAGAAAAGAGGGGAAGTTTTCTTGCCTTCTATCTTTGCTAAACAGGCCCGCCAAGGCCTACAACCTGATCGATATTAGGATTGAATAAACTGCCCCCCGGATCTTGTCTATGCTGTGTGTCGCCTAACCCCCCGGAGGGGTTGGCGGCGTTGGCTGACAAAGGGAGAAGAGCGTCTAATCTTCTTTTCCTCAGGTTGTTATCGATTTGGCGGTTCGTTTAGCTGAGAGAGAATGTTTGACTCTTTTCTTACTCTACGGGATTTCTCTTCCGTTTGAGTGGCACAAAGTTAACAATAATTTTTGGATTAGACGCTCTTTTTTCCGGATTTTTTTGTTTTTTTCTTTTTTGAGGGCAGTTGTAATCGGGACGGGGCTCGCGGAGCGGGCTTTGAGTCGGCGGCGGGGGACGGGAGGGGAGGCGAGGGAGAAGGGCGGTCAGTGGGATAGGAGCTTGGTTAGTAGGGTTAGGGCTTGTTGGACTGAGTCTTTGTCGGGGACGGGGATGTTTAGGTAGGTTTTGCCTGTTTCTTTGTCTTCTTTTACTATTGAGGAGATTAATTTTGTTGTGGCTTCGGGAGATTGTAGGGTCTTTGCGAGGCCTGCTATGAAGGAGACTCCCTGCTGAAGCAGGTCGTCGGGGGCGGGTGTCTTGTCGGAGCTTGCTGGGGCTGAGGCGGGCTGAGTGGGGGTCGGAGTGGGAGCGGCTGGGGATGAGGCGGGCTGGGACTCGGCTGGAGTGGGGGCGGTTATTACTGATTCTGCTATGTCTACTATTTTGGTGAATTTGTCGCCTATGAAGATGGTGTCTTCGCCTCCGTCTAAGACGCCTTCAAACATGTTTTGTTTGAAGCGTAGTTTGGCTATCATGCCTTCTTCGATGGTATCTGCCGCTACGAGGTTGATAACTTGGATGTTGCGGGTCTGGCCGTAGCGGTAGATGCGGCCGATGCGCTGTTCAAGCACGGCAGGATTCCAGGGGAGGTCAACGTTGATGATTAGCGATGCGCTTTGCAGGTTGAGTCCGGTGCTGCCGGCATCGGTGGATAGGAAGACTCGTTGGTCGGGGTCGTCTTGGAATTTTGCCACCATCTCACCCCGTTTGATGGAGGATACTCCTCCGTGGAGGTTTAGGAAGGGGATCTCTCTCTTTTCGAGTTCGGCGGCGATAAGACGTGTCATCCTCTCCCATTGGCTGAAAACTACGACTTTGCCGTTGTCGCTGTCGAGGAACTCGGAGATGATGTTGATGGTTTCGTCGACTTTGACGTCATGGCGCGACACTTCGTCGAGGATATATGTGCTGTCGCACACCATTCTCATCTTGTTGAGAGAGACGAGGAGGCGGTGGCGGTCGGTTTCGGATAGGAAGTGATTACGTTGCCATTTGGCGATGAGTTGGGCGACGGTCGATTTGTAATCATCGTGGGCATCCATCTGCTGAGGAGTCATGGGCACGAGGAGAATCTTGTCTTGACGGTGTGGCAGCTGGATGGCGACATCGCATTTGCGGCGGCGTATCAAACGGCCGGCGATTCTTTCACCGACTTCGTTGAGATTGCGATAACCGACCACCTTTCCCGACTCATCTTGGAGGATGTAACGATGGCGGAACTCATAATATGGAGCGAGGCAATACTGGTCGACGAGTTCCATGACGGAATAGAGTTCCTCGATTTTATTTTCGAGGGGAGTACCGGAGAGGGCGATAGCATACTTCGACTTAACGAGGCGGGCGGAGATGGCTATCCGGGTGTCCCAGTTTTTGAGGCGCTGCACTTCGTCGAGGATGAAGATGTCGGTTTCGAGTCCCTCCTCCTTGGAGATGTCATTTTTAAGGACATGGTAAGATACGATCTTGTAGGGGGCATCGGACTGATAAAGCGACTTACGCTTGACGAAGTCCCCCTCGATGACGGTGACTTCGGCGCCGGCGAAACGTTCGATCTCCCGTTTCCACTGATACTTGAGGGATGTCGGGCAAGCCACGATTACCGACTCGGCGAAGCCGTTGCGGCGCAACACTTCGGCGGATGCGATGGCTTGGATTGTCTTGCCGAGACCCATCTCATCGGCGATGATAGCCCTACCCTTCTCGACGGCGAAGCGAACGCCCTCCTTCTGATAGGGGAAGAGAGTGGTGTTGAGCACCTTATCGAGGTCGGCATCGGAGAGGGAACGGACCAGGGCGATACGGACGCGGCTATCGCGCATCTCGATGACATAATCGAGGGCATCGTCATAGCAACGGAACATCGGATTGATCGTTGAAGCGCGGCTGAGGAACTCCGGGAAACGGGTGATGGCATCGGGGCGAAGGCAGAGCTCATCGTCGAAAAACTCGCGAGCGAGCCGGCGGAACTCCGCCTCATTCTCACTGCCAATGCGGAGCATCACGGTGCGAGGACCGATGTAGGAGAGATAGACGGATGTATAAGGAGGAGGAGTAAGAACAGCGCGTCGGGGGTTATTATCGAGCCAGAGTTTTACGGCTTCGATGTGCTTGCACGTGCCGAGTTGGGAAGTTTTGAAATCGAGGCAAGAGCAATAATTCCATGGGCTATTATCACCACGGCACACCACCTTATAACGTCGGCGACTATCATAATTGCTCACGAAGAACTCGCCACGTGCGAAGCCGGAAGTGACGGGGGTAACATTGAGGTTTCCTTTTGCTGCCGCCTGCCGGCGGAGCACTACTTGCCAATCGCGTAACGAGACGCCACCGGGTTTGACTTGATCGGAGACTTTTTTTGCTTTGGGCTTTTGAGATTTATTTTTTTGGGTGGTCTTTTTTGCCATGGAGATAACTATATTTTTGCCGGCCGATGAAATCGGCGGGCACGTTAGGAGGGCTTAGATTTTTCTTAATTGCCAGAAAGAGACGGCAGCGGCAGCGGCGACATTGAGGGAGTCGACGCCGTGGTGCATGGGGATTTTGACCACGAGGTCTGCGGTTTGTATTATGTTTAGAGGCAGGCCATCGCCTTCGGTGCCGAAGAAAAGGGCGATTTTGTCGATTTCTTGGAGACGGGGGTCGTCGAGGGTCATAACGTCATGGCGCAGAGCGAGAGCGGCAGTGGTGAAACCGAGGTTATGGAGATCAGCCATCGGGTCGGGGGAGAGAGTCCAAGGGATAGTGAAGACAGTTCCCATAGAGACTCGGACGGCTCGGCGGTTGAGGGGGTCGCAGGCATCGGCGGAGAGGATAACGGCATCGACACCCATGGCGGAGGCGGAACGGAAGATGGCTCCGATATTGGTGGTGTCGGTGATGCTTTGGAGCACCGCCACAACGCGGGCGTTGCGGCAAATATCGGCGACATCGGGGAGAGGGGGTCGGGGTATTGCGCAGAGGACACCTCGAGTGAGCGTATATCCGGTGATCGAGGCGAGGAGATCGCGCGAGCCGGTGTAGATGGTCATATCGGGGCATCGGGCGATGATATCGGCGGCGTCACCCACGATATGTTTAGGCTCACAGAGCATGGCGAAGGGGTAGAAACCATGGTCGATGGCGACACGAATCACCTTGGGACTCTCGGCGATGAAGAAACCATGCTCCGCCTCATGATGAGAGCGGAGTTGCGCCTCGGTCATAGAGCCGAAGAGGTGGAGGATCTCATGGTTGGGATTGTCGATTTCTACTACCATGGGGGCTTGGGAATTAGGAATTAGGAATTAGGAATTAGGAGATAGGAATTAGGAATTATTTTCAGAGAGTCTGAAGACTAATCTTTGGACGCCATCGTTGTAAGAAGCGCTGGAGATATAGAAGCGACCAATTTCAGCGGTATGCTTAACGTGAGCGCCGGCGCAGAGGCACTCATCATACTCGCCGATATGGACTACGCGAACCATGTCGGAGGCATCATCAGGGAGGCGATGGAGGTCGAAACGCGACTTCGCCTCGTCCTGAGAAATAAACTCCTCAAAGACCTCGACGTCGGCGTCGATAACGGCGTTGACGTAAGCATTCAGCTCCTCGATCTGCTCCCGGGAGAGGGGCACAGGGAGGTGGTAGTCGAGTTTCGACTTTTTTCTTTCGACATGTGCTTTGAAAGCGCGGCCGCAGTTGAAACGGCGTGCCATTTCGCCATTCAGGATATGTTCAGCGGAGTGCATGGGAGGGTACTCCTGCTTATTGTGGGGGTTTAATTTTATCTCTTCCATATTATATATGTAACGGCGGAGAGGGCTTGGTTAGTATAATCGAGGGCGGGCTTTTATCGAGCTCTCACACAGGACCAAGTCGGCACGGGTAAGGGTACAAGGGGCTGCTTTTGAAAAAAAAATTTGGGGTTTTATATAATAAATTGGCATTTTATTTGTTAAATATAAAGAGTAAACAAGTTTGCTCGGGTTGGATCTGCTATCGAAGACATAGTTAAGTTCTTGATTATATGGCCTTTGCGGCTATGCGAGGACTTGGCTTACTGTCGGTGGTTGTGACATGGTGTGACACGTTGTGACACAAAAATGGCACACATGGCATGATCTGATAAACAAAGAAAAGGACATGAGACAGTTAAAGATAACAAAATCAATTACAAATCGTGAGAGCGCATCGCTCGACAAGTATCTGCAGGAAATAGGTCGCGAAGAGCTAATATCCGTAACCGAAGAGGTGGAATTGGCACAGCGAATAAAGAAAGGAGACCATGCAGCCCTCGAGAAGCTAACGAAGGCGAACTTGCGATTTGTTGTGTCAGTAGCGAAGCAGTACCAGAACCAGGGATTGAGTCTTCCGGACTTGATCAACGAAGGGAACTTGGGACTGATCAGAGCGGCACAGAAATTTGATGAGACGAGAGGGTTTAAATTCATCTCCTACGCAGTGTGGTGGATACGTCAGTCGATCTTACAGGCATTGGCTGAGCAATCTCGTATAGTAAGGTTACCCTTGAATCAGGTGGGCTCACTGAACAAGATCACGAAAGAGATGTCGCGATTTGAGCAGGAGAACGAGCGACGGCCGAGCACAGAAGAGCTTGCCGAGCGATTGGATATGCCTGTGGATAAGGTGTCGGACACTATCCAGGTGTCGGGGCGTCATATCTCGGTGGATGCACCCTTCGTGGAGGGTGAGGACAACTCGTTGCTTGACGTTCTGAACAATGAGGACAGCCCAATGGCAGATGCCAATCTCAACCAGGAGTCACTATCGAAAGAGGTGGACAGGGCATTGTGTCAGTTGTATGATCGCGAGCGCGATATCATCAAGATGTTCTTCGGTATCGGATGCCAGGAGATGACACTTGAGGAGATCGGCATCAAGTTTGATTTGACACGCGAGCGCGTGCGTCAGATCAAGGAGAAGGCAATCAGACGCCTTAAGGGCCAGAGAAGCAAATTGCTGAAGAGCTATCTTGGAGAATAAGGAAAAGCTCGCTTCGCTCGCCACCCGAAGACAAAAGCGCTCCGCGCAGGGATGGGACGGTAACACCCAAAGACAAACTGCTCCGCGCAGGGATAGATGGGGCCACCCGAAGACAAAAGCGCTCCGCGCAGGATGGGACGGTAACACCCTAAGACAAACTGCTTCGCGCGGGAGGGGGTTAATGGCTCTTTAAAAATATAATATAGCCCATGGTGGAGATATGGATAAAAATTCTTATCTTTGCCGTGGGTATTTTTTCAAGGAGAGGAGTCGGGATGGGAATTGGCTCCGGGAGGCTTGGATGGATTGTTTTTTGACGGGGAGTCGGGATGGACCGGAATGGGATGCCATGAAAACCGAAAATATATTAAACCATAAAACATAATGAAAAGAAACATTATTAATTGTATTGCTATCACAACTATTATGACAATAGCACCTGCAATCGAGACATCGGCAACGAACCCGCTGATCAGCGGATCGGATGCCCCCTACGGCACTATGCCCTTCAGCCATCTCACCGCTGCCGACTATGAGGCGGGAGTATTGGAAGGCATTAAGTTGCACAGTCAAGAGATCGAAGCGATCTGCAGTCAGACAGAAACACCGACATTCGCCAACACGGTCGTGGCATTCGATCGCAGCGGTGAGGTGGCGAATCGTTCGATGTTGGCACTTCACAACTTGGAGAGTGCCTTGGGCGACACAGCGCTGATGAATGCAATCACCAAGCTAACACCCATCATCTCCGAGCATAGCAACAACATCGTACTCAACGAGCGTCTGTGGGAGCGCATCAAGTATGTATATGATCACCGCATGGAGGATAAGAGTCTAACCGGCGAAGACCTCCGACTTATCGAGAAGACCTATAGAGGATTCGCACACTCGGGCGCTAATCTCAAAGGAGAAGATCGCGAAAAATATCGCAGGTTGTCAGCCGAGCTTTCCGACCTGAATGTGCGTTTCTCGCAGAATGTCACCAACGGTATGACCGATCCGAATCGACGTATGTGGCTCAAAGAGTCTGATCTGAGCGGCATACCCGAATCGATCAAGAAGGCATATCGTGCGGCAGCAGCTGAGGTGCTCGCCCAGGAGGGAAAGAGCGACGATGGCACACTCTACTTGGTGACCATCTATCGTCCGAGCTATTCACCCTTTATGACCTACTCCGATCGTCGCGACCTTCGCAAGCAGCTCTATGAGCTCAACGGCTCGAAGAACACCAACGGAGAATTTGACAACACTCAGATACTCAAAGATATCGCCAACATACGTTTGGAGCTTGCCCAACTGATGGGAAGCAAGAGTTATGCTGAATACAGCCTTGAAGAGACAATGGCGAAGACACCCTCCATAGTGATGGACTTCTTGGAGAGCCTTCGACAGGCCTACACCGAGCCAATGCACAAAGAGATCGCCGAGATCGAGACCTATGCTCGTCAGAGCGAGGATACAGACTTCAAATTGGAGGCATGGGACTATAGCTACTGGTCGGAGCGTCTTAAGAAAGAGCGTTACTCCTTCAACGCCGAAGACCTGAAGCCCTATTTCGAGCTAAACAGCACGATCAAGGGAGTGTTCGGATTGGCTACCAAGCTCTATGGCTACACCTTCAAAGAGACAACAGCCGTCGAGAAATATCATCCCGATGTAAGAGTATATGAAGTGTATAAGAGTTCGGGTGAAGTGTTGGGTATCCTCTACTCCGACTTCTTCTATCGTCCCGGCAAGCGACCCGGCGCGTGGATGACAGAATTCCGCGCCGAGAGCAAGAGCGACGACGGCAAGAAGATCCTCCCCTTGATCTCGATCGTGTGCAACTTCTCCAAGCCTGTGGGCAAAGAGGCAGTCTTGCTGACAGCCGAAGAGGTAGAGACCTTCCTTCACGAGTTCGGACATGCGTTGCATGGGCTGTCATCGGAGGCCAAATATCAGTCGCTGAGCGGCACGAACGTCGACCATGACTTCGTAGAGCTCTTCTCACAATTCAACGAGAACTATCTTACCCGCAAAGAATACTTGGATGGTTTCGCACGCCACTACAAGACGGGCAAAAAGATACCGACCGAACTACTCAACAACTTCGTAAGGTCGGCACAATATGGTGCAGCCTACAGCACAATGCGGCAGCTCTCCTTCGGCTATCTTGACATGGCCTATCACAGCATCACCACTCCCCTACGCGCCTCGGCAGATGTAGAGAAATTCGAGGCCCAAGCCATAGAGCCGGTCAAGGTGTTCGAGCCAGTGGCAGGAAGCTTCATCTCCCCCTCCTTCAGTCATATTTTCTCCGGGGGCTATGCAGCAGGATACTATGGCTACAAATGGGCGGAAGAGCTTGATGCCGATGCCTTCAAGGCATTCAAAGAGAGCGGTAACATCTTCGACAAGAAGACAGCAGCGAAATTCCTGAAGATGCTTCAATCGGGCGACACAGTCGATGCGATGGATCTCTATGTAGAGTTCCGCGGCAAGAAGCCGACCGTAGATGCACTTTTGGAACGCGACGGTATAAAATAAAAAACTAAAGAGGGGCGCGTTTCTGTAAGGGACACGCCCCTTAATTAATAAAAACGAGATAAAGATGAAAACGAAAGAAGAACTGATCGACCAGTTGCTCGACTTGGCCTTCGCAGAAGATTTGGGCGATGGCGATCACACCACCCTTTCCACCATCCCGGCGGATGCACGTGGCAAGAGTCGTCTGATTATCAAAGAGGATGGTATCATAGCGGGCGTCGACGTGGCTCGTATGGTATTGGCAAAAGTAGACCCTGACTTGAAGATGGAGACATATATCGAAGATGGGGCTGCAGTGAAGAAGGGCGACATCGCCTTCGAAGTGGAGGGAAGTATACGCTCACTGCTGATAGCAGAGCGAACGATGCTCAACATCATGCAGCGTATGAGCGGCGTGGCAACGATGACAGCACGCTACCAGCACGAGCTTGACGGTCTCCACACGCGTGTCTTGGATACGCGCAAGACCACACCCGGCATGCGTATGCTCGAGAAAGATGCCGTGAAGATCGGCGGGGGCACCAACCACCGCATCGGCCTCTTCGACATGATACTGATCAAAGACAACCATATCGACTTCGCGGGAGGCTTGGAGAAGGCCATCGATCGCGCCAACGAATATTGTCGTGAGAAGGGTAAAGACCTGAAGATCGAAGTGGAAGTCAGGAGCCTTGACGACATCCGCAGGGTGATGGAGCATGGTGGCGTGGATCGTATCATGTTCGACAACTTCACTCCCGAGTTGACACGCGAAGCAGTGGCACTGGTCGGAGGGAAATATGAGACGGAATCCTCCGGAGGCATCACGATAGACAACCTGCGCGCCTACGGCGAGGCAGGAGTCGACTTCATCTCTGTCGGGGCATTGACCCATAGCGTCAAAGGCCTCGACATGAGTTTCAAAGCCGTATAATGCACTTTTTTATACGATCGGCATATCTACTCGAAGATGAGGCTATGCCGATCGCTTTTATTATCTACGATGAGCAGACGAGAGCAAAATGAAGAACAGGGTCGCGAGAATCGCGAATGGGGTCAGGATGCAGAGCAGATTGCGGCGGAATATCTTCTGAAAGAGGGGTATACTATCCGGGAGCGCAACTGGCGGATGGGGAAGTATGAGATCGACTTGATCCTCGAGAAGGATAATACGATAATCTTCGTGGAGGTGAAGGCACGGCGGGGCGACAACATCGCGCCGGTGGATGCAGTGGACTTGCGGAAGCAGCAGCGGACAGTACGCGCCGGTGATACCTACTTGCGGATGATACCGATGATGTATTCCTATCGCTTCGACATCGTGGCAATCACGGGGACACCGGATAACTACACGCTGGAGCATCTGGAAGAGGCGTTCACGCCACAAGTGAATGGAGGGAGGCGGTATTAGGGAAAAGCTCGCTTCGCTCGCCACCCGAAGACAAACTGCTTCGCGCATAATCCTGCCGATGGAATCGGCGGGGTTATTTTTTTGCTTGGAAATGGGATAGGGTTATGGCAGTGGCTATGGCTACGTTGAGCGACTCGCTGTGGTCGGCATCAGCCGGGGGGATGAGCAGGGGGTGTGTGATGCGGGCACGTATGGCGGGGGAGATGCCGTTGCCTTCGTTGCCCATCACGATGAAGCCATGGTCGGGGAGAGTCGCCTTGTAGATGTTTTCGCCATCGAGCAGCATGCCGCATACGGGCATGTCGGGATTGGCGGCGAAGAGTTCATGCAGATCGCAATAATGCACACCGACATGGGCTATCGAGCCCATGGTTGAGATGACGGTTTTGGGGTTGAAGATGTCGACAGTGTCACGGGAGGCGAAGATATGTTTGATTCCAAACCAGTGGCAGGTGCGGATGATGGTGCCGAGGTTGCCGGGGTCTTGGATGGCGTCGAGCACGACGTAGAGACTGTGCGGGAGGTCGGCGAAAGAGAAGTCATCGACCGGGAGGCGATAAATCGCCATCACCGACGGGGGCGTCGAGAGGCTCGAGAGGCGACGCATCGTGGCCGAGTCTACAGAATAGAGAGCCGGGGAGACTGTATCACCCGAAGACAAACCGGCTGCGCTCACCGGGGAGACAGTATCACCTGAAGACAAACTGAGGCGCGTTGGGTCGTAGTCTTCGAGGTGGATTATTGCGACGGGGTCGAAGACCGGGAGAGTGTCGACGACCGACTTCTCCCCTTCGACGGCGAAAAGGGAGTGTTTGCGGCGCATTTTGGCGGTGCCAAGCGACGAATAAATAGCTAATTTTGACTTGGAAAGTAACATATCTAAAAACTTAGAGCGCGTTCCTAAACGCGAAGATAACACTTTTTTGAGCAAAAAATCACTAAAACGGAGGAATAATTCAAAAATAAATTGTAATTTTGGGGAAAGAACTGTTTAAAAGAGTCGGAACTAACATAAAATAATGGCAAAATATATAGGAGCACATGTAAGCGCGGCGGGGGGAGTACAGAACACCCCCCTTGAGGCGGCGAAGATCGGGGCGAAAGCCTTTGCACTCTTCACCGGGTTCAGCAACCGCTGGACGTCAAAGCCGATCAGCGCCGATCGCGCCGAGCAGTTTAAAGAGAACTGTCGGGCGCATGGCTATGAGCCATCGGTGATCTTGCCCCACGACAACTTTCTGATCAACTTGGGGAGTCCTGATGCACAGAAATTGGCGACATCTCGGAAATCCTTTTTAGAGGAGATGCAGCGTTGCGAGGCGTTGGGGTTGACGATGCTGAACTTTCACCCTGGCAGCCACTTAGGTCAGATGAGCGAAGAAGCCTGCTTAGACCGCATAGCCGAGAGTATCAACCTTACCCTCGAAGCGACCACGGGAGTTACGGCAGTATTGGAATCTACAGCGGGACAGGGCACGAATCTTGGTTTTCGGTTTGAGCACCTGGCTCATATCATCGACAAGGTGGAAGACAAGAGTCGCATCGGAGTGTGTATCGACACGTGTCATAGTCACTCGGCGGGCTATGACTTGGCGACGGAAGAGGGATACCGTGCGACGTGGGAAGCCTTCGACCGAATCATCGGCGGGCACTATCTTCGTGCGGTTCATCTTAACGACAACAAGCGGACGTTAGGGTCGCGAGTTGACCGGCATGAACTTATCGGGAAGGGGTCGCTTGGGGAGGAGTTCTTCAGGCGACTTGTGAATGATCCGCGTTTTGAGGAAGTGCCGTTGGTGCTTGAGACTCCTGATCCGAGTCGCTGGCCGGAGGAGATCGCGTGGCTCTACTCTATTCAGGAGAAATAGGCTCGCAGAGGCGGTGTAAAAGGGAAAAGCTCGCTTCGCTCGCCACCCGAAGACAAAAGCGCTCCGCGCAGGATGGGACGGTAACACCCGAAGACAAACTGCTTCGCGCAGGATGGGACGGGGTGAGAACAGGGATAGGAAGAGAGGGAAAAGGGTGTGATGGATATGGGATTTGATGCGTTAATTTTGAAACTAATATCATATATATGAAGACTAAACCCGATTTAAGTTTTTGGAAGCTTTGGAACTTATCGTTCGGCTTCTTCGGGGTGCAAATCGCATACGCTTTGCAGAGTTCGCAGGTGAGTCGAATCTTCTCGACCATCGGCGCCGACCCCCACGATTTGAGTTATTTCTGGATCTTACCCCCGTTGATGGGTCTGATCGTTCAGCCGATCATCGGTACGGCGAGCGATAAGACCTGGAATCGCTTTGGCCGTCGTCTCCCCTATCTGATCTTGGGAGCAGCGATCGCCATCATCGTGATGTGCTTCTTGCCGAACGCCGGCAGCCTTGGTTTCACGGTGTCGTCGGCGATTATGTTCGGTTTGGTGATGCTGATGCTTTTGGACACCTCTATCAATATGGCCATGCAGCCCTTCAAGATGCTTGTGGGAGACATGGTGAATGAGAAGCAGAAGGGACTCGCCTACTCCATCCAGAGCTTTTTGTGTAATGCCGGTTCGGTGGTGGGCTATATCGCCCCGATCGTGTTGGCCCTCTTCTTGAGCAACACGGCTCCTGAGGGAGAAGTGCCTCCGACAGTGACATGGGCCTTCTATTTGGGAGCAGCGATATTGTTGCTTTGCGTGTTCTACACGTTCTGGAAGGTAAAAGAGATGCCACCGGCAGAATATGCCGAATATAACGGAGCACCCGAAGAGAGCGGCGAAAAGAAGAGCGGCAACTTCTTCGGCTCGATGTTCAAGCTTCTGGTACATGCTCCGAAAGTGTTCTGGACCGTAGGATTGGTGCAGTTCTTCTGCTGGGCAGCGTTCCTCTTTATGTGGAGCTACTCTACCGATGGCATCGCCGGCAGCACATTCCATGCTCCGGCTACGCAGAAAGTGACAGCGCTTGAGATCAGCGGCGAGAGCTATGGCGACAAATATGTCTTTGCCGACGAGACCTTGGTGGTGAATGATGGTCGTCTGACTATTTCGGGCATCACAGTCGATGGCAAAGCGGTAGCCGCTCAAGAGGTGATCAACGCAGAGGGCGACACAGTAGTGAGCGGCGGACAGGTCGTATACCAATCGGGCGTAGCGAAGGCCAATCCGGGCGAGACATTCGCCAAAGCGGGCGAGACAATTCGTGTAGATGGCGTTGAGATGGCAGTAGCCGACAAGGCAGCTACCGTAACATCACTTTCACAGGTGACCAAAGCGAACAAGCTCTGCATGGCACATATCGTCAAAGAGGATAAAGATGGCACCTACGAGAAAGAGCAAGTCACGGAAATGCCGTCGGCAGATGCATCGGAGATTCAGGCATCATATACTACAGTGCTAAATGCACAGTCGAAAGAATATCAAGAGGCAGGCAACTGGAATGGTATCCTGCTTGCCGTGCAGGGACTTGTAGCAGTGTTGTGGGCAGTGGTATTGCCGAAATTCCGCAACCGCAAGGTGGCTTACTCGGTGAGCTTGCTGATCGGAGCGATTGGCTTTATGTCGATCTACTTCATCGCTGACAAGTGGCTACTCTTGGCAAGCTACGGCTTGGCAGGCTGCGCATGGGCAGCAATGTTGGCTATGCCGTTTACGATTTTGACCAACGCACTGAAAGGTGGTAACATCGGCGCCTACTTGGGACTCTTCAACTGCACTATCTGCATTCCACAGATTATTGCGGCACTGTGTGGCGGACTTATCTTGAAGCTGGCACCAGTGGCAGAGACGGGAGTACCCTCGACAGTGTTCATGCTGTTGATGTCGGGCGTGCTTTGTGTTCTTGGCGCTTTGGCAGTGTTTGGCATCAAAGAAAACGAATAAGACGAATCGTGGCGGGGGAAGGGAAAAGCTCGCTTCGCTCGCCACCCGAAGACAAAAGCGCTCCGCGCGGGATGGGACGGTAACACCCGAAGACAAACTGCTCCGCGCGGGAGGGGAGGGTGACACCCGAAGACAAAAGCGCTCCGCGCTGAGGGGATAAAAGGAGATAAAAAAGAGAGGCTCGTTTTTGGGACGAGGCTCTCTTTTTTTGTATTCGAGGGAAGAGGCTTTTTTATTTTGGAAAAAAGTTTGGTGGATTGATTAAAAAAACCTATCTTTGCAAAGAAACGTGGAGTTAATATGAGCTTCGTAAAAGGGGCATATAGCAAAACGTCAGATAAAGTCAAAATACGCCGACAAAAAGAACAAAAAGAAACAAAATAAATAAAAACAAGTTAAACTTAAATCCAGATTAACAGAATCATGAAGAAACACAATTTCTATGCAGGTCCGAGTATCCTGACTCCCTACACGATTCAGAAGACCGCAGACGCAGTGTTGAACTTTGCAGACACCGGCCTGTCAATATTGGAGGTGTCACACCGCAGTAAAGAATTCCAAGCAGTGATCGACGAGGCTGCCGCTCTTACCAAGGAGCTTCTTCAGCTTCCCGAGGGTTATCATGTACTCTTCTTGGGTGGTGGTGCCAGCACACAATTCTGCATGGTGCCTTACAACTTGCTCAACAAGAAAGCTGCTTATATGAACACCGGCACATGGGCAACCAACGCCATCAAAGAGGCAAAGCTCTTCGGCGAGGTAGAGGTAGTAGCATCGTCGGAGGATAAGAAATTCTCATACATTCCCAAGGACTATGTGATCCCCACAGATGCAGAATACTTCCACTTCACATCAAACAACACTATCTACGGAACTGAGATTCGCAAGGACATCGACAGCCCTATACCCTTGGTATGCGACATGTCGTCAGATATCTTCTCCCGCGAGTTTGATGCCTCTAAATATGAGTGTATCTATGCCGGAGCACAGAAGAATTTGGCACCTTCAGGCGTAACAATTGTGATCATCAAAGAGGATGCACTCGGCAAGGTGGAGCGTGCTATCCCGACAATGCTCGACTATCGCACTCACATCAAGAAGGGTTCGATGTTCAACACTCCCCCGGTGCTTCCCATCTACTCAGCGTTGATGACACTCCGCTACTACAAAGAGCAGGGTGGTATCAAAGAAATGGAACGTCGCGACCTTGAGAAGGCAGCGATCCTTTATGATGAGATCGACCGCAACAAATTGTTCCGTGGCACAGTAGCCGAGGAAGACCGTTCGATCATGAACGTATGCTTCGTGATGAATCCGGAGTATGCAGAATTGGAGAAAGACTTCTTCGAATATGCATCGAGCAAGGGAATGGTCGGCATCAAGGGACACCGTTCGGTGGGTGGTTTCCGTGCATCGCTTTACAATGCACTTCCCAAGGAGAGCGTAGAGGCACTTGTAGCCGTAATGAAGGAATACGAAGCAAAGCACTAAAACACTCGGACCGTCATGAAGATCTTGGTATTTACAGAGAAGCCCTTTGCAGCAGCCGCAGTAAAGGCTATCGAAGAAGTGATCGTAAGCTCTGGCAACGAGATGAACCTCGTGGAGGGTGGCACACGAGCCGACCTTCTTGAGGCAGTGAAGACAGCCGAGGGTCTCATCGTGCGCAGTGACAAAATCGATGGCGAAGTGATGGATGCAGCTCCGGCGTTGAAGGTAATCGTACGCGCCGGCGCCGGCTATGACAACATCGATCTTGAGGCAGCCACCAAGCATGGTATCTGCGTGATGAACACCCCGGGACAGAACTCAAATGCAGTAGCAGAGTTAGTGTTCGGTATGGCAGTGATGATGTGTCGCAACCAGTATAACGGCAAGTCAGGCACAGAGCTTAAGGGCAAGCGACTTGGTATCTATGCCTTCGGCCAGGTGGGTCGCAATGTAGCTCGCATCGCCAAGGGCTTCGGCATGGAGATCGAGGCACTCGATAAGTTTGTTCCCGATGCAGCCATGGAAGAGGCAGGAGTAAAGCCTGTGCATGCACCCGAAGAGCTTTTCACCAATGACTTCGTATCACTTCACATCCCCGCCACAGCTGAGACCAAGAACTCAATCGGCTATGACTTGGCAATGAAGATGCCGAAGAATGGTGTGCTTATCAACACTGCTCGCAAGGAGGTGATCGACGAGGCAGGTCTTATCAAGGCTCTCGAGGAGCGTCAAGACTTGAAGTATATCTCTGACATCAAGCCTGATGCAGCAGAGGAGTTTGAGTCTAAGTTTGGTGGACGTGTGTTCTTCACACCGAAGAAGATGGGCGCTCAGACCGCAGAGGCAAACTATAACGCCGGCGTGGCAGCAGCCAAGCAGGCAATCGGCTTCTTGGTGGATGGCAACAATCGCTTCCAAGTGAACAAGTAAAAAAAAGACCTGCCTATCTCGGCAGGAGCGAGACTATAAAAAAGGGGCGTATCGATGGCGATACGCTCCTTTTTTTATGAAGACGCCTCTTAATGAGGGGGTCGTCGCAAGCGGCTTTGCGAGAGACGGATCTGACACGAGGGAAGGGAAAGTCGTCGCAAGCGGCTTTGCGAGAGACGGATCCGACACGAGGGGGGAAAGCGGGAGGGTTAGTTGCTGAGGGGGAGGGTGTTGCCACTTCGGCGGATGTAGGCGTCGGCTATGTGGTCGGGGCGCTGGCCGGCAGAGGCTTTGAAGTAGACGGGGCCGTTGGGATATGCCGGGATCTTGATGCGCAGGATGGTGATGCCCTCTTCATTGTCCTCGAAGTTGTATTCGATGGCTGAGACAATATCGGTGGAGGCTACATGGGGGTCGTTGGTGCGGAAAGCATCGCTGATCTTGCTCTGCAGGTAGGTGCGATAGGCATCGACGGTCCTGCCGATGATGATGTTGGCGCCATAGAGATACTTGATATCCTCATCGATGCCGACAGCATAACCGGAGTCGTTGACACCGATCAGTAGCTCTCCCCCACTTCGGGAGTTGAGGAATCCATTTACAGCCTTGAGTATATGCCAGATCTGGATCTTTGGGTCAGCGACGATCGACTGCAATCTGCGGCGATTCTGCGAAGGATATACGGCAGAGGTTTTGAACTCGAGGTGGATATTCTCAATACCATAGAAAGTGCGATTGTCGAGGAGTGTTTTGAACTCATCCTCTACGCCGAGACGTCGTGCGATGGCCTGTTTGATTTTATTGAGTTCGGAATCCTCGACGATGTCGATAAGGCTATTCGAGGCGCTGACGAGCTTGTCGAGGTCATCGGCAAGAGAGGCAGACTCCTCAGCCGGTTCGGTGAAGGTATCATTGCTAAGGAGAGAGACCTTGGTATCTTGGATCACCTCCCTCTTCTTATAGCTTTGGAGGATGTCGATGACACGTTTTTGAGACTCAGCTATTGGGGAATCGGCAGGAGTCGAAGATGGTGCGAATCGGCGCATCGTGTCATTGTGAGCGAAATCGATGATAGCATCGACATACATACGTTCGGTCTGGAAGAAGGCTCGTTCCTTATCGCGGCCCAAAAGGTAGGAGAGCATCTCGAGAGCCGAGAGTAATTTGACGCGTTCGGAAGAGGATGGAATACCGGAGAAATAGATTCGAGTCATGATGAGCAAGAGCGGGAAAACATCATCGTGACTCAGAGGGATGGCGTTATAATTATTACCGGTGATGCCTGAATCCTCATGCTCATAACGGCAGGCAGCGATGAACTCCTTCATGAATCGGACTTGAGCTTGATCCTTGGTGAATGGGTCATGGACGATAAGCGGAGCATTATCATCGGGCCAACCGGCATAGACGTTGAAGATCGGGGCATCGACATTCTGCTTTTTGAAATAAGAGCGAAGACGGATGGTTAGGCCATTGGCTTTGGCTGTTTCATACTCATCGAGGATATCGTCAGAAGCCTTGTCGAGGATCTCCTTATCGACTCCGAAAGTGATACCTTCGGCGGAAATCCACTGGTCGCCGCGAGAATACTCGCCGATATATATGGCATGAATCTCGGTGTTGGCGAGGTCGTTGGCATAGCACCGATAATAATACTCGAAGACATCAGAGAGGTCGAAAGTGAAAGTGGGTTGGTTGGAGAGTTTGACTGTAAGTATATCACCAACCTTCAGCGCCTGAGTGAGTTGAGTGATAGAAGGGCGCTGAGCAGCCTGAGCGGAGAAGAAAGAGACCTTACCGGAGATGGATTGATAACCGGGGTCGACGGTTTCGGCCTTGACATACTTACCCATGACGTTAGAGACTCTCACGAAGAACTCATCGTCGGCGGCGTAAGATTTGAGTCTTGCCACGGGCGAAGGGCGCACGGCACGTTGGGCTTCGATAAGACGGTCGGTGAGTTTATACAGGTCTTTAGTTTCCTTAATACGTACCAGATTATTACTTAATACATCGACACGGAGCATATCGGGGAGTTCGAACTGGCGTTGGCGGTTCTTGGAGAAGAACTCGGAGAAATTGAGTGGAGCGATGATAGGGATCTCATTGTCGCTGACAACGAGGACCCCCTTGCTTTCGAAGAAAGCTCTGCCGGCAGATGCGGGATCCTCGAACGACATCTTGATAATCTGATTGGCGAGAAGAGATGGGGAGAAAGAACCGAGGAGGATATTGCTCCAAGAAAAGCCGGGATTGATAAGTCGTCGTTTCATCATCGCCTTCCGGGCGAGGTCGTAAAAATCGTCGAGACATCTTGCCACGGCGCCGTCGGGGTAATAAGCGAAGACCGAGAGGAGCGATAGGATGGCATTATGATTGGTGATGCCACGCTTGCGGTCTGCGAGAATAATAGCGGCGAAAAGCCGAACCAACTTATCGAAATCATAATCGGGATGATAAGATATATAAGTAGGATTGAGTCTGATAGACTTCATAATATCCTCTCCCAGCTCGATCATGCAAAGGAGGGTATCATCAAAATCAGAATTTTCTACATTGTTTTCATAACGATAGTCACGAAGATAGTCGAGAAGATTATCGAAATTATCGAACACATAATTTTTGTTGACTTGGAGCCAGAAACGAGGTTGGGGCATAGTAGTTTTTATTTTTTAGTTATTAGATATTAGTTATAAAAAGAGAGTAACTGAGAGGGGCTACTTTCACGGTTACAAAAATAACACAAAAGCGGGATAGAATAGGAATGTGATAGGAATAAAAAAAGTTAAAAAAGTGTGAAAGAGTAGACTGCAATGTAGAAAAGAGGAGAAAGGGGAGAAAATAAAGAAAAATTTCCATAAAAAGGTTTGGGAATGGAAAAAAATTTATAACTTTGCGAGCGGGTAATAGGCCTAATCATCCTACTATCCTCCTTACCTAAAAACACGACCTTAGATATAATAACCTTAAATAAGAAAATTTTTAGAATAAAACAACCATGAAAATCAAGAATTCACACGCCGGCACCTTTGAATCGGGCGACATCCTGATCCAACTATTTGAGCCGGAGCGGGAAGGGATCGCCATAGATCTCGATAGCAGTGTGGCACGCCAATTCGGCGAACAAATCAAGCAAGTGATTAGAGAGACCCTCAGCGACTTTGGCATCACAGATGTGAGAGTAAAAGCTGTGGACAAAGGTGCATTAGATTGCACAATCAGGGCACGTGTCACAGCCGCGGCAGTAAGAGCCACGGGTCAAGATGTGTGGCAAGACTGATCGATAGTTGAGAAATAATCAGAAAGAAAAAACACGACCTTAAAAAGAAAAACATTAAAGAAATACCATGGAAAGACTTAGACGAACCATGATGTTCGTACCGGGGAACAATCCCGGTATGATGGCAGATGCTCATATTTATGGACCGGACTCGATCATGCTTGACTTGGAAGACTCGGTGTCGATGGCAGAGAAAGACACGGCCCGTCTCTTGGTGTATAATGCACTGAAGAGTGTGGACTATGGCGAGACGGAGATGGTGGTGCGTATCAATCCGCTGAACACGCCCTACGGCAAGAAAGATATCGAAGCAGTGGTGAAAGCGGGGGTAGATGTGGTGCGCATGCCGAAGACAGAGACGGCCGACGAAGTGCGAGAAGTAGAGGCAGAGATCGAGCGTGTGGAGCGTGAGATTGGGGCCTTGGGTCGCACCAAGATAATGGCAGCCATAGAGAGTGCCCTTGGAGTGGTGAATGCCTACGACATAGCGACCTCCTCGAAACGCATGATGGGTATCGCCCTTGGCGCCGAAGACTACTGTGCCAACCTGAAGACCCAGCGATCGAAGGGTGGCGACGAACTTCGCTTGGCACGCGAGACGATAGTAGTGGCCGCGCGGGCAGCCGGCATCGATGCACTCGACACCGTCTACTCCAACCTGAACGACATGGAGACCTTCCGCCGGGAAGTAGAATATATCAAGACCTTGGGATTTGATGGCAAATCGATCATCAATCCGCGACAGATCGAGGTGGTCAACGACGTCTTCACCCCGACCGAGAAAGATATAGAGAAAGCCAAAGCCATCGTAGCCGCAATCAAAGAGGCAGAGAAGAAGGGATCGGGGGTGATCTCTCTGAATGGGAAG
This sequence comes from Lepagella sp., assembly GCA_051872035.1. Classification (GTDB taxonomy): domain Bacteria; phylum Bacteroidota; class Bacteroidia; order Bacteroidales; family Muribaculaceae; genus Lepagella. The sequence continues at coordinate 27,533 of JBJEDL010000022.1, forward strand.
ATGATCGACCGTCCGGTGGTGATACGCGCCGAGCGGACCATCACCTTGGCTAAAGCAGCAGGAATACTAACCGAAGAAGATCTTTAAACCATGAACACACTTGAGACAAGACAAGCATCCATCGCAGCGGCAGCCGCCGAGATGGGAAAGAGAGTATATAACGGAGAGAACGACAAGATCCTGACCCCTCGCCATGAATTGCAGAAAGAGAGTCCGAAATTGGTGACCCTCGAAGATGCAATCCGACGGAGCGGGCTGAAAGATGGGATGACCATATCCTTCCATCATCACTTCCGCGGAGGCGATAAGGTGGTGAATATGGTGGTGGACAAGCTCGCCGAGATGGGCTATAAAGATCTGCACTTGGCGGCATCGAGTCTATCGGATGTGCATGCACCATTGAAGCGACACATCGAAAGCGGCGTAATCACACGGATTTCGACCTCCGGACTTCGGGGCGAATTGGCGCAAGCCATCTCGAGCGGAGTGATGGACAATCCGGTAGTGTTCCGCAGTCATGGCGGACGCGGAGCAGCGATAGCCAACGGCGACATGCACATCGACGTAGCCTTCTTGGGAGCATCATCGAGCGACCCACTTGGCAATGCTTGCGGCTACTCACGCAGTGGCAAAGAGAAATCGATCTGCGGCTCCTTGGGCTATGCACTGCCCGATGCGCGCTATGCCGACAAAGTTGTGATCTTGACCGACGACTTGGTGGACTATCCCAACACCCCGAACTCCATTTCGGAGAGTGATGTAGACTTCGTGGTGGAGGTCGACTCGGTGGGCGACAGCAGCAAGATAGCCTCCGGAGCGATCCGCGACACGAAGAATCCGCGCGACATTCTCTTGGCGCAACAGGCAGCCAAAGTGATCATCAACAGCGGCTACTTCGAAGATGGGTTTTCGATTCAGACCGGATCGGGTGGCGCCTCCTTGGCAGCGGTGAAGTTTATCCGCGAAGAGATGATAAGACGTGGCATCAAAGCCTCCTACGCCTTGGGAGGCATCACCTCCCACATGGTCAAGCTGCATGAAGAGGGACTTATCGAGCGACTTATCGACGTTCAATCGTTCGACCGCGTAGCGGCGGAATCGCTTAGAGACAACAAGATGCACAAAGAGGTGAGCTCGTGTGAATATGCGAGTGCCGAAGATGCCGGTTCGGCGGTGCATTATCTTGACATAGTAATCTTGTCGGCACTTGAGGCAGATGTCAACTTCAACGTCAACGTGCTGGTGGGAAGCGACGGAGTGATCCGTGGCGCCATCGGCGGGCATCCCGACACGGCGGCCGACAGTGCACTCTCGATCATCGTATGTCCATTGCTTCGGGGCAGGATTCCCTGTATCGTCGACGAGGTAACGACACTGATCACCCCCGGCTCGACGGTCGACGTGATCGTGACCGAATATGGCATTGCGGTGAATCCGCGTCGACCCGAATTGGCAGAGCGTCTGAGGGGAGCAGGGCTGAAAGTTGTGGATATCAAGACACTCCGCGACAAAGCACTCTCGATCATCGGCACCCCTACCCCATTGGCATTTGGCGACAAGACCGTAGGCATCGTGATGAATCGCGACGGGTCAGTGATGGACGTTATCAAGAATATCATAGACTAACTTCGACAACACGATAAGAGAGATGGAATCCCACGGCGTATGCACCCTTATGGATATGCTACGCTCGCGCGACAGGCGACAAGAGCGACAAGAGCATCACTTTCGTGCCACACCGGGAGCCACCCTGCTGGTGGCTACGGTGGTGGCGCCGGGAGAGTATAAGCTCACCCCGGACACAGCGATCGTGGCAGAGGCGATGATAGCCTCGATACGGGAGAAATATGAAGGGGAGATTCTGTCGCTTGAGCATCAAGAATATGTGTCGGGACATGAAGTGTGGGTAACGCTGAGCATTGAAGAAATGGAGGCAAAACGGCGAGCCGTTGAGATCGAAGAAGAGCATCTCTTGGGACGCCTCTTCGACATCGACGTGATCCTGCCGGAGATACGCCCCATCAGCCGTCAAGAGATAGGCATGCCACAGCGGAGGTGTATCATCTGCGACAACGAAGCACGCCTCTGCATGAGGATGAAGCTCCACACTCCGGGCGAGATCCAAGAGCATATTAAGGCTCTCATCCGACGATATCTTGACACTACTCACCAATAGAGAGCAACACTACTCACTGAGGAGACTCACAGTGACGCTAAAAGATGGAAATCAGGCGATTAGACCTACGACGAGAGCGAATCACCGCCATGGTAAGGACCTTTCTGAGCGAAGCCGGACTGCGGCTTGAAGAGGGGATCGGCTATATGGTGGGGATGTATGACGACGACGAACGGCTCATCGGCTGCGGCGGCGTGGATGGCAACATCATCAAATGCCTTGCCCTGACGCCCGAAGCGCGAGGAGAGGGGGCGTCAGCCTCACTTATCAGCCACCTTATCAACGAGATATTCACCACCGGCTCGACCAACGTAAGAGTCTTCACCAAGCCGGAATATAAGGGTATGTTTCGCTCCATGGGATTCTCGATATGTGGCGAAGGGAGCCAAGCGATATGGCTTGAGAGCGACAGCATGTCGCTGAAGAAATATTGCGACTATCTGAGGCGCCACCGGGCAGATGGAGTGATCATAGCCAACTGCGACCCGATGACTTTGGGGCATCTTCACTTGATAAGTCGGGCGGCTGAGCAGAGCCAACGACTTGCCGTAATAGCAGTCGGAGGGAATCGGAAGAACACCTTCCGCTATCAAGAGCGATTGGCGATGCTGAGACGAGCCACCGAGCATTTGGAGAATGTCGAGATAATCGAGGGGAGTGAATATGTGATCTCACAGCTCAGTTTTCCCTCCTACTTCATCAAGCGTGCAGACGAGATCTCGGCGATGCAAGCCGAAGTGGATCTTGACATCTTCTGTCGTCACATCGCGCCGACATTAGGATGCAAGCGTCGCTATGTGGGTAGCGAACCGATCGATGCACTTACCGGACAATACAACCGACTGATGAAAACGATACTTCCCGAATCGGGAATCGAAGTTGTGGAGATGGAACGTATATCCGACGACACATCGCCGATTTCGGCATCGCGAGTCAGGAGGGCATTGGAAGAGGGGCGGCTTGAAGAGGCGCTGGCAATAGTGCCTGCCACCGACACTCCCTATCTACTTGGTAACCTTGCGATTAGAGCTTTACGGGAAGAATTGGAGTTATCGCCCAAGCCGGGGCTTGTCGACCCGGAAGACAGCGGATCACATCGCGACATGGACTATGCCCTGATGAGTCGCAGCATAGACTCGCTTCGCGACTACTTCGTAAAGATAGCAGAGGCGGGATATTATTCCGAGACACTCTCGACAGATCAGCTACGCGTCATAGGGATAGAGGGTGAAGCGGAGATGCTGCGAGCCACCGAAGGAGTCAACACCCACCGCGGCGCCATCTTCTCGATGGGACTTGCCGTGGCGGCATCAGCGCGTATTATAGCCGATAAAAGCGACAAGCCACTGAGCGAAGAGATAGCCGAAATGGCAAGAGGATTCTCATCGTCGGGAGCCACACATGGTCATGAGGTCAAAGAGCGATATGACAAAGGTGGAGCCTTGGAAAATGCGCAGAGCGGATATCGGACACTCTTCGAGAGCTGGCTGCCCTGCTATCGGCAGAGCGACAAAAGCGATATCGCCACCTTGCGCCTGCTGATGAAGATTATAAGCGAACTCGACGACTCCAACGCCATCTATCGCGCCGGACTCGAAAGAGCCGAAAAGGCACGACGCCAAGCGGCTGCCATAGCGGATAGCGACCGGCTGATAGACGAGCTTAGAGAACTCAATGAAGACTTCAAGCGAGACAACATCTCGCATGGGGGTGCGGCGGACATGTTGGCACTGACCATATATATCGAGAGTCTCGGAAGCACTGTAAGAACCATCTAACGCCACAGCGCGTTTATCTATTAGAAAAGAAAACGAATACCATAGAAAAAACAACTTTTAATTTAATACCTTAAACTAATTATCATGATTGAACTTATAGAGAGAGGAGTATACCTTCTCGACGGCACGAAAGTCGTCACTACTCCTGAAGGGCTACCGACGCCGTCGGAGGCAAGAGAGAACACTATCACCTATCAGATCCTCCGTGCGCACGATGTCGACGGATCGAAGGGAGATAAGATGCGCATCCGCTTCGATGCGATGATGAGCCATGACATCACCTACGTGGGCATCATCCAGACGGCACGCGCCTCAGGCTTGGAGAAATTTCCGCTCCCCTACGCGATGACCAACTGTCACAACTCACTCTGTGCAGTGGGAGGCACGATCAATGAAGACGACCACGTGTTCGGACTCTCGGCAGCCAAGAAATATGGAGGCATCTACGTACCGGCGAACCAGGCCGTGATCCATCAATATGCCAGAGAGGCGATGGTGAAATGTGGCAACATGATCTTGGGGTCAGACTCCCACACACGCTACGGCTCATTGGGCAACATGGGTGTGGGGGAAGGTGGCGGCGAGCTGGTAAAGCAGTTGCTCCGCAACACATGGGACATCAACGCGCCGGAGGTGGTGTTGGTATGGCTCGAGGGTGCACCGCGCCGGGGCATAGGGCCACACGATGTGGCAATCTCCCTGGTCAAGGCAGTGTTCGACAATGGTTTTGTGAAGAACAAAGTATTGGAATTTGCCGGACCGGGCGTGAAGAACTTGCCTATCGACTTCCGCAACGGCATCGACATAATGACCACTGAGACCACCTGCTTGAGTTCGATCTGGATCACCGACGACGAGGTGCGTCATCACTACGAGATCCACAACCGTCCGGAAGACTATCGCGAGCTTCGCCCCGGATCGACAGCCTACTACGACGGCATGATCCGCATCGACTTGTCGAAGCAGGAATCGATGATAGCCCTCCCCTTCCACCCCTCGAACGCCTATACTATCCATGAACTTCAGGAGAATCCGGAGCAGATCCTCCGCGAAGTTGAAGAGGATGCACGTCGTCGCTTTGGCGACAAGATCGACATCCACTTGATGGATAAGATCCGCGACGGCAAGGTGATGGCCGACCAGGGTATCATCGCCGGATGCTCGGGAGGAACATACGACAACCTCTCACAAGCGGCATCCATCTTGAAAGGGGGCTCGGTGGGCAACGACTACTTCACCATATCAGCATATCCACAGTCAGTGCCGGTTTATATGGCAACGACTCGCAACGGCATCGCCGCAGAGCTCTTGGAGGCAGGTGTAGTGATCAAGCCGGCATTCTGCGGGCCATGCTTCGGTGCCGGCGATGTGCCGGCGAACAATGGACTCTCCATCCGCCACACCACACGCAACTTCCCCAACCGCGAAGGCTCCAAGCCCGGACAGGGACAGATCTCCTTGGTAGCACTGATGGATGCACGCTCCATCGCAGCGACAGCCGCCAACGGAGGTGTGATCACAGCTGCCACCGATGTGGAATATGAAGATACCCACAAGGCCTACGACTTCGATGGCAAGATCTACGAGCGCAGAGTCTACAACGGATTCCAACATGAGAATCTCGGCGAAGAGCTTCGCTATGGTCCCAACATCAAAGACTGGCCCAAGATGTATGAGATGTCAGAGAACATGCTGCTCGAGCTTGCAGCCGTGATCCATGACCCTGTGACCACTACCGACGAATTGATACCCTCGGGCGAGACCTCAAGCTATCGTTCCAACCCGCTGAAGCTCTCCGAATTTGCTTTGTCGCGTCGTGTGCCGGAATATGTCGGGCTGAGCAAGCGGATCCAGCAGGAAGACCATGAGCGCAGAGAGGGTAAGACACCGACTCATGTAGAGGAGGTGCTTGCCAAGGTAGGAGCTAAAGCAGAAGAGACATCGTTCGGCTCCTGTGTCTTTGCCAATCGTCCGGGCGACGGATCGGCACGCGAGCAGGCGGCAAGTTGCCAGAAAGTGCTTGGCGGCGATGCCAACATCTGCTACGAATATGCCACTAAGCGCTATCGTTCAAACTGCATCAACTGGGGTATCGTGCCCTTCACCATCGATCAAGACACCACCTTCGACTATGCCGCCGGAGACTATGTCTTCATCGCCGGCATCAGAGAGGCTATCCTCGGAGGCAACGAAGAGATTATAGCAAAGATCGTGACCAAATCGGGCGATATCCGAGATATCAAACTCTACTTCAAGAATCTGACCACCGCCGAGCGCCAAATCCTCGCCGACGGCTGTCTGATGAACTATTATGCCAATCAAAACAAAAAATAAGAAAAACCTTAGAGCGCGTTCCTTAAAATTTTTGGGGTCGTAGGGGCGGATATTTTTGA
>JBJEDL010000023.1:0-8165 GCA_051872035.1 Lepagella sp.
TTTCACGGGCCTTTCCCCGGTTGAAAATTCAAGCCATTAACTGAATATCCCTAATGTAAAAGTAACCGGAGCGACTTCGAAAGTAGTGATTTAGCATTTTTTTCATTATATTTGCATTTGATTTGTGGCGATCTTTATTTTTGTATTGATTTCGCCACATATCTTTATATTTTTTAGAACGCGCTTTTAAATCATCTTATCATGGCTAATGATATACATTATATACCGGAGTGGGAGTTGAAGGGTCGCATCTTGTTGGCTCTCCCTCATGCCGACACTGACTGGAATTATATCCTCCCGGAGGCTGTCGACCAGTATCGACGGCTTATCACGGCTTTTGTTTCTCATGGCGAAGAGGTGTTGCTACTCGTGCCAGACATCGAGAAGGCTAAGGCAAGTCTCGCCGATTGCCCTCTCCAAGGAGTTGAGTTTGTTGAAATGACCACCAACGACACCTGGACTCGCGATTATGGTCCCGTCACAGTGATGCGTAATGACAGAATGCGTGCCATAGATTTCGGCTTTAACGGTTGGGGACTGAAGTTTGCTGCCTGCCATGACAATCTCGCCAACCTTCATCTCCGCGATGCCGGCATTATGCCGAATGATATGTATCGTAATTGCCGCAGCTTTATCCTCGAGGGGGGATCTCTTGAAACGGATGGTCATGGTACTCTCCTCACCACTTCGGAGTGCCTCTTGTCGCCCAATCGCAATGGCGACCTTACCATCGACGAAATCGCCGACAAACTGAAAGCAGAGTTGGGCGTCGACCATATCCTCTGGCTTAATCATGGTGCGTTGGAGGGTGATGACACCGATTCCCATATCGACACTCTCTGCCGTTTGGCTCCCGACAATATAATCCTCTTCACCGGCTGCCGCGATGTCGATGACTCACACTTCGAGGAGTTGCTCAAGATGAGGGCAGAATTGACCATGCTTCGCAACGCCGAAGGTGAACCTTTCAACCTCGTTGAACTCCCCCTTCCCGATCCGATCTACGATGAAGAGGGTTGTCGACTCCCTGCCACTTACGCCAATTACCTCGTGACTCCTCGCGCCATTTATATGCCGACCTACCGCCAACCTCAGAAAGATCTTTTGGCATGCAACACGGTCAAAATCGCGTTCCCGGAGCATGAAGTAGTCGGTGTAGACTGCTGTACGCTGATCCGCCAACATGGTTCGCTGCATTGCTCCACCATGGTAGTGCCCTTCTAATCGCCCTAAAGCGACAGTTTAACTATAGAGTATTATCTAACTGAATATCAAACCAATAAGCAATATAATATTATGAAGGTAGGAATCGTCCAACATTCATTCTCGGAAGATGTCGATGCCAATCGCACTCGCAATCTTAATGCCATAGAGAGTCTCGCCTCAGAGGGTGCCGACTTGGTGGTTCTCTCCGAGCTCCATGACTCACTCTATTTTTGCCAAACGGAAAATGTGGATAATTTCCTATATGCCGAGAGCATACCGGGAGATTTCACGCAGATCTATAGCGAGGCGGCTCGCGACAACCATGTCGTGTTGGTGACCAGCATGTTCGAGCGTCGCGCCCCCGGTCTTTATCACAACACGGCGATAGTCTTCGACAGCGATGGCAGCATCTGCGGCAAGTATCGCAAGATGCACATCCCCGACGACCCCGGCTTCTATGAGAAGTTCTATTTCACACCGGGCGATCTGGGTTTCTATCCTATTGAGACATCGATCGGCAAGTTGGGCGTATTGGTTTGCTGGGATCAGTGGTATCCCGAGGCAGCACGCATCATGGCTATGCGTGGCGCTACGATGCTGATCTATCCTACAGCTATCGGCTGGAATCCGGATGACTCTGACGATGAAAAGCGCCGTCAGCTCGATGCCTGGACCACAATCCAGCGCTCACACGCCGTTGCCAACGGCATACCGGTCGTGTCGGTGAATAGATGCGGATTTGAGGAGGATCCCTCGGGACAAACCTCCGGCATAGATTTCTGGGGCTCGAGCTTCGTGGTCGGACCGCAAGGGGAGTTCCTATTCCGCGCCACCGACAATACCCCCGGCGAGGAGGTGGTGACTCTCGATATGAAACGTTCGGAGAATGTCAGACAATGGTGGCCCTTCTTCCGCGACCGCCGCATAGACTATTACGACTCGATAACCAGCCGTTTCCTCGATAATGAAAAATGATTTTTTAACGAATTGTCGCTCTGCGTTTATGCGGAGCGACGTCTTTTTAATATGACGTATAACACCACCGGTACGCCGGCTATCGGTGTCAGTGCATTGATCGGTATAATCTGACCTTCGGGCATAACGCTTATCAAATTGCAGAGGAGGGCCAGGATAGATCCGCAGAGCATCGTCGCAGGCATCAGCACCAAATGATTGTCAGTGCGAGTCAAGAGCCGAGCTATGTGGGGCATCGCAAGCCCGACAAAACCGATTGGGCCGCAACATGCCGTGACTATCGACGCCAAGAGTCCGGTGGCTACCAACAACCAATTCCTCACTCTCAGTACATTCACACCCAAGTTCTTGGCATAGTTGTCGCCCAAGAGCAGCAGATTTAACGGTTTTGCGAGGAGCATAGCGATCACCAATCCGATCACTGAGATAGCCACAAACCATGGCAATCGCTCCAACGATACACTGCTGAAATTGCCCATTCCCCACATCACATAACTTTGAATACTCTGTTCGGTCGAGAGGGAGGAGAGGAGCGTCACTACAGAGTTGGCAAAATATCCGGTCATCATACCGGCGATAAGGAGGATAAGATTATTTTTAACCCTCAGCGAGAGGAGTATCAGCAACGCCATAATGATGCTGCTACCCAACAGAGCACCGATCATAATGGCGATATTGCCGCCGAAATCAGATCCGGCAACACCGATCCATCCCCCGAAGAGGAGTAGCACCAAGGCAACACCGAGGCTTGCTCCGGAGGTGATACCCAAGATCGAAGGTCCCGCCAAGGGATTGCGGAAGATTGTTTGCAACATCAATCCGGAGGCGGAAAGCGCCGCACCGGCTATCAGCGCTGTCAGCGCCTGCGGCAGTCGGCTTTCCAAGATGATATAGCGGAGGGCGTCATCACACTCTCCCCCCGTCAACGCTGATGTCACATCAGCCATCGGGATGCTGATAGCTCCCCAGAAGAGGTTGGCAAGCAGCAACAACACTGCTGAAACAGCCAATACGATTATGATGAGACCATTCTTTTTCATGTCTTTATTTCACTTGTCGGTAATATTGCAAGGGTGTTGTCTCTACCTCCGGATGGAATAGGCGGATCATCTCGCGCAAGATCTTGTCAGGATGGAACGATCCATCCTCAAATAGGGTAGTGGCGATGGTGTCTGCACCATATACCTTCCCTTCGCGATATGCCTTAATCTTGGTGTAGAGACTATTGTCTTGTGCCATACCTTGCAGTGTCAATTGCGATTCGTTATAGCGGATGAGCCAGATGTCGGCATCCTTGGCGAGGTAAATCACCTCCTCAGCATTCAGCTGCGCCGAACCGCTGTCATTCTTATAGTTGAAAGGATTCTTACCACCGGCATCTTCTATCATTATGCCGGTTACAGATCCGGCTGTGGGCACATTCCAGACGCCGCTGTAGAGGCGGTCGAAGAGCACCACAGGACGATCGGCAACCTTGCCGGCAGCATCCTTGAGTATCAGATAATTTTTCTCGATCTCGGCAAAGAGGGCATCAGCTTGGGCACCCTTGCCGAAGAGTCTGCCATAGAAGCGCATCCATTCGGCACGCGCCAATGGGGTCTTCTCCATATAGTCTGCCGCCTCGATCACACAAATGCCGGTCTTGCGGAAAAGATCCATATCGTTGCTCTTCTCGTAGGGGGAGAGGATCAGCGCATCGCTCTTGCGACTGATGATCAGTTCGATGTTGGGCGATGAGCTCTGTCCGCAGTCTGCCACTACACCCTTCTCGACGCGCTCACGAACCTTTCGGCAGTTGATGTAGGGGAGGTCGCATATACCGGTGATGGCATCGGCGGCTCCAAGTTCATCGATCAGCGAGACATGTACGCCGGAGTAAACCACACTTCGTTTCAGGGGAACATTGACGGTCATAACATCCTTGGCGAGGGTGCCATAGTCGTCATGATCCTCCTCGATCAGGGCATATTTAGCCATGGTCCGGGTGGTGTCCCAGGGATTGCGCATCGTCACTAGTGTCACACCACGGCAGATTGAATCCATGCTGAGATTAGCACTATATTTCAGCTCAATCTTATCCCCTTGAGGCAGGTCATTATTATGACCATTGCCACCTCTACATGAGAGTAGAAGTGACAATGTCATAATAAAGGTTAATGAGAGTATTGCTCTGTTGATTCTCATTTTACATATTCTGCGAAGTAAGCCGGACCACCCGAACCGAGTGTAACTTTCTTAAGGAGATTGAAAGAGTTGCCATCATAGAGGTTGACATAACCGGGGAGGGTGTAGCTGGGATAGTCGCCATCCATCACATAGGAGCCGATCATCACTGTGTTGGTAGTCTGATTATACCAGAATGAGTGGGGATAATCGGGAGTCTCAAATTCCCAAGTAGTCACCTCGCCGCTCTTGGCATCAACGAGTGAATATGTGGGTGCGTAGGGAGTATACGAATAGGGGGTATATGCTACAGCGATCTTATCTCTGAGGGCGCCGGCTACATGGCCTTTACAGATCTCGGTAACGGTATAATCATCATTTACTCTATAAAGCATAGACTCAACATCGGTATAGTTGCCCGAGCAGAGAAGATAGAGACAGTCGTCGCAAACGATAAACTGACGAGGATTAAGACCTACATCGAATCTCTTCTCGATGTTCATGGTTAAGGGATCAACAACGCAGGCAGTAGTGCCGTAGTTGGGGTAGTTCATACCGTCGCTCTCAGGCACATAGATCTTGCCGCGATAGAGTGCGATCTGATCGGGGTTGGGACCCACCTTCACACTCTGGTCGATGGTGAGTGTGAGGGTGTCAAGACGTGCCAAGTAGCCATCATACATCGACATATAGACACCACCCTCGTAGCATACCATAGAGTAGGGAGATGTGCCGTGAGTAGGATCGTCGGCGAGCTTGATCTGCTTGATAGAGAGATTGGTGGCCTTGTCGATAATCTCGATAGTGTTCGACTGAGAAGTGCCGACATAGATCTTGCTGCCATAAACTGCCATACATTGGGGAGTGTCGCCGAGGCTACGGCTGTTGGCTGCCTTGAAGATACCGGTGTTGATGTTAAGAGTCTTGAGATCAATAGCGTCGAGGCTTCCTTCGATGTTGCTGTACATGTTGCCCTGGGTCAAGGCATAGACATCAGATACTACGATGACCTCAGGCACATCGTCACCCGGTACGTCAGGATTTTCGGGGTCGTTGTTGTCATCACTACAAGACACCATGCTCATGCCGAGTAGGGGTAAGAAGAATAGATAAAATAGTTTTTTCATCGTTTTTAATAATTATATTATATTGTTAAATGATTGAATTCGGTTTTTGTTAAAGTCGATATTCTATCGAGACTGCCCAGGAGCGACCCGGCATAGGATATCGAGCCACGATCTCATATTGCTTGTCGAGGGCGTTGATCAGGTCAGCACGCAGGGTCAACGATGATTGTTTGATCCGGATCTCGCGATAGAGGCTGAAGCCTACCTCCATATATCCTGCTATGCGCGAGGAGGGGATGTTGAGCGTCTCGGCATATCTCGCTGAGCAACCTGTGCCGTGTGCCACGACATTGACCCAGGGATTCTGCCAGGTGAGCGACCAACCGCCGGAGTTTAGCGGAATGTAGGGTAGTTGTTTCATCCAGTCTGCCATCGTGCGGTCGGTGCGTGAGGCAGCCCTCTGATAACTATAGTTGCCGGTCAGGATCAGGTCGTGACCCTCTGCCGGGCGGAAGTCAGCGCTTAGGGTGACATCGGCACCGAGGATTCTTACTTCGCCGAGATTCTTCATCGTCATCACAAACATATTGTAGGGCATGGCGACAATCTTATTTTTTACGCGATTGAAGTAGCCGTCGGTAGAGAGCTCGAGCTCAGGCAACCACTCGGCAACGCGGCGCGTCCATGTCATGCCGAGGTTGAGCTGGCGTGCTATCTCCGGTTCGAGGGTGATTGACCCGTAATGGTCGAAGTAGAGTTCGTTGAAGGTGGGCATACGCATTCCCGATTTATAGGAGGTGCGGATATACCACTGTTCATTGGCTATGGGCTGGAGATTGAAACTTATCGAGGGAGACACTTTCCAGCGGTCGATATGCTCTTCGCCGGGTTGCGGCAGGTCGCTGATATAGGAGAGGAGCCCATGGGCGGTGGCGGTGAGTCGCCATATCCGATATTTCACTGAGATTGACTGCAGGAGAGAGTTGCGCTGAGGATGGTTGTTGCCTCGCAGGTTGTTGGACATGGCATTATGCCAGTAATCGGCGCAGTAGGAGAGTGCCAAGTCGGTAATCGGGGTGTATTTCACCGCTGCGGAGATATATTCCTCTTGTTGGATATAGCGGTTGTCAAGGCTGCCATCGGGGTAAATGCCATCGATGTCGGTATATCTCAGGTCGGTCCAATCATATTTGGCAAGTGCGCGGAAGGATACGTTGGTAGCGAAACGGCCGTCATAACGGAGTTGCGCCATAAGGTCTTTGTCGTGAAGATGCTGGTTGCTCTTGTTGTTGTAGTATTTCACCGGTCCGGGGAGGTGGCGTGAGCTGTCATACCAGTAGGTTTTGGCTTGCAGACTATGGTCATCGCTGATCTTCCAGAGTGCATTCATCTCTACATGTCCGGTGTTGGTCTGAGAGTTATTGCGTTTCTCGCGTGTAGTCTCCTTGCCATTATATATGTTGAAGGGGTAGTTGTTGCGAGCATGGAGATATTCGCCGTTGAGCGAGAATTTGAAGTTGCTGCCATTGGCGATGCCGAAGCGCAGTGAGGGATTCCACGTGCCGAAGGATGCTGCTCTCAACTTGACTGCTAACTCGGGATGGCGCGATGACAGGTCTGCCGCGTTGATGGTGGAGATGCTGAGGGTGGAGGCAGAGGCGAGTGTGCGTGCCGATTGGAGCAGGTCGTCGCCATCACCCATACGGATGGAAAGGGAGGAGAGGCAGTCTAACGAAAAACGTGAGAGGTCGATCTGGCCGCTCTGAGCGTCGCCGAGTGCCACGCCGTCGTAGGTTACGCCGGTGTGCTGAGTACCGAGGCCACGAACAGACACTGTCTTCATACCTCCCGAACCGCCATAATCGCGGAGGTTCACTCCCGGCAGACGGTGGATAGCATCAGATATGTCGGTGATGCCTGCCACTTGGAAGGTGGTGGCATCGATGCTATATGTCGGAACCGATTCTTGTTCCCGGAGTGACGCCACAACTTCGAGGTCGGACAGCTCAACCACGCCATCTTGCGCTATATATGCCGAATCGGGCAACTCCACCCGGTGTGAAGAAGCTGTAGTGATGGCATCAAAAAAGAAAGCTGCTACAGCTGATTGCGCTGTTGCAGCCACGATGATGCTTGCTATGACATATTTAAGATGCTTTCTCATCCTCGTGGAAAACTGTTTTATTTTAGAGATGCTTTCAAGAGATGGTCGGACTATTACCGTAGCGGGACTGTAGAGGAATTTCACCTCATTCATCTAAGAGCCTGAAAGCGAGCGATAACAAAATCGCCAAGTCACAAGCTCCCAAAAGCAATGCAAAGTTAAAACAAATAATCCACAAAACCAAATCCCCACCCCCGACCCGCGTAGAGCGCGCTCTTTAAATTTTTGAGGCTACGACCACTACTACCCTAAAAATTTAAGAAACGCGCTCTTATCTTTGATCTAAGACAAAATATCGATTAAATTTCTCAAAAATGCCAGCTTTTCAAATATTTATTGTATATTTGCACATAGTTTTAGCGGATCATAAGAGCGCGTTCCTTAAATTTTTGGTGCCGTAGGGGTCGTAGCCTTGAGTCGATTTTGATTACTTGCTGTAAGGAGCATACTCCTGTATGTGACTGAAAGCAAGTGATCAAAAGCGGCCAAGGATACGAGACTAAGGTAACTTCAACGTTCCCTTGAATTTTAGAATCGCAAATTATAATTAACATTTTGTTAACATTATTCTATAAAAAAGTTAAAATAAC
>JBJEDL010000024.1:0-33675 GCA_051872035.1 Lepagella sp.
TCGACTCAAGGCTACGACCCCTACGGCCCCAAAAATTTAAGGAACGCGCTCTAATCCGCAGAGGGGTAATACCCGAGCCGGAGAGTGGGATCATAGTTGCCGAAAGGGGATATGATCTTAGACTACAAAATTAGCAAAAAAAGCGAGAAAAAATCTACAAAACGGGTAGTCAAATTAGAAAAATTTATGGTCATAAAGAATGAATATTGGTCTATATTACGCATTTAGAGAAATAACATCGTGCAAGATATGGAATATAAATAGAAAAATTGTAAATTTGCAAAGTATTTAGACAACCGGAGCAATCCGGTAAGAATAAGATGGCAAGTCAAAAAATCTTTTAGTAATAGTGATATAAATTGTAAGTTAGTGGTTGAGTAAGATCAGCGTTCCGCTTGTGAAAGTAGGCGAATTCTAAAAAATCACAGCAAGACTCCCGATTGTGAAATCGGGAGTCTTGCTCGTTTTAAAGACGTTATGAACGTTATTAACGTGCGTGACGTTAGTAACGTTCATAACGTGGGTGCGGTTATTATTTGCTTACAAATACTTGGTATTGCCAGGGGGTTAGAGTGGCGGGGAGGGCTGCCGGAGCAGCGGTGAAGAGGTCCTTTAGGCCGGACACTTCGGGGAGGTTGTCTCCGGCGAGTGATACCGGCTTGGAGGAGAGGTTGGCTACTACCACTACTCTATCGCCTTCCGACTCGCGGCATATCACCAGGATGTCGTCGGAAGAGGTCTTGACGAAATTGGCGGCTGCATGGGCTTTGAGAGCCTTGTTGTTATGCTTGAGCGCTGTGAGGGTCTGATAGAAGAGGGTAAGATCATTTTGAGTATAATCGGGGATAACCTTATCCTGTTCGAAGAACTCGAAAGCATGGTTGAAACCGACTTCCTGGCCGGTATACATCATGGGCACGCCGGGGAGAGTAAAGCTGAGCACGGCGAAAGTGCGGACAGCCTCACCATATCGGTCGAACTCGGTGCCTTCCCATGAATTGAGGTCATGGTTGGTGATCATATTCATGTGGACTGAGCCGGCGGGGAACTCTGTGGCTTGCTTTTCGATCAGCGCCGGGATATCGATGGCAGACTTGGTGGGGCGATTTTCCTTATGGTCGACAGCCCACTTATTGATACCCTTGGTGGCAGCGATGGCGTTGAAGAGATCCTTCATAGGCCAAGCATAGTCGACATCGAAAGCCTTGGCGAGGAGTTCGGGTTTGCTGGCTTCGGCGAGCATCATTACAGGCTTTACGGCTTGCAACTTGGGGCGGACTTCCTCCCAGAAATCGGTAAGGACTTCACCGGCGACATCGCAACGATAGCCATCGATATCAGCCTCCTTGACCCAGAAGAGGAGAGCATCGGTCATAGCTGCGCGTGTAGCGGGGTTGTGATAATCGAGCACGAAGACATCGGTCCAGTCGTAAGGGCCATACATATCGCCCTTTTCATTGCGAGCATAATAATCGGGGTGCTGTTCTACCCAGGGGTTGTCGGCGCCGGTATGATTGCAAACCTCATCGAGGATCACTCTCATGCCGAGGGAGTGAGCGGCATTGACGAGAGCCTTGAGATCATCGAAAGTGCCGAACTCGGGGTTAACCTTCTTGTAATCTTGCACGGCATAATAAGAGCCGAGAGTACCTTTACGCTGCTCGAGGCTGATGGGGTGTATCGGCATAAGCCAGACTACATCGACGCCGAGTTGGCGGAGTCGGGGGAGTTCCTTACGGAGGCCGTTAAGGTTGCGCGAGGGGGTGCCTTGGCGCAGGTTGGCCTCATAGATTACGGCAGACTCGAGCCAAGAGGGGAATGGGGAGGCAGCCTTAGCAACAGAAACTTCTTGTGCTGCGGCGGAACCGGAAAGACAAAGAGCCGCGGCGATGATAGCGGTGAGTTTTTTGAAGAACATGATAAGAAATTTTAAGACCCCTGCCGATGATGGCAGGGGTCGGGTTTATAAAACACTGTAGAATTAAACGACGATATTAACGATGCGACCCTGCACGACGATGACCTTGCGCGGGGTCTTACCGGCGAGCCACTTGGCAGCGCCATCATCGGCGAGGGCAATGCGTTCCACCTCCTCTTTGGAGGCGTTGGCGGCGACCTCGATGGTGTAGCGAGTCTTGCCATTGAAGGACACAGGGTACTTGACGGTATCCTCGACCAGAGCACTCTCATCCCACTTGGGCCAGGCGGCATCGCAAACGCTATCGGTATTACCGAGACGATGCCAGAACTCCTCAGCGATGTGGGGAGCGAAGGGGGCGATGACGCGAGTGAAGAGGTCAGCTACAGGGCGACTTGTCGACTTGAGCTGAGTCAACTCGTTCAGAGCGATCATGAAGGCGGAAACAGAGGTATTGTAAGAGAAAGCTTCGATATCGGAAGTCACCTTCTTGATCAGCTTATTGATAGTCTTGCTCTCCTCCTTGGTCATCTCGGCATCCGAATTGAAGTCGACCTTATCGAAGAAACCCCAGAGCTTCTTGATGAAGCGATTGACGCCATCGATGCCGTTGGTGTCCCAAGGTTTGGACTGCTCCACCGGGCCGAGGAACATCTCATAGAGGCGGAGAGTATCGGCGCCATACTTATCAACGATATCATCGGGATTGACGACATTGAACATCGACTTCGACATCTTCTCGACAGCCGATCCGCAGATATACTTACCATCCTCGAGTACAAACTCGGCATTTGCGAAATCGGGGCGCCAAGCCTTGAACTTTTCAGTGTCGAGCACATTGTTCGACACCATCGAGATATCGACGCGGATTGGGGCAGTGTCATACTCCTTGCGGAGGCCATGGCTCACGAAAGTGTTGGTGCCTTTGACACGATACACGAAACTGCTGCACCCCTGGATCATACCCTGGTTGACAAGCTTCTTGAAGGGTTCCGGTTCGGCTACGACACCGAGGTCGAAGAGGAACTTATTCCAGAAGCGTGAATAAATCAAGTGGCCGGTAGCATGTTCGGCGCCACCGACATAGAGGTCGACATTTCTCCAATACTTGTTAGCCTCGGGGCTGACGAGAGCCTTATCATTATGAGGATCCATATATCGGAGATAATAAGCCGACGAACCGGCAAATCCGGGCATAGTGCAGAGTTCGAGGGGGAATCCGTCGGGGGTTGTCCAATCCTTGGCGCGAGCCAAAGGTGGCTGGCCATCCTCGGTGGGGAGATAACTCGACACCTGGGGGAGGTGGAGAGGGAGTTGCGACTCATCGATCAGATAGGGAGTTCCCTCCTTATAATATACGGGGAAAGGTTCGCCCCAATATCTTTGGCGAGAGAAGATGGCATCACGGAGGCGATAATTCACCTTCACCTTGCCGAGACCCTTCTCCTCGATATACTTTTTGGTACGAGCGATAGCCTCCTTGACTTCGAGTCCATTAAGGTTGAGGTCGTCGCTTTGGGAATTGATCATACGACCCTCCTTGGCATCGAAGCTTTGTTCGGAGACATCAGCGCCCTCGATCAGAGGGATGATGGGGAGGTCGAAATGGCGAGCGAAAGCATAGTCACGCGAGTCATGAGCGGGCACAGCCATAATGGCGCCGGTGCCATAACCGGCGAGGACATAATCGCTGACCCACACGGGGATCTGCTTGCCGGTGAGGGGATTAACGGCATAACTACCGGTGAAAACTCCCGACACCTTCTTCTCGATCTGGCGTTCACGTTCGGTCTTATGTTTCACCTCCTCGAGATAAGTCTGAACTTCCTGCTGACGGTCGGGAGTGGTGAGGAGAGCGACATATTTCGACTCCGGGGCGAGCACCATGAAAGTGACACCGAAGATGGTATCAGCGCGAGTAGTGAAGATATCGAGCACTACATCCGAGTCAGCGACTTTAAACTTCATTTCAGCGCCCTCCGATCTGCCGATCCAATTACGTTGAGTCTCCTTGAGCGAATCGCTCCACTGCAGAGAGTCGAGGTCATCGAGCAGACGAGGAGCGTAAGCCGACACACGGAGGCACCACTGATTCATCACCTTCTGCTCCACGGGGAAACCGCCTCGTACACTCAAGCCCTCGCTCACCTCATCATTGGCGAGGACAGTGCCGAGTTTGGGGCACCAATTCACCATTGTTTCGCCCTGATAAGCGATGCGATAATTCATCAATCGCTCGCGTTGCTGAGCTTCGGAGAGGGCATTCCACTCCTGTGCGGAGAAAGAGAGGGTCTTACCGCAGGCGGCATTCACACCATCAGAGCCGGACATGGCGAAATGCTCGACGAGGCGTTCGATCGGCATAGCCTTATTAAGGTCGAGATCGTAATAAGAATTGAACATTTGCATGAACGCCCACTGAGTCCAGCGATAATACTTCGGATCGCAAGTGCGGACCTCGCGGCTCCAATCGAACGAAAAGCCGATCTTATCGAGTTGTTCGCGATAGCGATTGATATTCTCGACGGTGGTCTTCTCGGGGTGTTGACCGGTCTGGATGGCATACTGCTCGGCGGGGAGGCCATAAGCGTCATACCCCATCGGGTGAAGCACGTTAAAACCCTGTTGGCGCTTAAAGCGAGCATAGATATCGCTCGCTATATAGCCGAGGGGATGACCGACATGCAGACCTGCTCCCGAGGGATAGGGGAACATATCAAGCACATAGAACTTAGGACGAGAGGAATCCTCATGGACCTCATAGACACGATTGCTGCGCCAAAACTCTTGCCAGCGCTTTTCGATTTCCTGGTGGTTGTATTCCATTTGAATATATAAAATCAAGAAAATAATCTGATATAAAAAAGGGGTGGGAAAGTCACAATGATTTCCCAAATTGCAAATATAGTAAAAAAATAGAATAAAACACCGAACAAAGTTCACAATAGATAATAATAAAGTAGATAAAAGATAATAATTACACTATTGTCGACGTTAAAAAAGATAGTGTTAAGTGTGCACAAAAACAAAAAGAGTGCACAATAGGAATAAAAGACATGGAGATAATCTATCTGGCATTGGCCACAACGATATTGCTCTTGACGTTGCCTTTAAGTTCACTGAAGGTGGTCTACAGTCACGACGAGAGCCAAGAGAGATATGATGCCCTGGCACGATGGAAGAAGGGGCAGCGGAAGCCGGTGTATATAGGCGCCGGTCTGATCGCAATAGGTCTGATCGCAATGTGTATATTTCGATCGGACGAGCTTGCAGACTATCAGATGTATGAGAACCTCTACCGGATGGGAGGAGGTGAGAATCTGCGACAAGATATAGAGGCGTCATTCGTCACTATGGTGAAGATATCGCCCTCGTTCTTGATCTTATTGGGGATATATGCCACCCTGTCGGTAGGGAGCCACATCATCGGCATCTTCAAGAACTCGCCCAATATCTGGCTGTCATTGGTGGTCTATCTCTCCTACTACTTTGTGTTGCATGATATGATCCAGATGCGTGTAGCCATCGGATTGGGTATTATCTTGTATGCCGTACGCTACATCACGGAGCGCAAGATCTTGCCCTACATGCTGTTGGTGGGTATAGCGTTCTGGTTTCACAAGTCGATGGCACTCTTTCTGCCGCTCTACTTTATACCCTACAAGAATTTGAACAAATGGGTATGGAGCGGCATAATCCTGGCAGCGTTGGTAATGGGAATTACGAACAATTCCTTCGGCTACGTAGCGAAATTCATCCCGGTAGACTTCATCGATGCCTACGTCAGGTCGTATATGGGCAATCGCGACTATGTGGCCTCAAAATTAGGTATTCAGAGTGTATTGATGGCTCTTGTGCCTATCTTTATGCTCTTCAATCTCAACGAGATCAAGCGGCACTATCCCTTGGCAGTGCCGGTGCTGATGTTCTATATCATCTCGCAATTATGTTATCTGCTCTTCGTCGACATACCTGTGATGCGAGCCCGACTTGGAGAATTATTTGGCACATTCGACATCTTTGCCTACGCGATGTTGCCCTTGGCGAGCAAGAAATACTACTATCCACTGATGATAGTGTCCATAATATTCTGTTTGCTTCGTGTGCCGATCACGATGGAATTGTTGGCAGGCACGGCGATGTAAAGGAAGAACTTGCAAAAATAAGGATAAAATATGAAAAAGGATAAGAAGCTTGTATTTGCCACCAACAACATGCATAAGCTGGAAGAGGCAAAGCGGATCATCTCAGACGAGTTTGAGATCTTGTCACTTTCGGAAATCGGCTGTCACGACGAGATACCGGAGACGGCAGACACGCTTGAGGGGAATGCCCTGATCAAGGCACGCTGGGTCCGCGAGCGCTACGGCTATGACTGTTTTGCAGACGACACGGGTCTGATGGTCGATGCCTTGGATGGAGCTCCGGGCGTGTACAGTGCGCGCTATGCGGGGGACCCCTGCACTCCGGCGGAGAATGTGGCAAAGATGCTTCGCGAGATGGAGGGGAAAGAGAATCGCGCGGCACACTTCTCGACGGCGATAGCGCTATCCTTGGGAGGCGAAGAGCATATCTTCGAAGGGAGAGTGGAGGGGAGCATAGCCACCGAGCCCCATGGCGATGGCGGTTTCGGCTACGATCCGATCTTCATAGCCCGGGAGAGCGGCAAATGCTTTGCCGAGATGAGCGGAGAGGAGAAAGATGCCATCTCCCATCGAGGCAGAGCGATGCGCAAACTGCGCGACTATCTCGCCGGCATACTCACCATGCTCATCATCTGCGTGGTCGGCATGACAGCTCGCGCCGACGACTCACAGTGGCGACTACATGCCTCCTACGATGGCTATATGCATCGCATAGTCGACACCCCTTCGTTCGTCTACTTCCTCGGCACGCGCCAAGAATACAACCCCTCGATCGTCAATGCCTCCACCTTCTACGGAATCCTCTTCCGCTATGACAAGGAGGATGGAGCCATCGAATATCTCAACAGTTCCAACATTCTATCGGGGAGCAACGCCATCTGCATCAGTTATAACTATGACAAGAACTATTTAGTTGTGGCACACGAAGATGGCAACATTGACATCATCGACAAAGATGACAACGTCACCACCATCACCGGACTGAGGGTAGCCGACTCATCGCTCAATAAGGGAGTTAACGACATAACCTTCGATGAGACAGGTCGTTACGTCTATCTTGCCACCAACTTCGGCTATGTTGTGATAGATGCCTCCATCGGCGAGGTATCCACTTCACGAGTGTTCAACCGCAAGATCAACAGTGTGATGCCCTATCGCGACAAGATCTGGGTAGCCACCGACGACGGACTCTATAGCGGCGAGCCCAAAGAATTTGACTTTGAGAAATATCAGCAGATATCGTCGGAGAGCGGAGTCGAATCGCTCAATATCACAAACAATTGGCTCTACTTCCTGTATGGAGCACGCGGCAACAAGACCCCGGCTCGAGTCGACGACAGCACCGGCACATACACCTACAAGCCGATATACGACCCTGGAGTGGTCTTTCTCTCGAGGAGTCGAAGCGGCATGATGTTGGTGTATAACTGGCAGATCGTCAGCATCGACGAGACCGGCAAGTTACAGGCGACGACACTACCCAAAGACTACTACTTCTCCAACATAGGGAGCATCGACGGCAAGACCCTCTGGGTCTCAACCCAGCGTAAAGGCATCTGCTCGCTGCGCGTGCCCGAGCAGGGTGGAGAATGGACCATGCTGACACAGCAATTTTTCCCCAACGCCTCGACGGCGTTTCACTGCTCATATATGGAATATAGTCCGACCTACGGGATGCTGGTGCGCAACCATGGCTTCGAATATATCTTTTCATCGCGCATGATTCTGACCAACGATCTGATCTCCGGCTACAAAGATATGACCTGGACGCCCCTGTCTACGACCTATCGCACCGACATGCCGGGCCTACTTATCGATAGCCCCTTCGGTATCTCGATAGATCCGAACAATCAGGATCATGTCTACTGCGGGTCGGAGCGCTCGGGCTTATTGCGACTTGACCTGAAAGATCCGACCAAATCCATCCACATGTCGATGCCCTCGGATATGCTGGGAGGCAATGGCAAAGAGGGATTTGCCGTGATAGTTCCGGACAATCCGGATGGCACGTGGAAAGAGCAGTGTGTATTTGCCGCCCCCTCCTTTGACAACTCGGGCAATCTCTGGACCGCCTTTGTCAATCCGGAGCCGGGTGTCGAGGTGAGTAGTTACACCGAGCTCTGGATGTGGCCGGCAGCCGACAGGGCAGCCAGCACTACAGCGAGCAACGTTCATGGCTGGAAACAATTCAAATTTGACAATCTTCTGACCGGGAATACCCCCAAGGTCAAGGCGCTCCATGGCTCGAAGAACAAGAACATAGTGATGCATTGCGGCAACACGACCACCACTCCAATCCTGATCTGGGATCATAACGGCACGATCGACAATCGCACGGACGACCGCACCGTGCAGATGAAAAACCTCTACGACCAGGATGGCAACAAATTGGACTTCTACTATGTGATCGACTGGTATGAAGATGTCAACACGGGGTTGGTGTGGGTAAGTTATGGCGACGGACTCTTCACCTTCGATCCTCAAGAGATCTTTGACGATCCGACCTCTGTGCGTCGCATCAAAGTGCCACGCAACGACGGCACGGGACTTGCCGACTACCTGCTGTCGGGAGTCACCGTCAACAGCATAGTCACCGACGCCTCGGGGCGAAAATGGTTTGGCACCAACGGTGCCGGTCTTGTGTGCACCTCGTCCGATGGGCGTGAGATTATCTCCACCTTCACCCCCGACAACTCGCCGCTGCCGGGCAGTTCGGTATTTGCCGTATGCTACAATCCGGCATCCGGGTCGCTGATGATTTCGACCGACAAGGGACTCTGCGAATACTTCATCCCGGGAGGGGGCACCGGCGACACCGGCAGCGACCTGAAATGCTACCCCAATCCGGTGAGGCCCGACTACTTCGGATATGTCACCATCGAAGGTCTCAGCGACCAAGCCATGGTGAAAATCGTGGACATCGGCGGCAACCTGATCAAAGAATGTGGTCAGGCTGTCAATGGCGTGGCTCAATGGGATGTCACCAACATGTTCTGCAAGCGAGTTCCCTCCGGAGTCTACACCGTGATAGCCTCCAACGGACCTCAAGAAGATAGCTACAACAAGACCGCCAAGATCGTAGTCGTGAACTAAGAAAACGGCGATAATAGGCGATATATCAAAAAAATTTGCTAAATTTACGCGTCAATAAACAGCAAAAAACATGATACGAAACAACGCAACCGACCGCAGGGCAAGAAGAAATACCCCGCAAATACTGCTAACAATAGGGCTCGTAATGTTCTACGCCGCCACCTCCATGGGACTGAATGTCGATCTCACTCCCGGGACACTGAGCGAGCAATGGCCCAAGCTGAAGAACTGCACCGACGAGATGGTAGTGCTCACCGGGAGTGCAAACGTCATCGACCTGGTACTCCTCAAGGAGATGAGTCGCAATGTCAAGACACTCGATATGTCGGGGCTGAAGATCGTATCATACACCTATAGCGATGGCGACTACTTAGGGCTCACCGACTATGCCGCCGATGAGATGCCCCCCTATATGCTGATGGGATCGAGCATCACCAAGGTTATATTTCCGCAAGAGATCAAGATCATCGGCCAAGGGGCATTTGCAGACTCCGATCTCACCGATGTAGAGATTCCCGCCACGGTCAGCAAGATTGCTGCCGGAGCCTTCAGTTGCTGCCGCTCATTGCAGAGAGTTGTGATCTCGGCAGATGCGACATTGGGCAAAGGCATCTTCAAAGAGTGCGAATCACTGACCACGGTAGAGTTCAACTATGGCATCACAAGCATCCCGGAGAGCATGTTCGAGGGGTGTAGCAAATATTCGGCAGTCATTCCATCGAGCGTCACGTCAGTGGGCGCCAAAGCCTATCGAGGCACAGCGGCAGTCGAGCTGAACCTCACGATGGTGGAGAACATCGGGCGATTCGCATTTGCCGACATGGCAGCACTGAGCGGCGTGACATTGAGTCAGACACAATATATCACGATGGATATGGGAGCCTTCTTCAACGACCCCCAACTGCTACAATTGCCCACCTTCTCCGGAGACATACCGGCGCTGATGGTAGCCAACAGTCAGAAAGCGGGAGACTTGATGATCAATCAGCCGATGATCGGCGAAGCGGCATACGCCGACAGCCCGAATGTGACCACACTGACCCTGGGCGCCAACGTCAACAGCATCGGTGCCAACGCATTCAGAAATCTCACATCCCTCACCCTGGTCGATGTGGTAAGAAAGAACAACACTCCACCGACAGTCGATGCCACCTCCTTCTCCGGGCTTGAGAATGAAGAGGGAAGATATGATGTCAAGCTCAACGTCACCAAAGGCACGGAAGAGACTTGGTCATCCCACCCGGTGTGGGGACTCTTCGAAGTTGGCAATTTCGACACCGGCATTCAAGAGACCCTTCTTGGCGAGGTGAAGATCAATGCCCGGAGAGCAGGCGACAGCGTGATCATCACATCGAGCGAAGAAATCGAAAACATCGAGATCTTCGGGCTCAACGGCACAACTCTATATCAGGGTCGCAATGCCGGGAAAGATGCACGCGTCGAGGGTATCGACACGACCGATCCGGTGGTGGTAAGGATCATCTCCGGCGGCGTCGTGAAAGTGCTGAAACTCAGATAATCGAGACCTTATACTATGAAGAGAGTAGTCACACTAATGTCGACCTACAACGGCGAGAAATATCTCGACGAGCAGATCCGGAGCATCATGGATCAGCAGGGAGTCGACGCCAAGCTACTGATCAGAGACGACGGATCGAACGATGGCACACTTACCCACTTGGCAAGATGGAGGGAAGAAGAGCCCGATCGGATCGAAGTGATCGAAGATAAGAACATAGGATTTGCCGCCTCATTCAGTCGGCTCATCAAAGAGGGACTCAGCCGCTATCCGGATGCCGAGATATTCGCCTTTGCCGACCAAGATGACGTGTGGCTTAGCGACAAATTGGAGCGAGGGGTCAAAGCGATCGAAGGGAAAGAGGCGGAATATGCCGGGCGTCCGATAGCCTACGCCTCCAACACGATGCTGGTAGACTCCGAGCTGAACGAGATCGGGCTGCGATGGCAATGTGGCGACATCGAGATAACACGGAGTCGTGGGCTGGTGGAGAACTTTGCCACCGGCTGCACCATGCTCTTCAATCGGGTGGCAGCCGAGATCTACGATCGCACCTACCGCACCGGGCTGAAAGTCCACGACTTCCGTATGTATCAGATAGCACTCTTCGCCGGATGCTTCATTTGGGACAAAGAATCGAGGATCCTCTATCGGCAACACTCCGGCAACCAGATAGGGAGTCAACCCTTCTGGGGGAGGATGAAGACCAGGCTATTGAAACAGAGATATAAAGAGCACACCCTTGAGAAGCAGAACCGCGCCTTTTTGAGGGATTGTGGTGACGAACTCGACCCGGAAGGGAGGGCTCTGATAGAGAGATTTTGCGAATATCGCAAGAATTTGAAATCACGACTTCAGTTGCTCGCCAACAGAGAGATCGGGTATAGTCGCCGAGAATCAGACTTCTTCTATCGGCTCAAAGTGCTGATGGGCACAGTATAACAAACGCTCTCAAAGAGCGCGTTTTTATTTTTATATCTGAGCGCGTTTTTATTTTTATAATAGATTCAGGATAGCATCGGCGATGGTGCGGTTATTGCTGAGTCTGGGGACTTTACGCTGGCCGCCTAATTTACCGGTGCCGACCGAAGCGAGCCATCGGCAGAACGTACCGGCAGGGAGGGACACCACTTGAGGGGGATCCAAGAAGATGGTGTGAGCCCTCTTGGCGTCATAATCGGAATTAACCCGGCGGAGCTCTTCATCGAGAATCTTCGCGAACGAATCGATGCTATCGGGGGCAACGTTCCACTCGATGAGCCACTGGTGGAATCCACGATCCTGCTGAGTGGCATAGACCGGAGCGGCAGTATAATTGGAGATAGAGGCATTGCAACGGCGGCAAGCGGCAGCTATCGCCTGCTCGGCATTATTCTCCATCAGCTCCTCGCCGAAAGCATTGATGAAAGTCTTGGTGCGCCCTGCCACGACGATCTTGACCGGAGCTATGGAAACGACTCTCACCGTGTCGCCGAGATGATAACGCCACAAGCCATTGCTCGAAGAGATCAGCAACTCATAGACATGATCTTTCTTCACCTTCCACATAGGCACGGGGGTGGCATCAGGGTCGGCTATATCGATAAACTCATAGAAAATATCATTATCGATGATAAGGAGCATCGAGGGGTCATTCAGATTATTCTGGATGGCGAAGAATCCCTCCGAGGCATTATAAGTATCTACGAAATGCATCTTTCGGGGGTCGGTGATCGAACGATATATCTCGCGATAAGGTTCGAAAGAGATACCACCATGGAAGAAGACCTCAAGATTGGGCCATGCATCGGAAATCTTATCGACACCTCTGAGAGCCATCACCTCCTTGATGACAGAGAGGAACCAGGAAGGTACGCCCGAGATATTGGAGATATCGGCGTAAGCGGAGGCTCGAACCAGAGCGGGGAGTTTATCCTGCCAATTAGTGAGGAGCGCCGTCTTCTTATCTGGGAGACGGAAGAGATTGGCGAGAGGATTGATGCGGTTAATGAGTGTAGCGCTAAGGTCGCCGATATGGATATTGGGGTCGTTGATATTGAGTTGGTTGGCGAAAGAGCCTCCGAGCACGAACGACTTAGCGGAGAATATCCGAGACTTAGGGTTGGCACGAAGGTAATGCGCCACACAATCGGCGGCACCGGGATAATGGCAACGATAAAGGCCATCATGAGTGATAGGGATAAACTTGGAGCGATCGCCGGAAGTTCCTGAAGACTGGGCGAAATCACGGCAAACGCCGGGCCACAAGACGTCGGATTCCCCCTTGACCATCCGCAACACATCATCGCGCATATCCTCATAATGGCATGTAGGCACCCTCTCGGCGAATCGATCGGAGGGGTCGGAGAGAAGACACAACTCACCGAGCCCATATCGGCGGCCGAACTCGGTCGGAGCGACACGCTTCAACAGGCTTTTCAACTGAGAGATCTGGATAGACTCACTATCAGATGCCCAGCAATCCACACGACTTGCCCTACGTCTAAAGAAAGGGGCTGCGAAAGGTGTGAAATTCATACTCGACAAGTTAAAAAAATGCGTAATAAAGAAAAAGTCTATCAAAGATAAAACGCCCGAGAGGTGATAAAGTTGTATTACACAATACAAAAAAGTCAAAAAAAGAGTCAAAACGTCAAAAAAGGCATAAAAAGAGATAAAAGGGAATAGGATAGTTATAAATTTTGCTATATTAGATAATAATTCTTAACTTTGCAGTCGGTAAAGCAAAACGACGAATGATATCGGTGTGTATAGCGACATACAACGGCGAGGCCTATATAGCCGAGCAAGTGGACTCGATCCTCTCACAGCTGAGTGAAGAGGATGAAATAGTTATATCCGATGATCATTCGACCGACCGGACACTGGAGATCCTCCGAAGATATAACGATCCACGCATCCGGATTTTTCTTAACGAAAGAGACAATCGAGATCTGCAGCCGGTGCAGAAAGCGACCTACAACTTTGAGAATGCATTACGCCACGCACAGGGAGACTACATTTTTCTGTCAGACCAGGATGATGCCTGGGTAAGCAACAAAGTCGAAGTGATGATGCGCTATCTGCAAGACTACGACTACGTACAGAGCAAATGCTTCTATACCGACAAGGACTTACAAGGGGATAACACATCATACGACACGACTCCGACTCATATCAACCGATGGAAATCGCTCATCTCGATAGCGCCCTACAAGGGATGTTGCGCGGCGATAACGCGAAGGCTCCTCGACAAGGCACTCCCCTTCCCGTCGGGATTGCAATCACACGACCGCTGGCTTGGATACTTAGGGTCGTTTAGATATAACTACATCATCATACCCGACAAATTGGTGTACTATCGTCGTCATCAGGGCAATGTATCGATGTATGGCAAGAGCAACAACCCCCTCTCCTATCGCATTAAGACACGCCTGCACTATGTAAAGTGCCTGATAGCGCGGTGTCTTTTCAACCGATAAAAGAGGGAATAAAAGTGGGGATAAAGCGAAAAAAAGAAAAAAAAGTGGTAATCAGAGAGTCTGATTATCATTCTTTTTTTGTATATTTGCAGATGCAAAAGTTTCGATAGGAACAAAGCATTGTATTACATAAATACAGCGTCGGGTAAAGATGCTGATTGCAATACATAAAACCCTAATGGATAGCAATATAGAATTAGAAAAATACAAAGTGTCGCCGATCGACGACGGCACGGAAATAAAAAACGGGATGAACAAGGTAGAGCGCTTTATCAAGAGAGCGTTCGATTTCTTGTTTTCCGGCATATTGATCATCATATTTTCGCCACTCTACATAGCGTGTCACATAGCCGTAAGGCGAGAGGATGGTGGTCCGGCGATCTATCGTCAGGAGCGCATCGGCTACAAGGGCAAGAAGTTTTACATCTTGAAATTCAGGTCGATGCGTATGGATGCGGAGAAAGATGGACCGCAGCTGTTCGATGCCACCACCGGCGAAGACAAGCGACTGACGAAGATCGGCAAATTCTTGCGAGCACATCATCTTGACGAATTGCCCCAACTGCTGAATGTCTTCAAGGGAGACATGTCATTCATCGGACCGCGTCCGGAGCGAGAATATTTCATAGAGAAAATCATGGAGGCAGACCGTCGCTATCGCTACCTGTATCAAATACGCCCGGGAGTGACCTCATTTGCGACACTCTATAACGGATATACCGACACACTTGAAAAGATGTTGACACGCCTCTACTACGACCTCTACTACCTGCAACATGGGTCATTAGCGCAAGATATGTCGATACTATGGCGCACATTCCGAGGGATCGTAGGGGGCAAGAAATTTTAATAAGATGTTTTCGTTGACAATTACAAATCTCGCGATAGCGCTGATGGTGCTATGCGTGACTTTGGTGGTATTGGCATACTTCTATGGCATGAAGCCATATCGGGATGCCTATCGAATGAGCATGCCGGGACCGATCGGTGAGAATGAACGCACCCCCAAAGCCTCGGTTCTGGTATACAGCAAAGCGGAAGATGAGCATCTTGCCGCAACGCTTGAAGCGCTGTCACATCAAGACTATCCCGACTTTGAGATTATCGTGATCTGCGACGGTTCGTGGGATCAGGCGGAGATGCTTACCGAGCGATACTCGGGTCTCTATGACAACGTTTACTTCACCTTCATCCAGCCGGGGTCACACAATCTGAGTCGCAGCAAGCTCACGACTACCATAGGTATAAAAGCCTCGAAGGGAGAGATCATAGTCACTACCGCCGCCAACATAGGGATACCCTCCGAGCGGTGGCTGAGTCGTCTTATGCGCCCCTTCTGCGGGGAGCAGGGTCGACACTACGACGTGTCGCTCGGCGTGTCGCGACTCTGCATCGCCGACATGAAGGGTCCGGGGCGCTGGTATCGACAATTCGACGAACTTCTCTCCAATGCTCTCTGGGTGGGATATGCCGCTGCCCACAAGCCCTATCGAGGAGATGGCTATAACTTGGCATTCCGCAAGAGCGTTTTCTACGACCATAAAGGATATGCCGGGAGCGTATTCCTGCATAGTGGCGACGACGATATTTTCATCAACGAAATCAGCAACGGGTCGAACACGATGGTGACCGTAAGCGATGAAGACATCATCGAGAGCATCTGGAGAGACTCGGTGGGCAACTCTACCAACAAGGTGTGGGAGATCCGTAAGGAGCGATATAGCTTCACACGGCGCTGGTTGCCACGCGCCCCGTTCGTACGCTCCGGCGTGATGAGCCTGCTTCAATGGGCGATCCCGGCTACAGCTATAGCCGCCTCTCTAATATCACTGCCCAACTTGGTGCCTGCCATCATCTCATTCATAATTCTGCTGACCTTCTGGGGGCTTGAGATCTATATGTATCGCAAGCTTGCCAAGCGATTCGGCATGATCAGACTCTGGTGGGGCGTTGTGCCATTCTGGATGTGGCGACCGATCTGCGACCTGTTCTTCAGATATGAACATCGCGCAGCTCGAAAGAAAAACTATACCTGGCAACGTTAATATAAGAAAAAACAATACCCGGCAACGTTAATATAAAAATATGGGCAAGAACAAATTGAAGAAATTTGCAGACATGGAGCGCTATAACTGCGTGCTGCAATATCCGCGTGAAGAACTATTGCGACTCGGTTTTCCATACAAGGGTAAATGGAACGGCGACTTATTTGCTCGTCAGAGACCGATAGTGCTCGAATTGGGATGTGGCCGTGGTGAATACACGGTAGGGCTTGCCCGACGCTATGTCGACAAGAACTTTGTCGGGATCGACATTAAGGGAGCGAGGATGTGGACCGGCGCATCGGAAGTGGAGCGCGAAGGAATGGATAATGCCCGCTTCTTGAGATGTGAGATCGAGAACATCGACCAATTCTTTGCCCCCGCGGAGGTGGATGAAATCTGGATTACGTTCCCCGATCCACAGATGAAGAAGACACGCAAGCGACTCACCTCTACTCGCTTCATCGAGATGTATTGTCGCATACTGAAGCCGGGAGGAGTGATCCATCTGAAGACTGACTCACCTTTCCTCTACGAATACACGCGGAGGATGGTGGAGGTCAACGGCTTTGAAGTATTGACCTGCACCGACGATCTATACGCCTCGGGACTTGCAGATCCGGAGCGATCGATCAAGACATACTACGAGCAGCAATGGCTGTCACGCGGCAAGAGCATCAAGCTGATCAGCTTCAAGCCGACGTGCGAACATGGGCTGCAAGAGCCGCAAGAAGATGACATCGAGCGAGATGACTATCGAGCCATCCCTCGCCCCAATATTACCAATATCTAAACGAGTCAATAAAATCCGACCATGATAACACTATATCCCAAACTAATCATAGAGGCCTTGGAGCATGTGAAATATCCGGGCAATGGCAAGAGTGTAGTAGAGAATGATATGATCGAAGATGACATCCGCATCGACGGTGCGAAAGTCACCTTCACGATGATCTTCGAACGGCCTACCGATCCCTTTATCAAGAGTGTGGTAAGATCGGCAGAGACAGCGATCCGCACCT
The DNA here is from genome assembly GCA_051872035.1 of Lepagella sp. Classification (GTDB taxonomy): domain Bacteria; phylum Bacteroidota; class Bacteroidia; order Bacteroidales; family Muribaculaceae; genus Lepagella. The sequence continues at coordinate 17,201 of JBJEDL010000024.1, forward strand.
ACATCTCACCCGAAGTAGACATCGTGGGGAACATCTCGGTGAAATATCGCAAGCCTCAGGCAGAGAAGCCGGCGACTCTACTACCGGGAGTTAAGAACATCATCGGAGTGTCGAGTGGCAAAGGAGGAGTCGGGAAATCGACGATCGCTGCCAACTTGGCAGTAGGTCTTGCGGCGCGGGGCTATCGAGTCGGTCTTCTTGATGCCGACATATTCGGTCCCTCGATGCCCAAGATGTTTGGCGTCGAAGATCAGCAGCTCTATATGGTGAATAAGGATGGTCGCGACTGGATCGAGCCTGTGGAGCGCTATGGTGTGAAGATGCTTTCGATCGGATTCGTGGTGGACAAAGAGAAGCCTGTATTATGGCGAGGCGGGATGGCGAGCAATGCGTTGAAGCAACTCATCTCCGACGCCTGGTGGGGCGACTTGGATTACTTCATCATCGACATGCCCCCCGGCACGAGCGACATCCACCTGACCTTGGTACAGACCTTGGCTATCACCGGCATCGTAGTGGTGAGCACCCCACAAGAGGTGGCACTTGCCGATGCTCGGAAGGGTATCGCCATGTTCACCGATCCGAAGGTGAATGTGCCGATCTTGGGACTGGTGGAGAATATGGCATGGTTCACGCCGGCACAGCACCCTGACGAGCGCTACTACATCTTCGGCGAGGGAGGAGGCGTAAGGCTTGCCGAGGCCACGGGCATACGCCTCTTGGCGCAAATACCCTTGGTGATGGATATCCGCGAGCATGCCGACGATGGCGCCCCGGTGGCACTACAATTAGCGCAAGATCCGGAGGGAGCCAATCCGCAAGCCAAGTCATTCGACAGGCTTGCTGTGAGCGTGATCGGAGCAGTGGCAGAGCGCAACCGCATGCAGCCACCCACACAGAGAGTAGATGTCAGCAAACGCTAAGAGTTTTGATGCGAGCCACCTCATGCCAGAGGACCAAGGCAGCGACGACGAAGGCGATGGCATCGCTGACGGGGAAGGCTGTCCATATACCCTTGAGTCCCATATAAGAGGGAAGGATAAAGAGCAAGGGGATAAGGAACAGGACCTGACGTGTAAGCGAGAGGAAAATAGAGCGTCCCGCCTTGCCGAGAGCCTGGAAGAAATTGGTCACAAGGATTTGGAAACCGACCAGGCTAAAGCACAAAAGCGTAATCTTAAGGCAGCCGACAGCACAGAGTATTTGAGCCTCATCCTGCATAAAGAGGCAGGCGATGGGTCGAGGGTTGAACAGAGCGATCGACCCGATGAGGGTAACCGAGACACTCACGGCAAGAGCGAGCCAAAGAGTGCGGAAGAGGCGTGTATAGCGTTTCGCACCATAATTATATCCCACGATAGGCTGCATGCCCTGGCAGATACCGATGATGATGAAGATAAAGATGGTGGAATAACGATTGAAGACCACGACAGCCGCCACGGCATTGTCGCCGCCATACTCGAGCAGAGAGGAATTGATGACGGCATTGACACCCGAATTGGCAACATTGATCATAAAGGGAGCCATGCCGATATAGAGCACACTTTTGATCAACTTCCAATCCATCTTGAATGCACCACGAGTGAAATGGAGCACATTATTCTTATTGAAGAAATGGCTCATGACCCAGGTGGCGGTGATGGTCATAGAGATATCGGTGGCAATAGCGGCTCCACGTATCCCCCAGCCGAACACGAAAAGGAAAATCGGGGCTAAAATGGCATTGAGTATAGAGCCGATCAGATTGGTATACATAGCCTTGGCGGGATATCCGGAGGCACGCATCACATTATTGTAGGAATAAGTCAGGTTCATGAGCACCATGCCGGGGAGTACCCACATCAAGAACTCGTGGGCGTAAGGGAGCGACTGAGGAGAAGCTCCGAACAATACGAGCAGAGGGTCGAGGAAGAAGATGAATCCCAAGACATATAGCAAACCGAACAAGATGGTGAGCTGGACGCAATTACCGAGAATGATTTCTGCAGTTCGCTTATTATTCTGTCCCATCACGATGGAAATGCGCGTGCAGGCACCGATTCCGACGAGCATACCGAGTGCGCTGACGATATTCATCACGGGGAAAGTAATAGCCATACCGGCGACGACAGCAGGGTCGTTGATGGCATGGCCTATCACCATGGAGTCAATAATATTATATAGAGCGTTGGCCACAGTGCCGACGACGGCAGGGAGGCTATACTTCAAGAGCAATCCGGCGATCGGTGCATTGCCAAGTTCTTCAATACGTTGAGTATTATCGATCGGTTTGCGATTACTCATCAAACGATGGCGGGGTTATGAGCCACCTCCACGAGCTGACGGAGGGCGGCGGCATGTTTGGGGCTCTTCTGGATGACGTGGTCGAAAACGAACTTTTTGTGGACATCCGAAGCGACGAGGTCGATCATCTTCTCCTTGAGCAACCACTCCAACTTCTGACGAGCCGTCTGGCCATAACCACCGATGAGCGAAATATAATTGCATTGGAAGAGGAGTCCCTTGCTCTTCCACTTGCGATAATCATTCTCATTCATATATCGGTAGCGCTCGGGGTGAGCCAAGATGGGGATATATCCGAGTTTGAAGACATCCTCGATCATAGCCTCCATGCCATAAGGGGCATTTATATAAGAAGTCTCGACGAGGAGATGGTCCTTATCTCTGCCTATAGGGAGGAAATCATTCTCGCGGAGACGCTCTTCAAAAAGAGAATCGAGCATATTCTCGGAAGCGAGTTCGAGTTCGACGGCGCCATTATAGGCTTGTTTGAGCTCTTCGAAGCGCTCGCGCAGGCGCTGAGTTGTGTTGGGGCAATCCTCCATAACATGGGGAGTCAGCCAGACTTTCTTGATGCCATGACTTTCGAAAGCAGCGAGAGTATCGAGCGACTCATCCATGGTGCGAATGCCATCGTCTACACCGGGAAGAATATGTGAATGCCAGTCGGTAAAACCTTCAAAAAGGCCTGACTTTACAAGTTTATCGACTGATTTAAAAGGCCAGATTGACATAACCAACAGTGTATCTAATTAATTATCCCTCAACGGAATAAGCAGAGGCGTAATAGCCACGAGAGCCATAACGAGAATTAGAGGCTACTGTGCCGTTGAGGAGGAGCGACATTTGATTGAAACGATTGTTCTTATATAGTTCATCGATTTCAGGCACGGAGACCTTCTCGAGGAGACCGGCACGAGCCACGAAAATGGTGGAATCGGCGAGAGGGGCGATAAGCTGAGTGTCGACGACGATATCCACCGGGGGGCAATCGAGGAAGATATAATCATATTGAGCGGAAGCCTCCTGGATAAGAGTCTTCATGCGAGGAGTCTCAAGGAGTTCGGCAGGGTTGGGAGGACGATGGCCGATGGGGAGGATATCGAGAGTAGCCTCCTCTTCATCCTTAACGACGAGATTTCTCCAGTCGGGGACAGTGCCTGTGAGATAAGATGTGATGCCACGAGAAGGCATACCTATGAACTGCGAAGCGGATCCATGACGGAGGTCACAGTCGATGATGAGCACATGTTTATTCTTGATGGCAAACGAGGTGGCGAGGTTGAAAGTCACAAACGACTTGCCGCTGCCGGGATTGAATGAAGTGATCAAGATGACGTGAGATTTTTCGTCGCGATTCATAAAGTCGATATTACCACGGACGATGCGGAACGACTCATTGATGACATCGCGGCTGCCACGGCTGACGCGTGCCGGAAGAGTTTCATTATTCTCCTTCTTCTTCGATCCGAATATTTTGAGGAGCTTGCCGATCTTATTTTCCACCTTTCCGACCATAGGAATTTCGCCGATGAAAGGAGTCGACATGTGTTCGAGATCCTTGCGCGAGCGTACCTTGGTGTTGGTAGACTCCTTAACATAAACGATACCTGCGGGGAAAAGGAGACCGAGGATGAACATCACCGCCACGGTGAGTACGGGCTTAGGAGATACAGGCTCTACCGGGCCGCTGGGAGGGGTGATGACTCGAGTATTGTCGGCGGTAAAGGTCTGGTTGAGTTCATTCTCCTCGCGTTTCTGCAGCAGGTATAGATATAGTTCCTCTTTGACCTTCTGCTGACGCTCGACGCTAAGGAGATGCTTGGCTTGAGTTGGAGCAGATGCGAGCTGGCTGCGGAGAGTGGCTTGCTGCCCTTGGAGAGAAGCGACATTCTTCTGGAGGCTCACCACCTGATTGTTCAGACCCCGCTCGATAGCCTCGCGCATACCGGCGAGTTGCTGATCGTAGTCGAGCACGATGGGGTTGGTGGCAGAAGTGCTTTCAGCCACATTGTTGCGAGTCAGAAGCGTGGAGTTATAAGTAGTGATTTGAGTTTCAAGCTGAGGGCTTGTAGCGCCGGTGTTGACCGGAATTACTTTAAACTTATTGGAGGGAGTTCTGACATAGTCATAGACATATTGTGCCATACCGAGCTGAGCAGTAACCTCGCGGAGCAGCGCCTCATTGCTTTGCGAAGACTCGAGGTTGAGGCGAGCCGACTCCTTGAGGTCGGGCACGAGAGTCTGCGACTTATAGTTCATGATTTCAGAATCCACAACACCGAGTTCCTTCTGGATCAGCTCAAGGCGCTCATCGATGAACTGAGAAGTAGCGACAGCCATACGATTCTTGTCGGAGACATACTTGGAAGTATAGACATCGAGGATGGTATTGAGTACATCGTCGGCACGCTGGATAGAGACATCCTTGATGCTGAGGTCGATTACGGTAGCATCGCGGTCGGTAAGGTCACCGACAAGTTTCTTGCTATAACTTTCGACGGTCTTGAGGAATGAGCGACGAGTCACCTTAATATTTACAGTCTTCTCACGCGGAGTGGGGACATACTTCTCGTTGACCTCGAAATGAACAGTACCGATAGGGGTCTTCACGGCGCAGGGGGTGGTTTTAGCCACTTTCACCTCGCCGGGCAACTTGTGGGTGCCATCGGCATCGATAAGTTTGAACTTATAGAGGCGCGCCGAGCCGTCGGGTTGGAGTTCGATCGTGAATATACCCCCCATGCCGGGATCGAGATCGGGAATCTTGATCTTGAAAGGGAGGTTGGTGCCATATAGAGTTTTGCCATGAGGGAAACCCTTCTGATAATAATTGACATCGAGGCCGAGGCGCTGCACGACTTCAGTCATGACCGCCGGCGACTTCAGAGAAATCAACTCATTATATACATTGGTATTGGTCGAGACGAGACCCAACTTGGAGAAAGAGCTGGCGATATCGCCCATGCCACCACCACCATCTTGATCCTTGATAAGGACCTGCATGGTGCGTTTGAATCCTGACTCCTTGATAGCGACGTAAGCCACTCCGAGGAAAGTAAAAAAGATTACCGAGATGAGGAACCACTTCCACTTCAGAGAGCATGCTTTGAAGAACTGACCAAGGGAGAACGACTCCTCTTGTTTCGACTGTTTATTTTCTTTTATATCTTCCATTAAGAATATTCGCGATAATAAGTTATGGCTTCACAGGCGCGGTGAGAGATCAGCGCAACAATGTGATAGCATATAGATATACGCTAAAGCACCCCAATTTATTGCATAAACGTTAAAGAAAATAGGATTATTTAACAAAAACGCCGACAGTAGTCACAGCCGTAGTGATCAGCGAGGCTACAGAGATCCAGAAGCTGACACTGAGAGCGGAGTTACCATTGACGGTAGTTTGGCGCTTACGCATTGAGTTGGGCTCGGCATACACGATATCGTTTTGCTGAAGATAGAACACGGGAGACTGCGCCACTTCGGTGAGGTTGGTAAGGTCGAGCGTATATGTTTTGAGTTGGCCGTTTTCCTCGCGGAGCACCTTTATGTTATCACGGCGAGCCAGAATATTAAGGTCTCCGGCCAGAGCGATAGCTTCGAGGATATTCAGTTGATCCTTATTAATGTCATAACGTCCGGGAGAATTGAACTCGCCGAGCATATTGATGCCAGTATTGAGGAACTCGACAGTGACCGTAGGATCCTTGACGAGGCTACGCCCCATTAGCTCCCCTTTGATATAAGCGGCGATCTCTTGGCGAGTCATATCGGCGATATGGAGGGATCCGAGCATCGGGAAGTCGATATTGCCTTCTTTATTGACAGTATAATAGGCGATAGCGTCGGTGGCAGTGGGTTGATAAGTGCGGTTGGTGACGCCATTGATATCGGAAGTCTGCGACGTGCCGACTCGGTTGGTATAAACCGGGAGGTTGAAGAGCGAGCTGACATCGGCGTCTTTCGACTTAACGACGATAGAAAGCTTATCGTTGGCGCGAGCCTTGATAGGGTTAACGCTAATCGCACTAATCACTGCTTGGTTATCCTGAAAGTAAGCGACTTTCTTAGGAGTGGAGCAAGACGTTGCCAGGACCGAGGCGATCAGGACAGCGCCATAGACGAGGATTTTTTTCATTTTAAAGAGCGGCGTGTCATCAAGAGGATGATGGCATAGCCGTAAGAATTAAAGATTAACTAATCGTATAATACGACACCGAGGCGTTTTTCGCGAGATCGGATGGAATGAGTCAGCAAAATATTAGCGAAGACCCAGACCGCGATATCGCCCAAAATCACCAGGGTCGGATTCAAATATGGGGAGACCCATAGGTTCATTATCACGAAAGCAGCATCAGCTGCGAGGATGACAATCAGCGCCTGCCACTGGCGGCAGCCGAGAGCCAGAAGCTTATGATGTATATGGCAACGATCGGGGAGGAAGGGATTGCGCCCCTTTCTCAGGCGATGGAAGAAGACTCTGACCACGTCGAAACATGGGAGGAGTATCGGCGCCACCGCCAGGATGAAAATATTATCGCCCGTAGTGACAGACTCCTGCGGGATGCTGAAAGCCTGAAGGACCATGAACGAGAGCACAACGCCGATGGTCAGCGTGCCGGTGTCGCCCATAAATATTTTCTTATGTTTTTCGACTTTGCCGAATACATTATAATAGAAGAACGGAATAAGTGTACCAAATGTTGCACCGATGAACATAGCATACACATAATGTCCGGTCGAGATGAAGACAAAACTATAAAGAGCCATAGCGATGATACTGATGCCGGAAGCGAGGCCGTCGATGCCATCGATCAGGTTGATGGCATTGGTGATATACACCACTAAGAAGACAGCAGTGATCCAGCCCAAGATCGTGGGCCACTGATGGATTCCGAAGAATCCATAGAGGTCGGCAGGCCACAGTCCGGCGAGTACGAAGATACTGCCGGCGATGACCTGGAACAAGAACTTGGTGCGATAGCGCACCTGCACCAAATCATCGGCAATACCGATCATATACATCAACATCAAAGAGCAGAAGAGGAAGAAGATGTTGATGATCGACCCCGGTAGGTAGCCATTGATCCCATTCAGTTGGAACCTTACGTTTATGCCCAAGATGATGCAGAACGAGAAAGTGAGAGCCGGCAAGAAAGCTATACCTCCAAGACGGGGCACAACTCCCTTATGGATCTTACGATCGTCGACATCATCATATAGACTTCTCCTGCGTGCTATCCGCATAATGGAGGGTAGGATTACACCTGCCAGCACTACAGAGACAACAATGCAGAGAAAATAGTTTAAAATCCAATATACCATCACAAAACTCTTTGATCAAAACGAACTCAGCCAACTCCTTGGCGTAAGCCCGCATTCTCCATAACTTTGCAAAAGTACGAAATTTTTGATAGATAACAAAATATCTGACCAATCTAATTTCATTTTGACACAAATTCTTGGCTATTTCGCGGATAATGAGTAATTTTGCGAACTGATTTGTTAGAAATAGTCGTAACGTCGGGTTGTTGCGACAAAAAAAATGTAAAGAAATGTCGACCAATACAACAGACAACTCTCGGAAAGTGACCACAATAAGGCTTGTCGAAATGAAGCAACGAGGGGAGAAGATCTCGATGCTTACAGCCTACGATTATTCCTCGGCCAAGATCATCGATGGGGCGGGAATAGATGTAATCCTGGTGGGAGATTCCGCCTCGAATGTAATGGCGGGCAATTTGACCACCCTTCCAATCACGTTAGACCAGATGATCTATCATGCCAAGTCGGTGATGAAAGCGACACGCCGAGCTTTGGTGGTGGTGGATCTTCCCTTCGGGTCGTATCAGGGGAACTCGAAAGAGGCGTTGACCTCCGCGATTCGCATCATGAAAGAGAGTCATGCCGAGGCAGTAAAGATGGAGGGAGGCTCGGAGATTCGCGAATCTGTGGAGCGCATCCTCTGTGCCGGCATTCCGGTGATGGGACACTTGGGACTGACCCCACAGAGCATCAATAAATTCGGCACCTACAGCGTGCGAGCCCGTCAGAAAGAAGAGGCAGAGAAGCTGATCGCTGACGCCAAGATGCTGGAAGAGATCGGTTGCTTCGCCATCGTTTTGGAGAAGATTCCGGCAGAATTGGCAGCGGAAGTATCGCGACAGCTCACGATTCCGACGATCGGTATCGGCGCCGGGGGAGGCACGGATGGCCAGGTCTTGGTGATGCACGACATGCTGGGCATCAACCAGGGATTCTCGCCCCGGTTCCTGCGTCGATATGCCGACTTGGCGTCAGTGATGCATGACGCCGTGGGACGCTATATCGAAGATGTAAAATCGGGAGACTTCCCCACGCCCGAAGAGTCATACTAACACGCCCGAGGAGTCATACTAATAAAAAAAGCACGTCGAGAGTGCTGAAAATTTTAGATATTGACAAAAATTTGCTAACTTTGCAGAGCAATTCGAAAGAGGTATGAAAAAAGAGCATTACCGATGTCGCAAGATGCGCATCGGGGATTTTGCCATAAGACATCAAATGATCGAGTCGGCATCTTACGATCGGAGGCATAGCCAGCCGGTAGTAAGGCAAAACGTCGACATCGCAAGCCGCTTTTTCCCAATAATGGAGGTTGCGTCGTAATGACCATCTCCATAAAAGCCGGGGAAACGCGGCATTTTTTTATAACCCAACCTGAAAAAGAAACCAAAACAAGAGAAACGAGCAAATATGAAAAAAGCCACTTTGATACTCGAAGATGGGACTACCTTTGAGGGTAAATCGTTCGGATATTCCGGCAATGTAGCCGGCGAAGTTGTGTTCAACACCGCGATGACGGGATATCCGGAGAGTTTGACCGACCCCTCCTACGCCGGTCAGTTGATGACACTGACCTATCCGATGGTGGGCAATTACGGAGTGCCGAGCAGCGAGCTTGGCAGCGACGGAATAGGGACCTACATGGAGAGCAATCGGATCCATGCATCCGGACTAATCGTGGGGGACTACAGCGAGCATTACAGTCATTGGAACGCCGTAGAGAGTCTGTCGGAGTGGTTACAGCGCGAGAAGATTCCAGCCATCACGGGTATAGACACACGCCATCTGACACAGATCATCCGCGAGCATGGCGTGATGATGGGACGCATCATGGTGGAGGGTGTCAACGACCTTCCGGTGACTCCCGACTATAACTCTATCAACTATGTCGACCTCGTGTCGACACGCGAAGTGAAGCACTACAAGAGCGGCGAAGGCAAGAAGCGCGTAGTGCTGGTGGATTGCGGCGCCAAGAACAATATCATCCGCTGTCTGCTGAATCGAGGTGTAGACGTAGACTTAGTTCCCTGGGATTATGACTTCAACCGGCTGGAGTTCGACGGGCTCTTCTTGTCTAATGGTCCGGGCAATCCGGAGGTGTGTGAAAAGACGGTAGAGCATATCCGTCGCTTCATCAACAATCAGGAAGAGAGCCGTCCGCTGATGGGAATCTGCATGGGCAATCAGCTGCTTGCCAAGGCAGCCGGCGCCGGCATCTACAAGCTCAAATATGGGCATCGGTCGCACAATCAGCCGGTGCGCATCGAGGGTAGCAACCGGTGTCTGATCACGAGTCAGAATCATGGATTTGCCGTCGACCCGAGCACCCTGCAAGAGGGATGGGAGCCCTACTTCACCAATATGAACGACGGTTCGAACGAAGGCATCCGCCATCAGAGCAAGCCCTGGTTCTCATCGCAATTCCACCCCGAAGCATGTGGAGGTCCGGTGGATGCGGAATTTCTCTTCGATGACTTCGTAAGCAAACTCTAAGGAGGAGAGGATAGAAAAGATACAGATAAAGAAAACAAAGGTAAAACCAGCAAAACACAATATAATAAAGCGATGATACAAGAGAGCGACATCAAGAAAGTGCTTGTGCTCGGATCGGGCGCGTTGAAAATCGGCGAAGCGGGAGAGTTCGACTACTCCGGCAGTCAGGCTCTGAAGGCCCTTCGAGAAGAGGGTATCGAGACGATCCTGATCAACCCCAACATAGCGACGGTGCAGACCTCGGAGGGGAGTGCCGATCATATCTACTTCCTGCCGGTGACAGCCGCCTTCGTTGAGAAGGTGATAGCACGCGAGCGTCCGCAAGGCATCATGTTGGCATTCGGCGGACAGACAGCGCTCAACTGTGGTGTAGAGTTATTCCATCAGGGGATCCTCGAGAAATATAACGTAAGAGTATTGGGCACGCCGATCCAATCGATCATCGACACCGAAGACCGCGAGATCTTCGTAGAGAAACTTGACGAGATCGATGTCAAGACGATCGACTCAGTGGCATGTGACAACAAAGAAGAGGCACTTCGTGCGGCAGAGAGCTTGGGCTATCCGGTGATCTTGCGCGCCGCCTACGCCTTGGGAGGACTGGGCTCGGGGTTCTGCGACAATGCCGAGCAACTCTCCGTGCTTGCCGACAAAGCCTTCTCCTTCTCGCCGCAAGTGCTTGTAGAGAAAAGCCTTAAGGGTTGGAAAGAGGTGGAATATGAAGTAGTGCGCGACTCCTTCGACAATTGTATCACCGTCTGCAACATGGAGAACTTCGACCCCCTGGGCATCCACACCGGGGAGAGCATCGTGGTGGCACCCTCGCAGACCCTCACCAACTCCGAATATCATAAGCTCAGAGAGCTCTCCATCCGCATAGCGCGACATATCGGCATTGTGGGTGAATGTAACGTGCAGTTCGCCCTCTGCCCCGACTCCGAAGACTATCGCGTCATCGAAGTGAATGCCCGTCTCTCACGTTCATCGGCATTGGCATCGAAGGCTACAGGCTATCCCTTGGCATTCGTAGCGGCAAAACTTGGTTTGGGTTACGGACTCTTCGACCTTCGCAACTCGGTGACCAAGACCACCTCGGCATTCTTCGAGCCGGCACTCGACTACTGTGTCTGCAAGATACCCCGTTGGGACTTGGGAAAATTCAGAGGAGTAAATCGCGAGCTGGAATCATCGATGAAATCGGTGGGCGAGGTGATGTCGATCGGACGCACCTTCGAAGAGGCAATCCAGAAGGGACTCCGCATGATCGGCCAGGGGATGCATGGATTCGTGGGCAACAAAGAACTTGAGATACCCGACATCGACGGGGCACTTCATGCTCCGACCGATATGCGTATCTTCGTGATAGAGAAAGCATTTCACAAGGGCTACACGGTCGATCAGATTCATGATTTGACCAAGATCGACCGTTGGTTCCTCTACAAGCTGAGACGCATCTACGATCTATATGGCGAACTGAAGAAGATCGGCAGTCTCGAGGCTACGCCGTTGGAGCTGCTGAGAGAAGTGAAGCGAGCCGGTTTCTCCGACTTCCAGACAGCTCGCGCCTTGGGCATGGAGCGCGACATGGAGATAGAGAAGGCGCTCCTGAAGGTAAGGATGCGCCGCAAATCACTCGGCATCGTGCCCTGTGTCAAGCAGATCGATACACTCGCCGGCGAGTTCCCGGCAGCCACCAACTATCTTTACCTCACCTACGGCGGCGACAAGAATGATATCAACTACGAGCATGATGGTCGCTCGGTGATGGTGCTCGGTTCGGGAGCATATCGCATCGGCAGTTCGGTGGAATTTGACTGGTGTGGCGTGCAGGCGCTCAATACGATTCGCAAAGAGGGTTATCGCTCGGTGATGATCAACTACAATCCGGAGACCGTATCGACCGACTATGATATCTGCGACCGCCTCTACTTCGACGAGCTCACCTTCGAGCGCGTGCTCGACATCATAGAGATGGAGACACCCTACGGCGTCGTGGTGTCGACCGGCGGTCAGATCCCCAACAACCTGGCTCTCAAGCTCGACGAGCAGGGAGTCAAACTCTTGGGCACGAGCGCCCAGAGCATCGACAATGCCGAAGACCGCAAGAAATTCTCCGCCATGTTGGGACGCATCGGAGTGGACCAGCCGGCATGGAGCGCCTTGACTTCGATGGAAGATATCAACGACTTCGTCGACAAGGTGGGCTTCCCGGTATTGGTTCGACCCTCCTACGTCTTGTCGGGGGCGGCGATGAATGTATGTTACGACCGCACACAATTAGAGAAATTCCTGACCCTTGCCGCCAACGTGTCGAAGCGACACCCGGTGGTGGTGAGTCAATTCTTGGAGCATGCCAAAGAGGTGGAGATGGATGCCGTGGCATGCAATGGCGAGATCATCGCCTACGCCATCTCGGAGCATGTGGAATTTGCCGGCGTACACTCGGGCGATGCCACCATCCAATTCCCGCCGCAGAAGCTCTATGTGGAGACGGCACGACGCATCAAGAAAATCTCGAAAAAGATCGCCAAACAGCTCAACATCAGCGGGCCATTCAACATACAGTTCCTGGCACGCGACAACGATATCAAAGTGATCGAATGTAATCTCCGCGCCTCGCGCAGCTTCCCCTTCGTGAGCAAGGTATTGAAGATCAACTTCATAGAGCTTGCCACACGCATCATGTTGGGACTTCAGGTGAGCAAGCCCGACAAGAGTGTGTTCGACTTGGACTATGTCGGCGTCAAGGCGAGTCAGTTCTCCTTCAATCGCTTGCAGAAGGCAGACCCGAAATTGGGTGTCGACATGGTGTCGACCGGCGAAGTGGGATGTATCGGCGAGGATGCCCGCTCGGCACTTCTCACGGCGATGCTCTCGGTGGGACAGCGCATACCGAGCAAGAATGTGCTCCTCTCCACCGGCAACGGCAAGCAGAAGGGTGACATGCTCGGCGCCGCCAAGTTGCTGCAACAGAAGGGTTACTCCATCTTTGCCACCGAGGGAACCAGTCGTCATCTCACCGAGAATGGCATCGAGAACACTCGCGTATACTGGCCTGACGAAGAGGGAACACCCAAGGCCGTGGATATGATCAATAACCATGAGATCGACTTAGTGATCAACGTGCCGCGCAATCACTCCGACAAGGAGGTGACCAACGGCTATCGAATTCGTCGCACCGCCATCGACCGCAACATACCACTTATCACCAATGCTCGACTTGCCTCGGCATTCATCAAATCATTCTGCTCGATGAGCCCGGATGATATCGAGGTGAAGAGCTGGCAAGAGTTCTAAGAGAGGAAACCAAACGCAAAAACATCTGACACAGATGCAAAAAGATATATTGATAAAACATGGTATGATCCGCCGAGATGGGGAGTCACAGCGCTGTGACATCCTGATATCGGATGGATGTATCAAGAGCGTCGGCGAGGATCTCGTGTGCGACCCGGCATGCGAAGTGATCGATGCCGAGGGGAGTATGATACTGCCGGGGCTGGTGGATGTGCATGTGCATCTACGTGAGCCCGGCTATTCCTACAAAGAGACGATCCTCGACGGCACTCGCGCGGCGGCACATGGGGGCTTCACTACGGTCTGTCCGATGCCCAATCTGAATCCGGCTCCCGACACGGCGGAGCATCTTCAAGAGCAGCTCGACATCATCTCACGCGATGCCTGCATCGAAGTGCTTCCCTACGCCACGATCACCCTCAAGAGGATGGGAGATGAGTTGGTGGACTATGAGGCATTGAGTCCGAAAGTAGTAGGCTTTTCCGACGATGGGAGCGGCGTACAGTCGGAGGAAGTGATGGAGCGGGCGATGCGCGGCATCAGCGCCACCGGCAAGGTGCTGGCGGCACACTGTGAAGTCAACACACTTCTGCGCGGGGGCTATATCCATGATGGGGAATATGCCCGCGCCCATGGCCATGCCGGCATCTGCTCCGAGAGCGAATGGGGAGAAGTGGCACGCGACATCCGGCTGGCAGAGGCCACAGGATGCAGGCTTCATATCTGCCACGTATCGACCCGAGAGAGTGTCGAATTGGTGAGACAAGCGAAGGCACGCGGAGTGGCTGTAACCTGCGAGACGGGAGCCCACTACTTGGCATTCTGCGACAAAGACCTGCAAGAGGAGGGACGTTTCAAGATGAACCCGCCGTTGCGTTCGGCATCCGATCGAGAGGCACTCTTGGAGGGCATCAAAGATGGCACCATCGACTGCATAGCCTCCGACCATGCACCCCACTCGGCAGAAGAGAAGAGCCGCGGGTTGCGTCAGAGTGCGATGGGAGTGACCGGCATCGAGCTGTCGCTTGCCGCCACCTATACCTACGCCGTGAAGAGGGGCATCATCACCCTCGACCGTATGATCGAACTGATGGCAGAGACGCCTCGCCGCATCTTCGGCATAGACGGAGGTGTCCTCCCCGGCGACCGCGCCGATCTGACCATCGTCGACTTCGACCGCAGTTATATCGTGGATCCGGAGAAATTCCTCTCCAAGGGAAAATCCACACCATTTGAAGGACAACGCCTCTATGGAGTGGTGAAAGCCACCATCTCCTCGGGCAAGATAGCATATCTCGAACAATGATAACACGTCAAGACACCAAATATCAAATCATCGACAACACGCCGATCGGCACGAACACGATGATGATGACCCTGGCAGGGCCGACCTCGACCTTCACGGCGCCGGGACAATTTGTCAACATTGCCATCCCGGGGTTCACCCTTCGACGCCCCATCTCGGTCTGCTCGATCGAAGAGAACCAGCTCACCATAGTATATGACAAGGTGGGAGCCGGCACGGAAGCCCTCGCTGCGTTACGCCCCAAGACCGAAGTTGATCTTCTGCCGGCATTGGGCAATGGCTTCGACTTGAGCAAATGTGGCGAACGCCCTGTGCTGCTCGCCGGCGGAGTGGGTTGCCCTCCGATCTATAATCTTGCCAAGCAACTGATCCGGAAGGGAGTGCTGCCGACGGTGGTGCTCGGATTCAACTCCTCCGACCGTATGATCATGATCGAGGCATTCGAGAAACTCTACATACCCTTCCATGTAGCGACAATCGACGGCTCCTACGGCAGAAAGGGATATGTGACCGATGTGCTGAAACAAGAGGCGATCGACCCTGACTACTTCTATGCCTGCGGCCCACTGCCGATGCTCAAAGCCCTCTGTCAGAATCTTGACATCCCGGGAGAGGTGAGCCTCGAATCGAGGATGGCATGCGGTTTCGGGGTATGTATGTGTTGTTCGCTTGAGACGAAGAAGGGTCCACGACGAATCTGCAAAGATGGGCCGGTATTTGATAAAGAAGATCTGATATGGAAATAAAAGAGCAAGATAGACTATCGGTCGAATTGTGTGGAGTAAAGCTGCGCAATCCGGTGATCCCGGCGAGTGGATGTTTCGGTTATGGCTATGGCATGACCGAATATTACGACATCAACGTATTGGGGTCGATCTCCTTCAAGGGGACGACACTTGAGCCCCGCTATGGCAATCCGTTGCCCCGCGTGGCGGAATGTACCGCCGGGATGATCAACTCGGTGGGACTGCAGAACCCCGGCATCGACAAGGTGATCTGCGAAGAGCTGCCAAAGATGCGAGAGGCATACCGTGGTCCTATCATCGCCAATATCAGCGGCTTCTCGATCGACGACTACTGCGAATGTTGCCGACGCATCAGCGGCGAGAAGCAGGTGGAGATCATCGAGTTGAATGTGAGCTGCCCCAACGTGCATGGCGGAGGTATGAGCTTCGGCACGTCAGCACAATCGATATCGGAAGTGGTGAAAAGTGTGAAGCGATCCACCACCCTGCCGGTGATCGTAAAGTTGACACCCAATGTCACCGACATCGTGGAGATGGCACGCGCAGCCGAAGATGCCGGCGCCGACGGCTTGTGTCTGATCAATACCCTATTAGGTATGCGCATCGACTTGAAGACACGTCGGCCGGTGGTGGCAAACACGATGGGAGGCTTCTCGGGAGATGCCATCTTCCCGGTGGCACTGCGGATGGTGTATCAAGTGGCGGGGGCATGCCGGATCCCGGTGGTGGGATGTGGCGGAATATCGAGCGCTGAGAATGTATTGGAGATGATGATGGCGGGAGCCACCGCCGTGGAGGTGGGCACAGCCAACCTGATCAATCCCTGGGCATGCCCCGAGATCATCGCCGACCTGCCCCGCGTGATGGATAAATATGGCATCGCTACCCTATCCGAATTAAAGCGATAGAAGGAGAGAGAGCCGGGAAATAAGCTGATAGATCGACAGGAGAGAAAAAACTTCGTGTCGGGTAGAGCGCGTTCCTTAAATTTTTGGGGCCGTAGGGGTCGTAGCCTTGAGTCGATT
>JBJEDL010000025.1:0-33538 GCA_051872035.1 Lepagella sp.
GCTAAAATGAATATCCGATCGACAAGAATATGCTTTGACTGATCTCTCTCTTCGGCACATAAAATTTCTGCCCATTCGCTTTGGGCTACTCGCTGATGATCCAGTCGGTGAGGGTGTGGCTGTCGGTGCTGAAGTTTATTGCTACGGTCTCTATTGGCAGATTGTGGTGTGAATAGCGATTGATGTATTCTCTATCATATCAAAAAGAGGGGGAATATAGCTTTTTGGCGATATTCCCCCTTTGGGTATGATTTCGGAGAGGTTGGCTCTCCGATATTCGGTCGGTTTAGGCCTTCTGGATCTTCTTGTATCCGTATACGGCGCGATCACCAAGCTCCTCTTCGATGCGGAGAAGTTGGTTGTATTTTGCCATACGGTCCGAACGGCTTGCCGAACCGGTCTTGATCTGGCCGGCGTTGGTGGCTACTGCGATGTCTGCGATAGTGGCATCCTCAGTCTCGCCCGAACGGTGTGAGATCACAGCTGTGTAGTTGTTGCGTTGTGCCATCTCTACGGCGCGGAGTGTCTCTGTGAGTGAGCCAATCTGGTTCACCTTTACGAGGATAGAGTTTGCGCAGCTGTTGGCGATACCCTTCTCGAGATACTTAACGTTGGTTACGAACAAGTCGTCACCTACGAGCTGGCAACGATCGCCGATCTTGGCTGTGAGGATCTTCCAGCCTTCCCAGTCGTTCTCATCCATACCATCCTCAATAGAGTCGATAGGATACTTAGTGATGAGCTCTTCGAGATATGCTGCCTGCTCTTCGCTGGTGAGCTTCTTGCCGTTAGCCTCTTTGGCTGCACCATTCTTCAGGTGTGTGTAGTCGTATACACCATCCTGATAGAACTCTGAAGATGCGCAGTCAAGACCGATTGTTACATCCTTACCGGGCTCGTAACCTGCCTTCTTGATAGCCTCTACGATCACGTTGAGGGCATCCTCTGTGCCTTCGAGCTTGGGGGCGAAACCACCCTCGTCACCTACAGCTGTCGACAAGCCGCGTGCCTTGAGTACGCTCTTGAGGTTGTGGAACACCTCTGTACCCCAGCGGATAGCCTCCTTGAAGGTGGGGGCGCCTACAGGACGAATCATGAACTCCTGGAAGCAGATGGGGGCGTCGGAGTGTGCTCCACCGTTGATGATGTTCATCATAGGAACGGGAAGTACGTAGGTGTTGGCGCCGCCGATATAACGATAAAGTGGAAGGTCGAGATAGTTGGCTGCTGCTTTTGCTACTGCCAATGACACGCCGAGGATGGCGTTGGCACCAAGTTTTGACTTAGTGGGTGTGCCATCGAGGGCAAGCATGATCTCGTCTACACCGATCTGATCAAGTGCGCTGTGGCCTACAAGTGCCTCGGCGATAGGACCATTGACATTGGCTACTGCCTTCTGTACACCCTTGCCAAGGTATCTGCTCTTGTCGCCATCACGAAGCTCAAGCGCCTCGTTCTCTCCTGTCGATGCACCGCTCGGCACTGCTGCACGGCCCATTACGCCGCTCTCGAGGATTACGTCTACTTCTACTGTCGGATTTCCGCGCGAGTCAAGTATTTCGCGACCAATTACTTTTTCAATTCTCATGTCTTGGTTTAATTTATTTGTTTGGGTTTTATGTTTTTTTATTATCTTTACATCCTCTTTCCTCTTGGAGGGTGGAGGTGACCGCTTTAGGGCGTTTTCTTGCCCTTTAATCGGTTGTGATACTTTATTGTGCAAAGTTAACAAATTTTTCGCAATTTTATCCCCTCTTTCTCTCTTTTGTTACATTTTTTTAAGATTTATTTCAGTTAGTCGCTTTATGTCGCTTTCGCTCGCTAATATGATCTTCTCGGCTGCCGCTGATTCGCTCGATTTCGAACTCCTCCCGGCGCAACGATCTCTGCTTTGCGCCGCCGCTGAGTTTGCCGCCGCTGCTGCCCCCCGCGATGTGTTCGTGCTCAATGGATATGCCGGCACCGGCAAAACTTCTCTGGTCGGTGCGCTGATCCATGCGCTCACCTCGCTGAGACGTCGAGTCGTGCTCCTTGCTCCCACCGGGCGTGCCGCCAAGGTGGCGTCGGCTTTCGCTAAAATCCCTGCCTCTACCATCCATCATCATATCCTTCGTCCCGATTTCTCCAACCCCTCTTCGGGCGTCTGGCATGTGGCGCGTAATATCGCCTCCGACACCCTCTATGTCGTCGATGAGGCTTCGCTGATAAGTGACTCCCCCTCCGGTTCTGCCGGTATTCTCGCTTCGCTCGTGGCTTTCGTTTATTCCGCCCCGGGATGCTATCTGATGCTCGTAGGCGATGAGGCGCAGCTCCCTCCCGTCGGCCAACTCTCTTCCACGGCTATGGATCCCGGCCGTCTACGTCGCCTCGGCTTGAACCCTATATGCTTCTCGCTCGATCTTCCCGTCAGACAAGCCTCCGATTCCGGAATCGTGCTCAACGCCACAATCGTGCGTTCTTGCCTCGAAACTCCTCCCGCCGAGGGTGTCCCCACCCTCAAACTTTCCGGCATGAACGATATCAAGGCGATCTCGTCTGCCGACCTCGCTGACGCTCTCACAGACTCGTATGCTCAAGTCGGAATGGATGATACCATAATCATAACTCGCTCCAATCGGCGTGCCAATGACTTCAACCGTGCCGTCAGAAATATGGTGCTCTTCGCTGAGGAGCCCCTCGAACGGGGCGATAGGGTAGTGGTCTCGAAAAATGACTATTATTGGGGAAGAAAAAATAAGACTGCCGGGCTGATAGCCAATGGCGATGCCGCCGAAGTGACTTGGGTGGGCAAAACCGAGAAGGCCTATGGCAGATATTTCACCGAGGTGGAACTGTCGCTCTCCGATGGCTCGATACTTTCAGCCAAGGTGATGCTTCGCAGCCTCGTGTGTGAAGGCCCCTCGATCCCGGCTGACGAGATGGATAGATTTCGCAATGTCGTGATGGCTGCCTGCGAGGGTGAAGTCTCGAATCGACTGGCTGCCCTCTCCGACGACCCCTATTACAATGCTCTGCAAGTGAAATATGCTTATTGTGTCACCTGCCACAAGGCGCAGGGTGGCCAATGGCGACACGTCTATATCGACATGGGTGGCATCAATCCCGACTCAATGGGTGCCGACTTCTACCGATGGCTTTACACCGCCATAACCCGTGCCTCCGAACAAGTATTCCTAATAAACCCCACCATCCTCATCTCATAACCCGCCCTAAGAGCCTGTTCCCAAGTGCGAGTTCCATATTACAGCGAGTTCCATAATAAAAAAAGCTGTGTCGCGAAAATGCGACACAGCCACCCTTTAAATTTCAAAATATGAAAACAGCCGAATCCGGAGGATTCGTAGTTTTTTAGTCTGCGTTCAAGTTGATGCGCTTGAAGTCGGTTACTACCAAGCCCTTCATAGTCTTGTCGAGGAACTCGCCGACAGAGATCTTGGCATCCTGTACGTAAGCCTGCTCCATCAAGCAGCTCTCCTTGAAGAACTTGTTGAGACGGCCGTTGGCGATGTTCTGAATCATCTGCTCGGGGAGGTTGGCAGCCTTAGCTTCGCCGGCTTCCTTCATGATCTGACGACCCTTCTCAGCCTCTTCAGCTGTGATCCAGCCCTTGGTGATGTTGCTCTCGATGTGATCTTCAGAGTCGAAGTGGTTGGGGTTGAGACCTGCCTTGCGGAGAGCAGCCTCTTGAGCCTTAACTACTTGCTCTTGTTTGGTCTTCTCGACAGCTACGCTGATCTCCTGATCGATAGTGGCTTGAGGCACATCGTTGCGAGATACGGCTACAGGGTTCATCGAAGCGATCTGCATGCAGACCTCGCGACCTACCTGAGCATCTACACCCTCGAGGTTGAAGCCGGCGACGGCAGCGAGCTTGTCGTTGAAGTGATTGTAAGAAGCAACTGTAGCAGCCTCTACACATGCATAGTCGCCAAGTTCCATCTTCTCACCTGTCTTACCGATCTCGTCAGTGATGAGCTCAGCTACGGTGCGACCATCCAAAGTTGCAGCCTTGAGCTCTTCGGCGCTCTTCACCTTGTTGGCGAGTGCCACTTCGAGGATTCTCTTAGCCAAGGCGCGGAATGACTCATTCTTGGCTACGAAGTCAGTTTCGCACTTCAGAGTCACTACAGCAGCGAAGTTGCCATTGACGCCGGAGAATACGCAACCCTCAGCGGCATTGCGGTCCTCACGCTTGGCAGCTACTGCCTGACCCTTCTTGCGGATGATTTCGATGGCAGCCTGGATGTCGCCATCAGTCTCGGCGAGTGCATTCTTGCAGTCCATCATACCGGCGCCTGTCATGTGGCGCAGTTTCTTGATATCTTCTATACTTACAGCCATTGGTTTATTTAGCTTTTTTTTCTCCGTCGGCTATTGTCGAGCCTGCCGGAGATGGTTGTTGTTTTTATGGTTTTGTAAAGTAATTAAGGGGCGTGTCAAAACAGATGTTTTGGCGCAGCCCCTTGTATATGGTTTGAATAGGCGAATCCGCTTATTGCAGTCTCACTTATTCGGCTTTAGGTGCCTCAGCCTCTTCAGCTTTGGGAGCCTCTTCAGTGGCTGCTGCTTCGTTGCGACGTACGCGACGACGCTTAGCGGGAGCTGCTTCACCTTCAGCTGCTTCCTTATCTTCGGGAGCATCGAGCTTCTCGATCTTACGCTCTTCGAGACCCTCTGCCATGGCCGAGCATACAGCGTCGAGCACAATCTCGATGCTCTTTGATGCGTCGTCATTTGCCGGGATTACGAAGTCTACATCCGAAGGATCGGAGTTGGTATCGACCATTGCAAATACAGGGATGCCGAGACGCTTTGCCTCTGCCACTGCGATGTGCTCTTTCATCACGTCGATTACAAAGAGTGCAGAGGGAAGACGACCGAGGTCGGCAATCGAACCGAGGTTCTTCTCCAATTTGGCACGCTGACGTGTGATCTGGAGTTTCTCGCGCTTTGACAAGTTGTCGAATGTGCCATCCTTGGCCATCTTGTCGATAGTGGTCATCTTCTTCACTGCCTTGCGGATAGTGGGGAAGTTGGTGAGCATACCGCCCGGCCAACGCTCTGTCACGTAAGGCATGTTGATGGCGCCTGCTTTGCTCTCGATTGCCTCTTTGGCCTGTTTCTTGGTCGCTACGAAGAGCACCTTCTTGCCGCTCTTGGCAATCTGTTTCAGAGCGTTGGCTGCCTCTTCGATCTTTGCTGCCGTCTTATATAAGTCAATAATGTGGATGCCGTTGCGCTCCATGAAAATGTAAGGAGCCATTGCCGGATTCCATTTGCGCTTGAGGTGACCAAAGTGACAGCCTGCCTCAAGAAGTTGTTCAAATGTCGGTGTTGCCATTCGTTTCTTTTGAGTTTTGTTTACGTTCTTTGAAATTCAATCTCATGGTAGGGAACGTGTCCATCCATGCGATTTAGATACTAAACACTATGCGGCATTCGCATAAATTCGATTAACGCTTGGAGAACTGGAAGCGCTTGCGTGCCTTGGGACGTCCCGGTTTCTTACGCTCTACCTCGCGTGCATCGCGGGTCATGAAGCCCTCTTTGCGAAGTGTTGCCTTGTCTTCGGGATTGATCTTTACAAGTGCGCGGGCGATAGCCAATCGCAATGCCTCTGCTTGACCCTTGTAGCCGCCACCATCCAAGTGCGCTACAATGTCATATTTCTCTGCTACCTCAAGCTTGGTGAGAGGTTGCTTTACTACGTACTGAAGAATCGAAGAGGGGAAGTAGACGTCGAGAGGACGCTTGTCGATAATGATGTTACCGCTACCCTCGGTGAGATATACTCTCGCCACTGCTGCCTTGCGGCGGCCTATTGCATTTACTTTTTCCATCTTCTTCCTTATTTCATTTTATTGATGTCTATTTCAACCGGATTCTTGTCGCTAAACGGATGCTCTGATCCATTGAATACGTGAAGGTTGGTCAGCTGCTGTGCCCCAAGTTTGGTCTTGGGAAGCATGCCCTTTACCACTTTGATGAACAAGGGGTGCTTGCCCTGCATGGTCACCTTGTATGACTTGTTCATCAAGTCTTGAGGTGTGAAGGTGCGTTGTCCACCCGGATAACCTGTGTAGCGGAGATACTCATGCTTGGTCATCTTGTCTCCGTTCATCACTACTTTGTCGGCATTGATCACGATTACACAGTCACCACAATCCAAGTTGGGAGTGTAATCTGCTTTGTTCTTGCCTCTGAGGATCTTTGCTATCTTGCTGCAAAGACGACCAAGTACCTGGTCGGTCGCATCAATTACCACCCATTTCTTCTCTGAGGTGGCTGAGGTTGTTTTGTAACTTAAAGTATCCACTTTATTGCTTGTTTTTTGATTTGTTAAGTTCCACTCTTTCAAAGCTTTAGTCGGCCAAAACTGTCTGCTTATCCCCGAGCGGGTTTGTTAACTGGATATAATCGGCTCGCAAAATTAATAAATTTTTCTGACTTTTCAATGATTCTTCCTATTTTTTTTAAAGTTTCATTTTTCACAGAGCCTTAGCGCGCCCTCTTATATCCCGGCTGCGAATCGGTCGCTCACAGAATCTCCCGGCCGGTCTGTTGTCAGGTCTCTTAGTAGATCTTAAAGTCTCTTAGTAGATCTCTTCGTAGCGCTTTACGATGTCGCTCCAGCGATAGACGCGCTCGGCTATCCGGCGCAATTCTTCGCCATGCAGATCTTCGCGATCCAATAGCCTCTTGAGCTCGGTCGCATCTTTAAAGTAGTAGGCGCTCCCTCGGGTCGTCGCACGATTGTATTCCACATCGTATGCCAAAATCGGATGCCCGAAGAACATTGCTTCGACCAGCGACGGATTAGTCCCCCCGGCGCTGTGTCCATGCACCGACAGTCGCGCATTCTTCCTTATTGTATATAAGGTGTCGCTGTCGTAGATGCTGTCGATCAGATGGATGTTGCCATATCCCTGATATTTCTCCCTCAATTTCCTGCCGTAGGCACTCCGCTCCCAGTTGCCGATAAACACAAATTCCTGCCCATTCTCGGCATACGCCTCCAGGATGATATGACAGTTGTTCTCCGGCTCAACACGAAATATCGACACTCCATATTTCTTCGATTCGAGTCCATATCGATCCAAGATCTCCCGCTGCCGGTCTTCAGGCACTCCTCGCAGCACATGGTCGCCACCGTAGGCGATCAATGCGGAGTCGCGACCGTAACTCTCGGTTACATAGTCGCGGATAATCTCCGTGTCAGCGATAATCGTGTCTGCATATTTTACTGCTATTTCTTCACTTTTCTTCAGGAATTGACGGGCTCTCTTTCCCCACTTGGCGCGTGTATGCTCTCTGCCATCTATGTGGACTATCACCTTGCCATGACACATCCGCTTGAACAGCGGCAGAAAGAAACACCCCGACACTCCGAGGATCATCACCGTGTCGTAGCCCTTGGCGCTACGGATCATCGAGATGATGTCGTAAGGCATACTCTCCACGCCATTGGCATGAAATAATGGAATGTATCGCAGCATCGCTCCCTTATATCTGGTCATCTTGACGCTATAGTCGCGTGCCGAACAGTAGACGGTGTATTCGATCTCCGGGTCGCTCTTCTTCTCTATGAGATTTTCGACCAGTGTCTCGAAGCCGCCATATTGTGCAGGCACTCCCTGGATTCCGACTATTGCTACTCTCTTCATGACCTGTAATTCTCTTCTTTTTTTCTCTTCGCTGTCTTACATATATAGGGGAGGTTTTCGTTATTCCCGGAAGATTCGCTCGATATCTTTCGCCATATTCCCGGCGTCATAGCGATATGCTCGTTGTCGTGATTTGCGCGACATATCTTCATATTTCTCCCTATCGCTGAGCATCAGTCGAATCTTCGCTTCGATCCGAGCCGGATCTTGCACGTCGATCTTATACCCGCTCACTCCATCCTCCACCAGTTCGGCGATACCCCCTTCGGTGGGCACGATCACCGGAAGCCCGGCATACATCGCCTCGAGCATCGTCAGCCCAAAGGTCTCGATGGCTCGATTCTTGTCGGTGAGATTGATCACTATGGAGGCTTCTCGATAGAATCTTACCACGTCGCGCTGGCGTGGGTAGATGGTCAGATTGCTCTGCCTGTCGCCATCGATCTTATGACTCTTGAAGTATCGGGAGATCTCCTCTTCCGTGTCGTTGATCACCAGCGCAAAGTCATATTCAGGCATTCGCTTCGACAGCTCCACAAATTCTCCGATCCCTTTATATTCTCGCAGCGAGGTGAGCATCATCACGCGCTGATGATCGAATGTGCTCCCTCCGATTTGTGTCAGATCGTCCACATATTCTGCCGGCAGGGTGTTGGGGATCACCGTTACCTTGTTCTGACGGCGGAGGTGTGATGCCTGATATGCCGACACACAGATGATCTCATCTGCCAGTCGCTCCATCATCCATGCCAAGATCCGGTAGACTCTCCCCTTGCTGCGAGCATTCTCATGATAATGATACACTACTCGCTTGCCCATCATTTTTCCCGCCAAGGCAGCCCCCACAGGCAGAATCGTGTTGATGTAAAACACTACATCTCGTCCCGGCATCCATCTTAACGACATAAAGAATGTGTAGATCTGGATTAGGGCATATCTCGCCATCGTCACTATCTGACGCGATGAGAAGTGATAGTTGTAGCTGTGTCGCCTGAGTAGGTCGCTCTCTTCGATCGTGTCGAGGATGCCCCCCCGGGAGGTGATAAGGTCTACTCGATGTCCCCCCTTTAAGAGGATATCGAGCACCATCTTCAGCACCTTCGGACTCCCGCTGAAGTCATTGTATAAATGAAAACATACTATATGTTTTCTCTCTTTCTTCATATCGGTTTCATCGATCGTGAGCATTTCGCTCGGGTTATCCCTTATCCTTATTAAGAATGTCGGGGGCTATCTCCAAGACATATTGCCAGGCTGCATCATGTTCGTAGGGTATACGCCCCTCGATGATAGCCTCTTTGACCGCCGATTTGATCTCGGCGATCTCTTTGCCGGGCTCTATCTTGAAGTAGTCGATGATCTCATTGCCATTCACCGGATTCTTCCAGTTGCGAAGTGCATCGGCGTCGCTAAGTTCGCTCATGCGCTTGCGCAGACGGGCAAATCCCTCTAACTGGCGACGCACTTTGGCAGGATTCTTCGAGGTGATATCAGCTTCTGCCAAGATCATCAAGTCGTCGAGGTCTTCGCCGGCGTCGGTGATCATCCTCCTCACTCCCGAGTCGGATACGCCATCTTCGCCGACACTCTGAGGACGCATGTGCAGCCCCACGAGCTTCTCGACATATTTCATCTTTTCGTTCATCGGCATCTTCATCTTGCGGAAGATCCGACTTATCATTTTCTCTCCCACGAAGTTGTGATTGTGGAAGGTCCATCCCAACTTTTCGTCATATCGCTTGGTCTGCGGCTTGCCGATGTCGTGGAGCAGCGCTGCCCATCTGAGCCATTCGTTGTCGCTGTGTGCCGCCACGTTGTCGACCACCTGAAGGGTGTGGTTGAAGTTGTCTTTGTGTCCTTTGCCCTCCATGATTTCCACTCCCTTCAGCTCGCAGAGCACCGGGAAGATCAGCTGCAAGAGTCCACACTCGTCGAGGAGTCGGAACCCGATCGAGGGTCGCGCCGAACGCATGATCTTGCCCAATTCGTCGTTGATGCGCTCGCGTGTGATAATCTCGATCCGCTCGCGATTGCGCCGGATTGCCTCAAATGTCTCGGGATAGATCTCGAAGTCTAACTGGGTGGCAAAGCGGATGGCTCGCATCATCCTCAGCGGGTCGTCGCTGAAGGTGATGTCCGGATCAAGTGGCGTGCGAATGATCCCCTTATGCAGGTCGGCTATACCGCCAAACGGGTCGGCCAATTCGCCATATCTATCCGCGTTGAGACATATCGCCATGGCATTGATGGTGAAGTCGCGACGGTTCTGATCATCTTCGAGGGTGCCATCTTCCACTATCGGATTGCGGCTCTCCCGATGATAGGACTCCCGACGTGCCCCCACAAATTCCAACTCCAAATTGCGATATTTGATTTGAGCCGTGCCATAATTGGCATAGACCGTGAGATGGTCGCCTCGACCTAAGGCCTCTGCCACCTCTTTGGCCAAGGATATGCCACTCCCCACAGTCACAAAGTCGATGTCATTGACCGGCCGCTGCAGAAATATGTCGCGAACATAGCCACCCACCACATAAACCTCGCGGCCCATGCTGTCGGCTATCTCTCCTATCCGGCGTAACACCGGCTCTTTATTTAGATCTTCCGCTAAATTCAATAGATCGTTCCTCTCCTTATTATATTGTTGTTTCTGTTTTATCCCTCAAGTTGGGTCATCTCTTCCGGATTGCAGGTGAGATTCTCGAGCCGGTCGGCATGCACCACGTAGGTGTTCTCCACCCCCACGGCTCCAACACCGGCAAACACGAACTTTGGCTCTATCGCCAAGGTCATACCCTCGGCTATCGCATCTTTGTTGCGCTCCATGATCACCGGCATTTCGTTCAATTCGATGCCGACGCCATGGCCGATGAATGCCACCTTGTTGACATGACCCATAAAGTGCTCTTCGAGTCCTGCCTCTTTGACTATTGCCACTGCGCGTCGATAGATCTCTCCGATCTCCACTCCGGGGCGGATGAAGGCTTCGCAGTCGCGAAGTATGGCTCGCGAACATTCATGCCCTCGCTTCACTATCTCCGGCACTTCTCCCACCATGCGGCAGCGGGTCATGTCGGTCTGATAGCCGTTGTAGCCACCATTCATATCAAACATCACAGTCATCCCCGCCTCGATGCGTGTGCCATTGGCACCCACCGGCAGCGAGGGGTCGATACCCTCTCCACCCATGGTGAAGTCGTAGGGTGACGCCACATCGGCATTCCCCCCGGCGATCAGACTCCCAAGGCTTATCTCCATCCGTGAGCCTGCCGCACGAAGATATCCCAAGCAGCCCTCGCGACGCATCTCTCGCTCTATATCGGCTTGCAACTCTATGTCGGTCATGCCGGGGCGATAAAGACTGTCGATGAGTGAGTAGACTCGACTCTGCTTGATGCCATCTTCTCGCATCTTCGCGATCTCATAGTCGGTCTTGATCATCCTGGCGCGACGCATAGCCGTCGATCCATTCACGATCTTTGCCCCTTCGAACACTCGCTTCAGTCGCTCCACCTCTCCATAATAGAGATCATCATATTCCAACCCTACACTCTCCGGAAGCCGATAGCCCCGTTCGGTCAATACTCCCGATATCTGCTCCGGCTTGCGAATCTCGACCTCAAAGTCATGTTCCGAACGTGCCGGTGACATCTTGAAGAAGAGGGGCTCTCCCTCGGCTGGAAGGTAGTAGTAGCCTCTACACACTCCCCCGGTGAGGTAATATAGATTGACTGAACTATGGATCAGGAGCGATTCGACTCCCTGTTGTCTCATCTCTGCGCGCACTTTCGAGAGCCGCAGTGATTGTTCGGCATGGTTTTCAGGATAGAGTAAGGGAAATTTCATGGTTGTTCGCTTTGGCTTAGTATCAAGCCGATGTTGAGTATTCCTTTTGATATATCTTGTGCCACAAGTGGCGTTAATGTCACTGCATAGCCTTCGCTCAGGGTGAAGCTTCTCTCTAAGGGGATTCGGACTTCGTAGGTGCCGTGCATCTCTTTGGCCTCTTCTGCCTGTGGAGTCTGCATGCCCACATCTATAGTGTCTTGGCGCAACGTGCCTCGCTCATCTTCATAACTCACTGCCAAGGGTATATGCTCTCCTCGACAACTCCTCTTGCTATATCTGACGATCAGGTCGAGGTCGTAATGCTGTCGCGGCGACAGCGTGCTGTCTGCCGGCATAGGCTCGAACACGATGATGTCGGTCGGTGCCCACCCGTCGAGTCCGATCTCTTCGAAGTGGGTATAGACCACACGCCGGGGCTCATTCTCACATGATCCCATCATTAGCAGCATCGCTGCGACCGAGATTATCCCAATGAGCCTCCGTATCATCATCCCTCTTTCTGTTCGCTGTTCTTATTCCCTCCTCCCGGACGTCGACGCTGTTTGCGCTTGCGTTCCTGGTGCTCGGGGCGCTTTTCCCCTTCCTGACGATGGTCGCCGGCAGGCTTGGTCTTCTTCTTTTTCTTCTTCGACTTGTCGAAGCGGGTCAATGAGTCTTGTCCCACCAAGTTGACATATTCCGTGGCTTGGGGCTTATCTTCCGACTTGGTGTTGTCGAGGGCGTCGACTTTTACTCCCTGCTTGTTCAGGGCGATTACCTCGATTGCCCGCTCGGCACTTATGGTCACCAAGTTGGCGGGTATCTTCTTGTCGGTAGAGTAGGTCACTATGCCTGCCAATACATCCTGCTTGAAGAAGTAGTAATCGGTGTCCAAGGTCTGAAGCACGGCATCCTTGGGAGGCATCTTGCGTTGTGCCTCGCTATAGACATCGGTCTCGAAGTTGAGACAGCATTTCAGTTTGGCGCATTGTCCGGCAAGTTTCTGAGGATTCATCGAGAGGTCTTGCACACGAGCCGATCCGGTGCCCACCGACACGAAGTGTGTCATCCAGCTGGCGCAACAGAGCGGGCGACCGCAAGGGCCGATACCACCGATGCGCCCCGCCTCTTGGCGTGCACCGATCTGCTTCATCTCCACCCTCACCTTGAATGTGTCGGCAAGGATCCTGATCAGTTTGCGGAAGTCCACTCGCTCGTCGGCGATGTAGTAGAAGATGGCTTTACCGCCATCTCCCTGATACTCCACGTCGCCAATCTTCATGTCGAGTCCGAGTTCTTCGGCTATCTTGCGTGTGCGGATCATCGTGGAGTGCTCTTTCGATCGAGCCTCTTCGAATTTCTCCATATCCGCCTGAGTCGCCAGTCGATAGACGCGCTTGAGTTCTTCTTCATTCTTGACCCCATTCTTGCGCATCTGTAGACGCACCAAGCGTCCCACCATGCTCACTCTGCCGATGTCGTGACCCGGATTACCCTCCACTGCCACTATGTCGCCAATCTTCAGCGACAGCCGCGAATGGTTGCGATAGAAACCGACCCGGGTGTTCTTGAACGATACCTCTACGATATCACAGTCGGTGCTGTCCGAGATCCCTTCAAGCCAATTGGTGGCATAGAGGTTGCCTCGCGGACATCCCCTCTCCGAACAGTATCTTTTTTTTGTCTTATCTTGTTCCAAAGTTGTTCCCCCTTAATTATTTGGCGAAACTTACGGCTCTGGTTTCGCGGATCACGGTTATCTTCACTTGTCCGGGATAGGTGAGCTCGTCTTGGATCTTCTTGGCGATCTCGGTGCTCAGCTTCTCTGTCTCTTGGTCGGTGATCTTGTCGGCGCCGACGATGACACGAAGTTCTCTACCTGCCTGGATGGCGTAGGTCTTAAGCACGCCGGGGTAGGAGAGTGCCAATTGCTCCAGGTCGTTGAGACGCTTGATATATGCCTCTACGATCTCGCGACGTGCACCGGGACGTGCGCCCGAGATGGCGTCACACACCTGCACGATTGGCGCCAAGAGTGTGGTCTGCTCCACCTCGTCGTGGTGCGCACCGATGGCGTTGCAGATATCGGGCTTCTCTTTATATTTCTCCGCCAATTTCATACCCAAGAGTGCGTGCGGCAATTCAGGCTCGTCGTCGGGTACTTTGCCGATGTCATGCAGAAGTCCGGCTCGTCTCGCTTTCTTCGGATTCAGTCCCAATTCCGAGGCCATAACGGCACATAAATTGGCTGTCTCGCGTGAGTGCTGAAGCAGGTTCTGACCGTAGCTCGAACGATATTTCATCTTGCCCACCATGCGGATCAACTCGGGGTGTAGACCATGGATGCCAAGGTCGATGGTGGTGCGCTTGCCGGTCTCGATGATCTCTTCTTCGACTTGCTTGCGCACTTTTGCCACCACCTCTTCGATGCGGGCGGGGTGGATGCGTCCGTCAGTCACAAGCTGATGGAGCGCCAAGCGAGCTATCTCGCGTCTCACCGGGTCGAACCCCGACAGGACGATAGCTTCGGGAGTGTCGTCGACGATGATCTCGATGCCGGTGGCTGCCTCAAGAGCGCGAATGTTGCGCCCTTCGCGACCGATGATGCGTCCCTTGATCTCGTCGTTGTCGATATGGAACACGGTCACCGAGTTCTCAACGGCGGTCTCGGTGGCTACGCGCTGTATCGATTGGATCACTATGCGCTTTGCCTCCTTGCTGGCAGTCATCTTCGCATCGTCCATGATGTCGTTGATATAGCCGGCTGCCGCTGTCTTGGCCTCGTCTTTGAGCGATTCGATGAGCTTCTCTTTTGCCTCTTCGGCTGAGAGCCCGGAGATCTTCACAAGCTCTTCTTGTGCCTGACGATACATGTGCTCCACTTCGTTGCTGCGGCTCTCCAAGAGCTGCTCACGATTGTCGAGCGAGTTCTTCATATTCTCGAGCTCTTTCTTGCGGCGTGACTGCTCTCCTTGCTGCTGGTTGAGCTGGATCTCGCGCTGCTTGGCACGCGCCTCGGCTGCCTGCACCTTCTGCAGACGCTGGTTGGCGGTCCGCTCGGCCTCGTTGAGAATCTTCATCTCCTCTTCTTTGGCCTTGAGCATGCTCGACTCTTTCATTACATCCGCTTTGCGTCGAGCATCATCTATGATGCTGTTGGCCTTGGATGTGGCGTTGCGCTTGCTAATCATCATCGCTGCGATATATCCTATGATCATTGTCACCACAGCGACTATGACCCATATTATGGGTGTTATATTGTCCATTTTTGTCGTTTTTTATGGTTATAATTTATGATTTTTATAAGTTATTTCATGTTTGATTACACTCTTTTTTGCTTTATGCAGAATAACGAAAGTTCGCCTCTGCCCGGCGCTAACGCCGATCGGAGGTTCGCTTCTTCTTTCAGTTGCTGCTATGTCCGGGGGAATGTCGGTAGGCTCGATGCCCGATTCGTGACTACTCTTCGTCGCTATCTGATGCTGTCGGCTCTTCTATCTGCTTGAGACAGTCGGTGGCGATGTCGGTAGCTTTCTCATATCTCTCTTTAAGCTCGTAATAGAAGGAGGCAAACTGATATGCTGCCATAGCGAGTATCTCGCTGTCGTCTTTGGCCGGAAATTTCTTCCTCCATTTGCGATAGAGACCATCTACTTCCGACTCTACGACTCTTACAAATTCCTGGCGGGCGAAGGTAGAGGACATCTGTATCCGCTGATCGCCTATATTGAGAGTCATTATTATTTTGTCCGAATCGTTCATCTTATCATTCCTTTAACATTGCAAGGCAACGATCGATGTTGCGAATTAATTTGTCAACATGGCGCCGTGTCTCCACCAGTGTATCCGGATCGTCTGCCAACTTGTGCGACACTGCCAAGTATTCTGCATCCAACTCAGCTCTCCTCCTCTTTTCCTCAGATTCGCGCATCTGACGACGCATCTCTTCACATTCCGCCGTGATCTCTGCATCGCGTGCTCGCAGACGTGCATTCTCGGCGGTCAGAACTCCGATGCGTTGACGCAATCTCTCCAATATTGAGGTCAAGGATTCTGCCATCTTGCCAAATTTTTACAAATTTACAAAATTTTTTGTCAATCCGCAAAATTTGTTCGATTATAGAGCGCTCTAATACCATTTTACTCCATTTTGGGACTTGGATCGCTGGTCGTATTTCAGATCTTTGAGTATCGAGGATTTCACAGCGATGTGGAAGTTGTAGGATTTGTAGGGCCCCACAGGCACGAACGATGCTGTCATCGTGAAGCAGTGAAGGTCTCGACTTATGCTGCAGTTCATGTATGCGATCTTGTGGGCGGTGAAGTCGTAGCTCGCCGAGAAGGAGAAGTTCCAGTTCTTCGTGGGTCGGATGTTGCCGCTGAAACTCAAGTTCTGAGTCCATTTCCCTTTGTAGTCCATCTTGTCGTAGTCGAAGTCGCCATAGCCATAATTGACTGAGTAGTTGATCGATAGACTCCAGGGTATGCTCCATGAGGAGTAGCCGTCGGAGTCGGAGCTCTTTTCTTCTCCTTTATCTTTCCCTTTCTCGCGCTTGCGGCGAGCCTGCTCGGCAAAGTCGCCCGGCTCTTCTTCGTCGCCCCAGTTGTCGTCGTCGGTGGTGTTGTTTTGGTTGCTCTCTCCATCCTTCTTGCGGCGGAAGGTGTCGTTGTTGAAGGTGTAGGAGAAGCTGGTGCCTGCCGATGATAGTCTATAGAGTCCTCTCCTCTCTTGGATGCGGAGTCGATCCACCTTCACCGGTGTGCCGTTGGAGTTGAGCTTGTAGACGTAGGGATCCCACGTCGTGTTGAGGTTGAGGTTGAAGTTCTTGAGCAGTCGCAACATGATGTTGGCCTGTAAGTTGCTAAGCCTTAGTGAGTCGGCGGCAAAGTTGTAACTCTGTGTCAGTGTCAGATTCTCGATCAGCGAGATCTTCTTGACTCCGGTGGAGTCTTTGTCGCTCTTGACCTTCATCTCCAAGTTGTTGGCAAGACTGAGTGTCACCAAGCCGCTCTTGCCGCTGCTCGGCGCTCCGAAGATGCCATGCTGGAACATGGAGTAGTATTTCCGGATCTGGTTGCCATTCTGATCGGGCATCAGATAGTAGTCGTAGACACCCCATCCTTTGGCTCCAAAGTCGGGATGCCACCCCACGGAGATGGTAGGAGTCATGACGTGACGGATCATCTGAACTTTGTCGCCAAGGAATTTCATCGGTTTCCAGAATCCATAGATTTTCGTGTCAAATCCCATGGAGATGTTGAAGTCGAAGAGGTTGTAGAATCCGTAGGTGGTATCCTGGATCTCTCGCGATGCCTGTGAGTCCCATTGCCGGCGCACCTTGCTGGTATACATACGGTCGTTCAGCGAGATGGAGGGGGATATGTTCAGGTATTTGAAGAGGGAGAAGGTGGCGGAGATTGGCACGGAGTGCTGCATGCCGTTCTTCCAGTCCTTGATCAGACTCTTCTTGAAAAATTCATTCTGTGGCGAGGTGAGTTGGTTCTGTAATCGACCTGTATATGAGAGCTTTATCTTCTCATACCAGCGTTCGCCACCCACAGATTTTTTGCGCTTGAAGGGTGCAGTCTGCGACATGGTCACCGTGACGTTGGGGAAGCTTACCGAGAGTGTTGAGTCTTGGCTTCGCTGTGAGATGCTCGCTGTGGTCGATAAGCTCCATTTGCTCCCCGGAAAGCGGTAGGTCAAGTTGATCGTACTCGATTTGGTGTTCTCGGTGAAGCTGGAGTTGTAGTAGGAGTTAAGATCGTTGCGCGAGTAGCCGGTGGTGGCAAAGTTGACCGAGGCTGAGAAGGATAGGTTGGGGTTGGCTTTGGCATCCTGGGTGTGGCTCCAGAGCACCTGAAAGTTGCGCATCTGCTGATAGTCGGGAGCACCTTTGTCGCCATAGACCGTATTGAGGAAGGAGATGTCGAACGATCCCTTGAATTTGTATCGCTTCACATAGTTGGAGTGTGCACTGACTCCCCACGACCCTTTGGTATATATCTCGCCTCTTACAGCCAAGTCGACATTGTCGCTGATCGCAAAGTAGTAACCGCCGTTACGGAGATAGAACCCCTGATTGTAGTCTTCGCCGAATGAGGGGAAGATCACACCGCTCGAGTATTTCTTGGAGAAGGGAAAGTAGCCGAAGGGGAGCGCTAAGGGGAGGGGCACGTCGGCAAGCACCATGTAGCCCGGTCCGGTCACTACATCTTTCTCCGGACGCACTTTGCCTCGTGTCAACTGGAAGTAGAAGTGGGGATTCTCGTGGTCGTCGCAGGTGGTGTAGCGACCATTCTCCATATAGAAACTGCCATCTTCCATACGTTTGGCTTTGCCTCCCTGCAGGAATCCTTCTCCCTGCTCGGTGATAACGCCGGTGATGTAGCCTCGCTCGGTCTTGAAGTTATATTTCATCGTCTCCGACTCATATTCTCCCGATTTGTCTTTGAACACCGGCTTGCCCTCCACCGTTCCGGTGGTGTCCGCCATACCCCGGGCATAGACCAAACTGCTGTCCATATCCATGTGGATCTCGGCGGAGTTGAGCTTGAAGTCTTGATATTCTACGGTGCTGTTGCCATAAAGGCGAGCATTGTTGAGCCCTGACAATACCAAGGAGTCGGCGGCAGTGAAGTTGACCGATGTCTCTAAGTCGACTTTCTGGCGGCTGATACGCGATATGCCGCTTTTGCCCCGGGTCATCGTGTCAAGTGGACTCCTGCCGTCTCGGTAGGCTCGATCACGTAGCGTATCGGCAGCTGTCGTGTCTCCACCCTCCTCTGCCGGAGTGCCGCTGTCGGCACGCAACGACCCCGACACCGCCGATGCGACAGTGTCTATGATGTTCGAACCTCGTGATATCTCCGGATCGATCCGACTCGTTTGAGAATAGGCGATGCCTATCAACAGGGCACCAAATATGTAGAATAAAAGTTGTTTCAATTCTTGTGTTTATGCTCCCGCAGGTCATCCCTTCGAGACATCTCGAAAACGTTTTTCTCGCGGTCGCTTTAATTTCAACCTACAAAGTTATATTTATTTGTACAATCTTCAAAATCTATCACCCCCTCTTTTCCAATTTTTCCCTTTCTTGTTACTCTCTTTTAATATTTTTTTAGCCTTTTTTTAATATCGTCGGTTAATCTTATTACATTTATCATTGTCTTATGAGTGAATTAGAACTTTTTTATGAGGCTTTTCCATCCGATCCGGTTACGTGTCGAAGTCTCTTCTTTCCTTTGAATCCTTTTATATTTTAATATGAATTTAAAATATTTTTTGACGGCAGCTTCGCTGCTTATACCTTTCCTTGCCTCTGCCGATGGCTCGGTGACGGGTCGTGTCGTAAATAAAGGTAGCGGCGAGGCTATGGATTATATCACGGTGCAGGTGATCGATTCGAAAACCAATAAACCGCTGAATCTGAGTGTCTATACCGATGATAATGGTTATTTCACCATCCCCTCTCTTACTGATGGCAATTATGTAGTAAAAGTCTCTAACGTGGGCAGCATCGATCAGGAGCGCCCGGTAGTCGTAGCCGGCAAGGATCTCGATTTGGGCACTATCCGCCTGGCTGATGATGCCAAGATGCTTCAGGAGGTCGTGGTGGAGGGCGTGCGTAGCCAGATGCGCTTCGAATTGGATCGTAAGGTGTTCCAGGTCGATGCCAATATCGCTTCTGCCGGTCAGTCTGCTTCCGAACTCCTCGAGTCGATCCCTTCGGTCGAGGTCGATCAGGATGGCAATGTCTCTCTGCGTGGCAATGAGTCTGTCACCGTCTGGATCAATGGTAAGGAGTCGGGTCTTACCGCCGACAATCGTGCCCAAATTCTCGAACAAATCCCCGGCGAAAGCATCGAAAGTATCGAGGTTATCACCAACCCCTCTGCCAAGTATAGCCCCGAGGGGTCTGCCGGTATCATCAATATCATCCTGAAGAAGGATCGACGCGGTGGATATTTCGGTAGCGCCGAACTCTCCGCCAATACCAATGGCGGCGGTAATGCCTCAGTCAATATCAATTATAATACCGCGAAGTGGGATACCTACGCCAGTGTTGGCTTCCGTATGCGCCATAATAATAATGGTGGCAGCGAGATGAGACGACTCTTTAATGACGGCACGTTCACCAATTCCGATGCCTCTTCGCGCCGTCATGGCAATAATATCTTCATACGTCTGGGTGCTACATATCATCTCTCGGATTATGATGATTTCTATGTCAATGGCTTCGGCATGTTCGGCCATCGCTGGGGTAAGTCTCTGACCGACTATCAGAGCAATGTGCCGGGGCAATGGATTGCCGATCAGCAAATCTCCCGCAATCGTAGCGACAACCGTGGCGCTCACGCCGAGTTGGGATATACCCATAAGTTCTCCAGTACTCATACCATCGATGCCAACGTAAGTTATAACCATTGGGGCGGACCAAGTTGGAACTCGTATCTCGAAGATGAGACTTGGACCGACCTTGAGACTGAGGAGGGCGTCACCCATAACGCCTCTTACCGCGAGCAGACCATGCCCGTAAACGTCAATTCCTGGGAGGCGAAACTCGATTATTCAAATGTCTTCAATCAGTATCTCAAACTCGAACTGGGTTATGATGGAAATTATTCCCATGAGAATACTCCCAACACTACCTGGCGTGGCACCTCTTTTGAAGATATGACTCTCGCCACCGAACTCTACAACCGCTTTATATACACCAACAATACCACCGCCTTCTATTTCACTCTCGGCGGCAAGGTGGGCAATTTCAGTTATTCCGGCGGATTGCGTGCCGAGGCTTGGCAGGTAAGAGCCCGATCGCTCGAGTATGGCCAAGCCAGAGAGGATGTCGAGGAGTATAAGCGCGATCGCTTTTCGCTTTTCCCTTCGGTGTTCTTATCATACGCCTTCCCTCATGACAATGAGCTGCAGATTAATTATACTCGCCGCATCCGTCGCCCATTCGGCGGGCAACTCAATTCGTTCCAAGATATCTCCGACCCGACTGCGATCTCTTACGGTAATCCGGAACTCGAACCGGAGTTCTCCAATTCTTTCGAACTCAATTACCTGAAAAGCTGGACTTATCACATGATCTCTGTCTCGGCTTATCTCCACCAAGCCTCTGACGTGATGGATCGTCTCAGCTATTTCGAGAATGAAGTGCTTTACACCACTTGGGCTAATGCCGCCAAGCGTCTCGATGCCGGTGTCGAAATCGTCGGTAAGAATCAACTCTTCGCCGGGTGGCTCGACCTGACCACTACCGTCAATCTGTATAACAATCATATCTCGGCATGGACCTATAAGATGCCGACCCTCTCGGGCGATGTGAAGGAACTCTCGAATAAGAGTCAAAATTCTTTCGCCTGGGATCTGCGAGTTATGGCTAATGTGAAACTCCCCTGGCAACTCGCTTTCCAAGCCACCGGCCGATATGCCTCGGAGCAGAAGAGCGCTCAAGGTTCGCGCCAACCAGGCTGGAGCATCGACCTCGGTCTCCGCAAGACGGTCGGTAATTGGTCGTTCTCGCTCAATTGCCGCGACCTCTTCGATTCCCGTAAGTTTATGGATACGACTGTCGGCGAAAATTATACCCAGTCCAACAAACGTTGGCGCGGCGGTCGCCGTTTCGGCCTGACCATCAAGTATTCTTTCGGAAATATCAAGGGCAAACAGAAACGCTCGCAAGACGCCGAACCAATGGATCAATCCGGATACGGAGATTCCGAAATGTAAAAGGCTTTTAAATGAATAAAAAAACTGCCGTAGAGGTCCGATTCCCGACCTCTGCGGCAGTCTTTGTTAGAGCGCGTTCTGAATTGCACAAAGCAGTTTTTGCCCAAGTCTCGTTTTGTGACAATTTGGCAATTCCTCGATATTTTTCTATATTTGTGGGGAATTTATAAATTCTAATTCTAAAGTCTATGAAAAAATTGTTGTGTGTGGCGCTATTGGCGCTGTTGGCATCTTCGGCCGCCAATGCTACTGTTTTGTTCTCTTTCTTTACTGATTTGGCTCCCGAATATGATGTGATGTTCGAAAGCAAGAAGGAGAAGAATGTGCAGATCGTGCTCAAAGGAGACTCCGCTTGGGGCGGCTTGGATGCTTGTCAGAGCTTCCTGGATGATGTGATCCCCGAAGATGTCGGTAAGCATCTCGATGGTAAAGGCTTGATAGTATATACATCTACCTTCCACCGAGATGAGATAGATGTCATCGACACCGAAAGCAATATGGTGTCTGCCATCTACTTGGTAGGTGATGGCAAGTCTGTAAAAGTCTTTTATTCCGAAAGCTCCGGCACGCAGCAGAAGGAGTGGGAAGCCCAAATCGCCGGCGGCAAACTCTAAGAGCGCCTGACTTTAACGGATCTTGAGCCTTATCCATATCGATCGTGGTATCATCTGCCAGAAGAATACCACGATCCGATAGAGCCAATTGATTGTGACCACCGATCTCCCTCTCTCGATGGCATCTACGATCTTACGAGCTACCGGGTATGCTTCAAGTTGCATCGGGAAGTTGCTTCCCTCTATCAGTGGTGTCCTCACAAAACCGGGCCGTATGTCCGTGATATGTATGTGGCGTAGCCCTTTGATGCGTATGAGCTGACTCAGACTCTCGAGATAATGACTTGTAAATCGCTTTGAGGCTGAATAGGCGGGTGCTGCACCCAATCCTTTGGTGCGAGCTATGGAACTTATCACGGCGATCCTCCCCGGTTTCGTTGTATCTGCTTCGAAGTAGCGAAATGCCTCGCCTACCATGCGTGCCATGCCAAGACAGTTGGTCTCGATGGTCGTCAGCTCTTTGTCCGCTTCCAAGGATATGTTATGATATCCGATGCCGGAACTGTGGAAGTAGAGGTCGATACCTCCAAGTCGTTCGATCAGCCACCGGAGTCCGTCGGTTGCCTCGGGTGTGGTTACGTCGATCACTTCGTATGATACGATGCCGGCTATTTGTGTCGCCATCTCTGCGAGCTTTTCTTCTCGTCGCCCGGCGATGCCGACTCCCCACCCTCTTGATGCCAATATTTTTGCCACCTCATAGCCTATCCCGGAGGTGGCTCCCATCACTATCGCTCGCTTTTTATCTGTTTTCATAAGTCATCGTCTATTCCCTTTATGACATGGGCGGGATTGCCAACTGCAATGCTATTGGACGGAATGTCTTTCACTACAACACTCCCGGCGCCGATTGTGACATTATCTCCAATCGTGACACCCGGCAAGATTGTGACTCTTCCCCCGATCCAGCAGTTGTTGCCTATCACCACAGGCTCTGCCCATTCTCTACGTGAGTTGCGCTCTTCCGGATCGGTGGAATGACATGCTGTATAGATGCTCACACTCGGCCCGATGAAACAGTCGTCACCTATCGTTACGTACGCCTCATCTAAAACCGTCCAATTGAAGTTCGCAAAAAATCTCTTCCCTACTCGTATATGCTTGCCATAGTCGCAGTAAAAGGGCTGGTTGATCTGCGTATCATCGTCACATTGCCCTAAGATTTCGTGCAATTTCTTATTTCTTTCCTCTGTGAGCGTAGGCCGTATATTGTTGTATTCCCAGCAATGATCTTTGCACATGTTCAGCATTGTTAACAAGGCCGGATCAGCGGCGTCATAGTGCTCACCACTTACCATCTTGTCATATTCACTTGGATTTTTCATTTTGATATGTTTTGTTCAATCTTTAATAATTGCTTTTTCGCTTTCAATCCCCCGGCATATCCCGTGAGCCTCCCGTTGCTACCCACCCTGCTCCCCGCACTCACACCGATAATACTCTATAGTCACTCCTCCCTCCATCTATTCTGGGATTATTTTGATTTGGCTGCTGGAGTTATTGCCCTCTTGGTTGACTTGGATCTGGACCGGAATCCGCTCTCGTAGCTCTTCGACGTGGCTGATGATTCCCACATGTCGTCCGGTAGTGGTATGCAGTGAGCGCAATGTGTCGATCGCTTTCTCCAAAGGTCCGCCACTCAGGGTCCCGAAGCCTTCGTCGATGAAG
This sequence comes from Lepagella sp., assembly GCA_051872035.1. Lineage (GTDB taxonomy): Bacteria > Bacteroidota > Bacteroidia > Bacteroidales > Muribaculaceae > Lepagella. The sequence continues at coordinate 23,514 of JBJEDL010000025.1, forward strand.
AGGGTATTGACCTGCCACTTGTCGCCAATGTCACTCAGCGCTAATGCCAAGGATAACGACACCAAGAAACTCTCGCCACCCGAGATGGTGCTGGCTGCTCTGCTCACATACCCCTGATAGGCATCTTCAAGGGAGATGACAAAGGTGCCCGGAGTCACTTTCAGTGTGTAACGGTCGGTCAATTTCTTCATATAGCTGTTGGCTGAATGTATAAGACTCTCCAAAACATAACTCTGAGCTATCTTGCGGAAGTTTCTACCATCAGAACTCCCTATCAACTGATTTAGTTGATCCCATTTCTGATATGCCTCCTTTTTTTCGTCCGCTTCCTTAATAAGGGTCTCGCGTTTCTGCTTGTTGTCAGCATCGCTCTGCAATTCTTGTGTGATTGCCCCTTGGCGCTTTATAAGTTCTTCCATCGCTTGGGTGTAGACTTTTAGCTTTTCTTCAAGAAATTCAAGAGTCTCATCTTCTCCGATTTCCGGCTTTTTATTCCGATGCTCGGCAAGACGTTCGGTTGATTGAGTGAGTAGCGTTTGCTTTGCCACTACCTCCTCAGCTCCTTTCTTCACACCCTTATCGAGGCTGTCGATTTGGTCTTTCGGATATTTGTTCAACTCAGCAAGCCGCTCCGGAGTCATATCGCTATGGCTGTCGAAAAACTTATCCAGTTCCTGCTGACATTTATTTAGAGTCGCTTCGGCAGTTTCCAACTGTGTCTTCGTTTGGGTCACAGATCTATTGAGCTGATTTGCCTTGTCCAGCAGGTTGTCAATCTTGCCGACAGACTCAATCGCTATCTCTCGCCATGACGGCATAGTCGAATATATCGCTTCTATTACGGTAGCGACGTTCCGATTGGTGATAGCCGAGTTCTCCCTATTTTGTGTCAAAGATTGTTTGCGTTGGTTCTTCTCGTTGTATTTCTTTGTCGCCGAGTCGAGAATATTGGCAAATTCCAAAGGGGATTCGTTCCAATTCACTGCCCAGTCGCCCACCATAAGCTCTCGAACACTCTGCTCTGATGTCGCAATACTACCTCTCTTCGATTCGATAAGTTGTTGTAGCGTTGCAACTTGGTTTTGGCTCTCGCTGACCGCTTTATCCGCTTTTTCTCTCTCTTCAATGAGTTTTTCGAGTTTTTTGCGTTTATCTTCAAGTGCTTGATGTTGCTCTTTTATAGCTTTTTCTTGAGTCTCACCTTTTTTTATCTCGGTGGAGAGTCCTTCTCGGCGTCGGTCGGTTGTTGCTTTCAAGTTCTCAAGTGTGGCCTTGATTGTATCTTCTTCGAGGGTAATGTCACATGCCTGACATGCCTCCATGGCATTCTTTTCGGCTTTCGCCACCGACGTGTCTTCGTCATAAGCCTTTAGGTCGCGTTCGTATGCCGATGTCTCTGTAGAGATCTCAGCTTCCAATTTCCTCCGGTTGTCCCTCAAGTCGTTATACTCCTTTTCGGCTGTGTCAAAGTCCCTCTGCAAACCATCTACCATCGCTGCCAATTCATCTTCTTTCGGCAGTGCCGCTTCGAGCTTTTGACGACACACCGGACAGATATCCCCCTGCTGTAGTTTCGCTCGCATCGCAGAGGCAAATTTGTCGATCGTGTCTTTCTGACTATCAAGTTTTTCTTTGCTGGCGTTCATCTTCTCCTCCGCTTCCTGGAGAGGTTTTTCCATTTCTGCCACTTGCTTTTGCTTATCGCTGATAGCCTTGTTGCGATCAGTGAGTTGTTGCTCTGTTTTCTCCCTCTTTTCGCGGAGCTCCGTCAGCGTGTTAATGCGATCTTCCGCCGTCTTAATATTATTCAGCAGATCTTTGGCTGAGTCATGCTCCTGACGTAGCCCCGAAAGATTAAGCGCTGCCAACTTCTCCTCTTCTTTCTTCAATGCCTCTTCTTCACGATTGAGTGTCCCCTTGGCTTCCTCTGCCGCTTGTGTCGCCTTTTCAGATGCGGGGATGAGGTTGTCGTTTAGCGATTTGGTTATTTTCTTTATCTCTACTTCATTCTTCTCGATATCCTTACGATCGGTGTCTATGCTTTTCAAGTGTCCGATGATGGTTTGGGCATTTTCATAGACGTGTACTCGCGGCTGCTCCTGCTCAAGCCATTGATCGATATCCTTGATCCCTTGGGCAATATTGTCTGCCTCTTCTTCGGCATATTTATGTCCGCCGATAACCTTGGCAAATTCTGCCAAGTACTCCTTAAGTGTGCTCGATAGCTTACTCTTTTCATCTTCGGCATTCTTTGACTCGTTCAGTCGAAGACGTGCCTCTATCGTAGCGTTCCACTCCTTTACCAGGGTCTCTTGATGCTTATAATCATCACTTGCGACTCTCTCTTGAGCTTTCTGCAAATCCGATTCAGCGACATCTTTCTCGCCTGATAATTTTGCCTCTTGTTTGAGCCATTCACATTTGGCACCCTCTTGTTCATTTGCCGCTTTGAGCTCTTTGTGCTTGGTGTCAAGTTCTTCGAGTTCTTTATTTTTCTCAGCCACATCTTCCCGGGATAGGGTAGGTGTACCCTCTATTCGCTGTTGGGCTTCGTTATATTCTTGGCGCATCTTGCCGGTCTGCTCGTAGATCTTGGCTCCGATCTTTGAGTAGATGTCCACTCCGGTGATCTTTTCCAAGATGTCAGCCTTCTCATCATCTTTGCTATTCAGGAATCGGGTAAATTCACCTTGTGCCAATAGGGTGGTGCGGCAGAACTGGCTAAAGTCCAATCCTACAGCCACTTTTATCTCATCTTGGATCTCTTTATCTTTACTAAGTGTCTTTTTGTCATCGAGATTCTTCAATTCCCAAGATTTGCGTTGCAGGGCCCCGGTGACTTTTTTATGTGCTCGTGATACATTCCAAGTCGCTTCATAATTAATGCCGTTGCTCCCACGGAAGGTCAATTTGACGTATGCTTCGCCCGTGTTGCGTCTCATAAGTTGGCGAGGATCATCGACTTGAATTGTTTTATCTCTACCGGTTTCTGCTGTTTCCCCCTGCATCTTGGTGTTGTCAAGTCGGGGGGTATCGGCATAGAGTGCCAAGCAGATCGCATCGAGGATTGTCGATTTCCCCGATCCGGTCTTGCCTGTGATCAAGAATACTTCGCTGTCGCTAAGTGGCTGAGCCTCAAAGTTGATCTCTGCATCTTCGATCGATGCTATGTTATGGATGGTAAGTTTCTTTATTATCATGGTAATTCCTCTTTTTTTGTGTTTGTGTATGATTTATTGTCGGTTGTCTTCGCTTACTAATTTAAGTGCCTCTTCGAAGAGCCGGGTCATGTCATCGTCCCAGTTCTTTCCCATATATTCGGCATATCTTTTCGCTATATCGATAGGCTTTTCTTCTTTAAATTCTTGGACTGTCATCAACTTGGTTTCGGCTTCGGAGCGTTTCTTCCTTTGGGCGTTGATCACACAGAATCTGCATTTCTTATTCTCGCAGATATTGTGAGCTTCCTGGCTTGCTTCTGTAGGCAGAAAGCCCTCCACTTCGACGTTGAGTCGGATATATGCCTCGATGTCGTCGGGAAATTCACTCAGTAGTCGTTTCGCATCTTCCCATGTCGTAGCTCCTTCTGTCGGAAGTGTCACAAGGGGACGAGGGTTCGCAATCTCGATCTCTCTGACGGTGGGCTTTTCACCATGCGACCCTATCTCTACGATGGAGACTGTATGCGGATAGTTCTCATCAAAACTTACCGGTATCGGTGTGCCGGAATATCGAACTCGACATCTCTCACCATCCACATATTGCGGGCGGTGGATATGCCCTAATGCCAAGTAGTCATATCCTTGACCCATCTCGCCCAATTCGTATGCATCGATACCTCCGATGCTCCGTTCGCCGTTATTGTCATGCCCTGTGGAGTCGCAACCATTCACCGTGATGTGAGCTGTCATCACCACCGGCATGTTGCCGACATTCATCTCTTCCACTCTGTCGGTGAGGCGCTTGAACCATCCATCGGGCATATTACGCTCGTTGGTGTATGGTACGGCTATCACATACCCACGACCCGGCATTTCGAAGATATGTTCTTCGGGATGCTCGCTGTCGATGTTGCCGATCGTATATACGTTCAGCGCCTTCCAGGGCGTGCGATATATGTCATGCCGCGTGCCGCTGTCATGATTGCCCGCTGTGATGATTATCGTCATATCGGGGTTGGCTTTATGTATCTCAACTATGGCATCGCTAAACATTCGCTGTACTCCCGATGAGGGTTGTGATGTGTGAAATACATCCCCGCAGAGCAGAAACACATCCGGCTTCTCTGCCGCTACTATATCTTTCATCCGTTGCAACATCACCCGATGCTCTTCGCTTCGGTCGTAATTGTAAAGGTTATGGCCTAAATGCCAATCACTCGTGTGTAAAATCTTCATACCAATTAAATATTTTTACTATGTAAATTGTTTTGGAATATATATATCGTTTATTCTTTTTTATCTTTCGTTTATTCTTTTATATAGTGTGGGTGATCCTCTTCCGATTCCGGCATATATTCGAAACCTTCGTATGCGAACGATAGCATATCTTCCGGCATCGCCATCTGCTGCTCCAGGATCATCCTCACCATCGCACCTCGACAGGTCTTCGCCCATACCGCTTGGATCTTTATCCCGCCATCTTTCTGCCTGACATAAAATTGAGGTTGTATCACCCTGACTTCTCGGCATATTCGCTTCCAGTCAAAGAGATGCTCATATTCTTCTGTGGCAAGATGCACCAGAATCCCATCATCTTGTTTGACACTCTCTATGAGTGTGTCGGTCAGCTTGTCTCGCCAATATCGACTTACAGGCTTATCTTCCGTTAGCTCCAACCTGACGTTGTGCTCCATGCGATATGGCACGATCCCATCCATCGGGCGGAGTATGCCATATAGAAAACTTGTGATCCATAGATGATCTTGCCCGAATCGGAGTGCTCCGTCGCTGAGTGTGTCGGCACGCAGATGTTTGTATGCCTGACCATTATAGGCAAGGATCGCCGGCATCTTTGCGGCTCCTCTAAATTCGTGATAACGTCGCCACACCTCTGCCGCAATCTTATGAGTGCAACTCAGCTGCCGACACAATTCTTCGACATCCATACATGCCATCTCTTCGGCTATCAAGTTGGCATTGGCTTGAAACCTCGGCTCGGTCTGAGGCGAACGCACCGCCTCTTCTCGCATTATCTTGGCATCTGCTAACAGTATCTGCATCTTTCGTTCCCTCTTTTTTATCTTCCTAAGGTATCTATCTCTTGTTGTATAGCCTCGAGAAATCTTGCCCCGTGGCCTCCATCCATTTGTACGTGATGAAACTGAAAGGAAATCGGCAGGGTGGTCCTTAGCCATTTCTTCCGATATTTCCCCCACATCACCATTGGATTGAAGAATTTGTCGGTATATTGGTTGACGATACAGTCAAGCTCTGTCTCGATCATCGCCGATGTGCCAATCACCATATATCCATCCAAGAAACTGCTCCGGCACTCTTGCGATGCCTCTCGTGTGAGCCGATGATAGTCTGACGCAAATTGGCGGATATCTTCATTGTAGGGTATGTCGCAAGAGTTGATGCCTCTTCGCTCGTTGTTGACAATGACATTGATGGCTAATCGGTCATACTCATAAAGCCGATCTCCCTCCGGGAGGGTATAGAATTCGGATATTCCGCTCGCCGCCTTGCCGATACACCAACAGAGGAGCATGTTGATGCTCTGTTGATGCTTGCGACTATACCTGACAAGTCGACTAATATCTATGGTCTTCACCAATGTCACCATAGGCATCGGTGATGTCATCCAGAGACGAAAAGCCTCGGATCTGCCGCTATCTGCCGGATATACTTCTCTCTTCATATTTTTTAAGTAACGCGTTCTTACTGTTGAAGCAACCATTTCCAACACGGAATAACTTCGATTATTCCATATTCGTCCTCGCCCCTTTTTTCTTCATCGTATGTGATGATGATGCGCCGGTTACACTTCAATGCCTTGGAAAGCTTCCTTAGGGCTCCAACTTCCCGGCTTTCAGTGCTGTCAAGTCTCTCAATGGAATAAGATACTTGTATGGCAAGTTCATCTTCAGGAACGGGGAAGTCAACCTCAATATTGTGATACTTTTATGCTGTTTTAACTATAGAATAGTTAGAACGCGATCCTTAGCGCGCGTTCCTCTTTTTTGTTTTTCTCATCCTATTCCATGCCGGAAGTCCTCGGATCAGGTGGATTAGTGCTGTGACACTCATACCTATACCCATGCCGTAATGCCATAATCCAAGGTGCGGAATCTTCGTCGGTGATAGTAATTTTACTGTGCCTGTCACTATGGTGACGATAAATAGTAGTGTCAGTAGCCAAGTGTCTATATAAAACCATCTGAATTTTGCCTTCAGTGCTGACAGCATCTTACGAAATTGCAAAAAGTGGATGATTAGCAACACCATCATAGCATACCCTAATATCCAATGGACTGTCTTTAATACACTTCGTTGCTCAACCATTGTTCCATGGCTCTTTAGATGCAAGATGATACCTATAATCAATGAGGCTATGAAGCTGATAACCAATGCTAAGCCGATATTCGCTCTCTTTTTCATCGATGATTATTCTTTTTATTGTTTGTATTTACCTTGTATGCTAATAGACTATAGTTCACCCTCTAAATTTTGTAACGTATGAGTTCTTTGCTTCCATAGCGGACTTCATCGATTATCTGCCGACCATCTCTCCTCTGAATAATACGTTTAATTTTTGGGTCGTTTCCATCTTTCCCCTATCTTATCTTTTTTGAATATGCTCTTTTGTCTCCTCTTTTTCGACGTATCATATCCAACTCATCCATGGTGTCAAATTTTGATGCGCCGAATAGATTGCGAATCTCTGATGTATAGCCTAATGCCATGGCTAATTTGATCAGCGATTCTAAGGCTATCAGCCCTCTCTGCTCAAAGCGAGCTATCGAGGATAACGGCACTCCTGACATCTCCGATATCCGTTGACGTGTGATATTCTTCTCCACACGCCGCTTCCGAAAATCATGTGAAATCTGCTGTGCGATATCCTCTGCATTATCTAATGTGAAGTTATCCAAAATAGATAATAGATTATTACTATTTGGGTATTCTGCCATAATACAACTAATATAATAACACAAAGATAACAATTATTTCTGACATATCCAAATCATATCACCCTAATTTTTTAATTAATGTGTAAAAAATACGCTAAAATTTGTTTTCCAAATATTTTGTATTACTTTTGCGTTGTTTTGTCACAATTTTTTAATTCTTGGAATGATGTTAGCAGCAATAATTGGTGATATAGTGGGTAGCACTCGCGAGTGGAAAAACATAAAGTCTGAAGATTTTGAACTCCTTCCCCCGGGAAGTTGTTTTACTGACGATTCGGTGATGACTCTCGCCGTGGCTGATTGGTTGATGTCCGATCCGGAGCATCGCCCGGAAAGGCTGGTGGCTTGTATGCAACGATTAGGCAGAATGTATTCTAATGCAGGCTATGGAGGCATGTTCTCGAGATGGCTCGTTAGTGACAATCCCCGACCTTACAATAGTTTCGGCAATGGCTCTGCTATGAGGGTAAGCCCTGTTGGCCTATATGCCAAGTCTCTGGATGAGGCTCTGATGTTGGCGCGAATCTCGGCTTACGTTTCTCACAACCATCCCGAGGGCATCAAGGGGGCACAAGCCATAGCCGGGTGTGTATACCTGAAGAAAACCACCTCAGAGGGAGCTCACGACATAATCCGAGAATTTGTTACCAATCAGATAGGGTATAATCTCGATTTCAACCTTGAAGACATCCGCGATGACTACCGCTTTGACGTTACCTGTCAAGGCAGCGTGCCGATTGCCATCAAGGCCTACCTCGAGCGATGCGATTGCCCGGCAGAGCAGGCATTGCGCCTCGCCATCTCCATGGGTGGCGATTCCGACACGATTGGTGCTATGACCGCCTCAATTGTAGGCGTAGGCAACATGGGATTCCCCGGTGACGGCTTCGACAGCGAACTCGTCAACCAATGTCGAGCTCTCCTGCCACCCTACCTCCTCGACATAAACGACCGCTTCAAAGCCTTCGTCACCCAACCATAAAGAACGCGCTCTAAACCGCTGTTGGCGCTGACCCAATCCAACCGCTCCAAGTCGCGCTTCGATAACGGCTTGTCGAAATCTTCGGGTTGGTCAGTCGCTCCCAATGCTTGTAAGCCGATGTCTCACCAAGTTTTCCGCCATAATGATACTCAAGGTCGCCAAACTTCTGAAGATGCTCGATAAGGGCGTTAGAACTCCGACTCTGATACTCTATTGAAACGGCTCATTCGCTCATTGACGATACGCACATAATTGCGTTTCATCTTCTCTGAGAGAAAACTATGATCTACTAATCGCCGTGCCCCTTCAGGGAATTCTGTATATTTGCTTAAAATTCTATTTATGCGATGCTTTATCAAGCCAATCTTGGCTCCGAATCTCTCAAAATCAAGACGACATGGATGTCCGGTTCTGTCGTAGACATCGCTCTTCTCTATATCAGAAGACAATCCGCCATCAAGCCCGAAATCATCACCCTCGACATGTAAGCCGGTATTGATAAGATCGTAGGCGGGAGCTAAACGATAATCATAGCCATTCAAAATCAAGGAGAAATTTTTAAGGTGGTCATCTCCATTGGCATAAATATAATTGAAAACAACAAGATCAAAGAATCTCTCCATATCAACCATCCATGCCGCAACATTAGCTCTTATTGTCTTTGCGATGTCCTCATAACATCCGGTATATTTGAACTGCCGACCGGCAGTCAGTTCATTCTTGCCTATCATAGAGGCAAAATCTTCCATAGGCAGTTTTGTGCCATCTGGAAGTATATCGAAACGACGTGTAATGTATACCGGTTGACCCTTTGGGGTAAAGCATAGACCATTTGCGGCTGTCTGTATGCCATAAACCTGAGATGCAATTTGCATCGTTAAGTGCTCATTGGCCGGAATCATCTTGCGATTCATAAGAGTCTTGTCCCAAGGTGCAGGCTTTAATATATGGGTTGACCGCTCTTTATCCCCGGCGATAATTATCTCGTTATCTCGGATTATGGCCGAAAATTTCTCCTGCACACCCGATACCGAGATGCGCTGCATTGCATCTGCTATCTCGCCGACTGTTCGGAACTCGTCAATATCAAATCCAAGTATCGGATTCACTTTTGAAGTCCCAAAAAGCAATCTGGCTGATTTTGGACTATATGTGTCAAATCCATTCATCAGAGATGATGGACAGTTCTTTATTTCTATCATCACTTGAACCTCCTTACATTAACTGCCCCTATGAAGTCTTGGTCGGCCATCGCTTCGAGAAGCCCATATAGATCATTCTCATCTATCCTAAGCCATCGGCATATCACACGACGATTCGCTCCCTCCGGCAGCATATTAGTGAAAAATGGAAACAAATGTTCCGAATAATATGCTTCAGTTTGTTTGGGCATAGTAACCGATATCGGTGGCAAAGTAGTTTCAAGATATTCTTCATAATATTGAAAAGAATATCCTAATCCGGGATTCTCTTCGGTCAATATCCCGGCTTTTGTATCATTCATATATACTTCGAGTCGCTTCATAAGCTATACCTTATACGATATTCTATCTCAATGCCCAGAATATCAAGAATCTTCTCTACATTATTTAAAGTGGGATTACCCTTGCCTCGCTCAATATCCTTGATCGTGGCAAGACTCACTTGCGACATCTCCGCCAAATCAAGTTGTGTAAGCGAAAGCGTCTCTCGCCGCTGTTTCATTATATCCCTTAGCTCCATAGTCTAAAATATTAAACTTCTTTGCAAAAATAACGACTTCTTTTGAAATAAACAAGCAAAAGGTCTAATAAATTAAACCTTTTTGATTGGCTAAAAGTATGCCGACCTCCCCACGCCACACGATCCTGCCGCCGGGAGTTTAGGAGTTAATCGCAATTTTTTTTGTAAATAATTGACTTTAAATTT
>JBJEDL010000026.1:0-8095 GCA_051872035.1 Lepagella sp.
TGTTGCTCAGGAACTTAAAAAGTTATATTTGTAATAGTGTTGCGGAATTAAGGATAATGAGAAAAATTTGTAATTCCACTCTCGTTGGTGCGCTGTTTGCTCTCCTCGGCCTCGCTTCTTGTAGCGATGAGGCTCCCTGGGCTGACTCAAGCACCACCGGTGGCATCAATCTGAATTTCTCATCCGATCCTCGAGTTATGCGTCAGACGCGTGCAGACGATTCGGTGAGCCCTGTTGTCCCTTCCGGCGATTTCTTCGCCGTTAATCTTGTCAAAGCTGATGGTTCGTTCTCTCGCTCTTGGTCGAGCGTGGAGGCCTTCAACCGTGAGGAGGCTTTCCCCATCGGCGATTATACCCTCACCGCCACCTACGGCGATATCGATACCGAGGGTTTCCAAAATCCTTTCTATAAGGGTTCTACTTCTGTCCATGTATCTCCCGGTGCCCTCGCTGAGGCGCAAGTAGTCGCTACTCTCGCCAATGCCATGGTCTCTATCCGATACACTCCCGATTTTGTAGAGAATTTCCCTACTCATAGTGCGGCTATCCAATCTGAAGGTCATGATTGGGTCGTCTTCTCTCAAAATGAGGAACGCCCCGCTTATGTCGCTCCTTCGGAAATTAAACTCAATCTTACGCTTACCAACACTGAGGGTAAGCAGGTTACTATCCAACCTGCTTCTTTTACCGCTCAAGCTCGACACCATTATGTAGTCACTATCGGTGTGGATGGCGCTACCGGAAACCTCGCCCTCGATGTCCAATTCGACGATGATGTCGTCAATGAGACAGTGAGCGTTTCTCTTGGCGATGAACTCTTCAACGCCCCCGCTCCTACCATCTCTCCCAAGGGATTCACGGCCGACGCCACTGTCGAGACTTTCGAGTATTCTACTCAGTCTTCCGAAACCGAGTTCCATGTGTTCGCTTACGGCGGTCTTAAGTCTACTACCGTCAATGTCGTCGCCAACAATGGCTTCTCCCCATCTTTCGGTAGCCGCGTCGAACTCGTAAATGCCTCCGACCTTACTCAGCAACAACTTTCCAGCGATGGTATGGTCTGCTCCGGATTCTTCCGTAATGCCGATAAACTCGGTGTCGTAAATGTTACCAAGTTCTTCGAACATCTCCCCGCCGGTTCGTATACCGTTGAGGTTCAGGCTGTAGATGCCATGACTCGTACTTCCGAACCTCTCAAACTTAATATAAATGTCACTGAGGTGCTGATATCATTCGCCGAAGCCCCCGCCATCGATTTCATGGCTAATGAAGTCGCCGTGATCGTCAACACCAATACGCTGACCATCAAGGATAATATGCGGTTTAAGGTGCCCGATGCCAACAATCGTATGATCGATGCTACTATCAAGAGCATTACCGATATCACCAATACTCGAGCTGACGGTTCTTATGCCCTCAAGTATGTCCTTGATCTCCAGCCCCAGACCGGTAGCGCCATCGACGTGGTCGGCTCACTTGGCACAAAGACCATCTCTACTTCTGTGGCTGTCATTGCCCCCGAGTATTCTATTACTCCCGATGCTTTCAGCCGCAAGGTTGTCCTCCTCCTCTCTGCCGGCGATGACGCCACCACCAAGAATGTTTTCGAAAATGTTCGCTTCTATAACGGAGAGACTGAGATCCCCTCTGCCAATATCTCTCATGACGCATCTACAGGCCTTGTCACCATCTCCGGTCTCTCTCCAGCCGCTACTTATTCTTCGATCATAGCCAAGGTCGGTTCGTTCGAGAAGACTGTGCCTGAGTTCACTACCGAGACTGAAACCGATGTAACCAACGGCAATTTCGCCGCTGCCACCGAGACTATCAATCTCTCTTATCCTCAGGTAGGAGGTCTTTATCGGGTTGGTGCTTTCGATTATTACAACCGTACAAGCATCGTTCGATCTACTCCCGATGGTTGGGCCAACCTCAATCCTTTCACTTGCTATACAGGTGCCGCCAACATTAATACATGGTTCATCGTACCCTCCACTTATTCCGAAAATGGCTGCGTTGTAATCCGCTCTGTCGGATATCATCATAATGGTACTACTCCCGCCAAAACCGGTAGTTTCACCAGCACCAATTACTATTGCCAAAATGCTCCAAGCGAACTTAATAAGTCGCGTGGTGAACTCTTCCTCGGTTCTTATTCTTTCAATGGATCTGAGTCTCGCACCGACGGTATCGCCTGGAATTCGCGTCCTTCGACTCTGAGCTTCGATTATACCTACGCTCCTCTTAATAATGAGAAGGGTGAGGCATATATCAAGGTCCTCGCCGCCGATGGTTCCGTTCTCGCAGAGCAAACTATCCTTCTCGCCTCTGTCTCTACGATGACTTCCCGCACGATTACCCTCGACAATTACCCCTTCGGCAAGAAAGCTGCCAAGATTCAGATCGGTTTTAAGTCTACTCAGTCGGGTGTTGAGCCCTCAATATACATCCCCTCCGGTGAAGAACTCTACGAACCGGGTGTCCGTTTGAATACCAAGTATTATTGGACTCTTGACCCCAACACTTATCATGCTCTGGCGCTCGGTTCGGTGCTCACCATCGATAATGTAAAACTCGGTTATGCCACCACTTCCGCCGCTTCGGCTGCTCCTAAAGTGGTTACCAAAAAGTCTGCTTCGCGTAAGTCCGTTGCTCCTCGCCCCGGCGCTAACGCTCGCGTGACCCGTAAATGATTCTGAATCCTTCTTTTAACTTTTCAATGACTGTTATGAAAAAATTATATATTCTGCCGTTGGTCGCTGCCGCGATGCTCTCTACGGCTTGTTCAAGTGAACATCCTTTCGATTTCGATAGCGATGGTAATGGCGAAGGTCAGATCCTTAAGTCGGCTCTCGCTGTCAGCATTGAGGCTGATGAGTTGGTGCGCCAAAATGCCCCTACTCGTGCCGCCGATGCCAATATCGATGATTTCAACGTGATTTTCTATAAGGCCGGCTCCTCTGTCCCTGTCGCTTCTTATCGTTTCGGCGATATGCCTGAGGTGATCACTCTCCCTGCCGGCTCTTATTCTTGCACCGCTACCTACGGCGAAAATCGTATCGCCGAGTGGGAGTCTCCCTATTTCCTCGGCTCTTCTGAGACGTTCGATGTCACTGCTTATGAGATCACAAGCTATATCGAGCCCATCGTGTGCCATCTTGAGAATGTCAAGGTTACCATCGATTTCGATTCCGCTCTCCGCGCCAAGATGTCGCCCGATTCTTACGTCGAGGTGAAGGTCGGCAGCAGCTCTTCTCTCAATTTCGGCATCGCCGAGGCTGACGCACAAAAGGCAGGCTATTTCATGCACACCGATGAGGTGTCGCTCGTTGCAGTGTTCTATGGTACTGTCGATGGTAGCCAAGTTGTCGAAACCAAGTCGCTCGATAATATCCAAAAGGGTTATCATTACAAGATAAAGTTTAAACTCCATATCGGCTCGGGCGATAGCTCCACAGGCGATACCGATGCCAATGTCAGCGTTGATGCCGATGTCAATGTCATTGATGTGACTCGCAATATATCGCTCGGTGAGGATCCTCTCCTCGATGATAGCGAGCGTCCTTCTGAGGGTGGCGGCGAAGACCCCGGTCCCACTCCCGATCCCGCTCCGACCATCGAAGCTGACGCCCCCGTCGATCTCGATGCTGTCAACGATGGAGACGCCCTCTCTTCTTGCGTACTCCATATCAAGAGCACTGCTGATGGTGGTTTCACCCAGCTCGTCTGCGATATCGAGTCTAATTCTCTCTCCCCCGAGGAACTCGCCGGTGTCGGTCTCTCAAGCCACCTCGACCTCGTCAATACACCCGCCGATATGGCTGAGCCTCTCGCTAATCTCGGTTTCCCCGTCAACGTCGGTGGTCAGAGCGATGTCACTTTCAACCTTACTCCCTTCTTGACTCTGCTCAAGGCTCTCGGTCCCGATGAACACCATTTCATCCTCACCGTCAGCGATGCCAATGGCACTACTGTCAAGACTCTCAAAATCAAGTTTAACTAATTAGCGTCAGCATTATGAAGTCATATTCTAAATTTATCGCTTATGCAGCTGCCGCTATGTCGGTTGCTTCTCTGATTACTTCCTGCTCGCTCGATGCCCCTTTCGGCGACGCTGCGGAAGCTAATCTGACCATCACCACCGAGATCCGCGGAGACCTCGTCAAGACTAATACTCGCGCCATCTCCGACCCCGAACTCGCTACACTCCGTGAGCAGTGTGTCGTTTATATCGAAAATTCTCGCGGCGTGATCCGTAAGTATAAGGGCCTCGATAATATCCCCGAACAGATCCGCCTCCAGACCGGCGATTATGTCGCCGAGGCTTGGAGTGGAGACTCTGTCTCAGCTTCGTTCGATTCGAAGTTCTATCGCGGTTATCAGAAGTTCTCTATGGTTGAGGGCCAAAATTCGCTTACCCTCAACTGTAATATCGCCAATGTCGTGGTGTCTGTCGACCCCGCTTCGCTCGATGTTAACCTCTCTGACCTGAAGGTGACTTTCTCTCACTCTAAGGGTTCGCTCGAGTTCAACGCTGACAATATCCCCACCGCCAAGGGCTATTTCATGATGCCTAATGCCGATAGCGACCTTAATTATAAGATCGAGGGTACTCAGTCCAATGGCGATAGCTTCGTCAAGGAGGGTGTCATCCCCAATGTGCAGCGCGCTCATGAGTATTGCATGACCATCACCGAGGATGAGCCTGCTGTCACCGAAGGTGGTGCCCTGATTCGTATCTCCATCGCCGATATCCCTATCATCGAGGAGGAGGTGGAGGTATTCCCGGCTCCCGCCGTGCGCGGTGTCGATTTCAATATCGATCAGCAGGTGGTGTCTGTCGACAACAATTTCTCCGATACCCACGTCTATATCCGTGGCTATTTCGGCCTTAGCTCGGTGATCATGAATGTCTCCGACAATGTCTCCGGCATATCTTCGGACGTCAATATCCTTGAGGGTAGCGCCGCCTCTACGCTCGCCGGCCTCGGCATTAATGTGGAGCGTCGTTCTTCGGTCGATGCCGCTCAGGTCGGTGGTGGAGATGTGGCTGTCGATGAACTTTACATCACTTTCACCAAGGCTTATCTCGATGCTCTCGCCGATGATGACAAGGAGCGTATCTATTCGTTTGAGGCTACCGATAGCCGTCACCTCGTGGGGCAAGGCCGTCTCCGCATCGCCAATACCGATGCCGCTATCGAGCGTCTCGCTCCGATCGCTACTGTCGATTGCAGCTCCGATCTCCTCTCTGTTGGTGTCAATAAGGCTACTCTCTCCGGCGTGATCTATGACGCCGAAAATGCTGCTAATTATGGTATCCAGTATCGCGCCGCCGGTGCTTCGGCTTGGACCACTGTTTATCCCTCTTCGTCGCAAGCAGCTCCTCGTCGTGCTACTCGCGCCGGCTCGACAACATATTCTGTCACAATCTCCGGTCTCGCTGAGGCTACTACCTACGAGTATCGTGCCATCTGCGACGGATATGATGAGACGGTTATTATGTCTTTCACCACTGAGTCGAAGTTCCCAATCGTTAATGCTTCGTTCGAGGATTGGAGCACTTATACCGCTTCTACCCTGCTTGGTAATAGGTCTGTTACTCTCCCCGGTTCGACCGGCGATAAACTCACTTCTTTCTGGGGTTCCGGTAATGAAGGCTCCGCTACTGCCAACCTTACCCTGACCACTGCTTCCACCGATATGGTCCATAGCGGTACGTATAGCGCGCGACTCGCTTCAAACAAGGCTATGAACGTGCTCGCTGCCGGTAATATTTTCGTCGGCCATTATGTACGCACCGATGGCACCAACGGTGTCCTCTCGCTCGGTCGTGAGTACAACGGCTCCCACCCCACCAAGGTTCGAGTTTATGCTAATTATCGCCCCGGTGCCGTCGATGTCTTTAAGGATGGTTACGGCCTCACCAATGGCGGCCTCGACCATGGCCAGGTCTATATCGCTCTCACCGACGAACCAATCGAGATCCGCACAAACCCCAATGACCAGAAACTCTTCGACCCCGATGATACTCACGTCCTCGCTTACGGCCAAGTCACTTGGACCGAAAATTATGGACCCGACGGTTCGCTGCAACTCCTCGAAATTCCGTTCACCTATTTCGATCGCGCCAAGACCACGCCCGCTACTCACCTCGTTATCGTGGCTTCCGCTTCAAAGTTCGGTGACTATTTCACCGGTAGTAGCTCCTCCGTTATGTATCTCGATGATTTTGAATTAGTTTATGAGTAATTTCCAAAGATCTATATCCTTCTATCTTGTTTTGATTCTGGGCGCTCTTTGCGCTCAGAGTCAAAACTCTTTTTCTGACACTATACATATCACCCCGGCTATACTGGATTCGATACGTCTCGCCGATACCCAAAAGATCATTCCTTTTGACCATGATATCGAGAAGACTGTCTTCATCCCTAAGGGGCAGTGGATCGCCGGTCTCTCTTTCTCTTATTCCCAGTCCAATCAAAATAATTATCAGTTTATCGTCTTCGAGGACATCGATGCCGATACTTATTCTTTTAAGGTATCACCAATGGTGGGATTCGCTGTCCGTAACGATTGGGTATTCGGCGCTAAGTTCTCGTATAAACGCTCTCTCCTCAAACTCGCTAATTCCGATCTCGTGCTCGATGCCGAAACAAGTATGAATTTCGACCATGTATATTCTCTCTCCCACAATTATTTTGGCACGATCTTCATGCGTAATTATTTCTCCCTCGGCCATTCCAAGCGTTTCGGATTCTTCAATGAAGTCCGACTCGAAATGGGGGGTGGCGTCTCCAAACTTACTCAGGGTGTCGGTGAGAACCTTAGCGGCACATACGAGAAGAATTATTCGATCAATATCGGCCTTACCCCCGGTCTGATCATGTTCCTCTCCAATTGGTCGGCTATCGAAATTAATGTCGGTGTGCTCGGATTCTCTTATCAGAAAACCGATTCGCTCAAGGACCAAATCTATCACTCCAACCGACATTATAAGTCCGCCAATTTTAAAATCAACCTCTTTAGTGTAACCTTCGGAACAACTTTCTATCTATGATCAAAGCTCTCAATTTCTCTATTGCCTTGCTCGTGGCGCTCTTCGCTCTGCCGGCATCTGCTCAAGATTCGATTGCAGAGCCATCTATGAAGCAAGTGCCCGATGGTAAGTATATCTTTATTCCCGATTCTCTCCAGAATGATGTGATCCGCCTCCTTAACGGCCACTCGAAGGTCGTCGATGATGTCTCCAATCTTAACCCCAATGAGGTGACCATCTATAAGGGCGACACCATCCCTATGATCGTTAAGTCCTGGAAGGTGGGACGTTATAAAGGCCGTTTCGACCGTAAACTCTATAATTACCTTTTTGTCCCCAAGAAGTCTTTCTCTGTCGGCCTCACCGTCTCTTACGGCGAACTCGGCAGCAAGGACCTCGATGTGCTCGACCTCCTCTCTGATATCGATATCTCTGCTCATGCTTTCAGCATTAAGCCATATTTCCAGTATTTCGTCGGTAATAACATGTCTATCGGTCTGAAACTCGGCTATTATTCAGCCCGTGGTGACATCGGCTCTTTTGGCGTCGATGTCGATGAGGATATCAATTTCAACCTCCACGATATCTCTTATCGTTCGAACTCGTTCTCCGGCGCTTTTACCTTTACGCAGTATGTCGGTTTGACTCGCCGAGGTCGTATCGGACTCTTCAATGAGATCGCTCTCGGCGTAAAGTATGGCACCAACAATTTCGTACGCCCTTTCGATGGTAATATGAGAGATACCCACACCGAGGTAGTCGAGGCTACCCTCAATTTCTCCCCGGGTCTGCAAGTGTTCGTTATGAAGAATGTCGCTTTCCATGTCTCTCTTGGTGCGTTCGGTTTCTATCTTAAGAATGAACGCCAAACAGAAAATGGCGAGCTCTCCGGCAAACGCTTTACTTCCGGCGCTAATTTCCGCCTCAACCTCTTCGATATTAATTTAGGTATCGCTCTCTGTATTTAGAGCGCGTTCCTTAAAATTTTTGGGGTCGTAGGAGCGGATATTTTTGAGCAGATTTTGAAAGTCAAAGAGGGCGCAATGCGGGCATTGC
>JBJEDL010000027.1:0-33138 GCA_051872035.1 Lepagella sp.
ATCCTT
Organism: Lepagella sp.; assembly: GCA_051872035.1. Lineage (GTDB taxonomy): Bacteria > Bacteroidota > Bacteroidia > Bacteroidales > Muribaculaceae > Lepagella. Next base: position 7 of record JBJEDL010000027.1, read on the forward strand.
GGCCGCTTTTGATCACTTGCTTTCAGTCACATACAGGAGTATGCTCCTTACAGCAAGTAATCAAAATCGACTCAAGGCTACGACCCCTACGGCCCCAAAAATTTAAGGAACGCGCTCTTAACACATGAGTCCTCCGACCGTTCTTTTTTTGACAATAAATTATTTGGCAATAAATTTGCTAATTTATTACTAATTGGTTATCTTTGCGTCATGAAGTCAATGGATTGTAAATCAGGAGAAATTCGTGTGGTGTATAAAACGCCCCAGTTTGAGTCGTTCTATAACTCGCTGCCGTCAAAGGTACAGACAAAATTTAAATATGTAATAGATGTTGTTACGACGGTTTATGAAGTCTCGACAAAATTTGTCAAACACCTTCAAGATACAGATTTATATGAGATGCGTGTGTCCGTAGGCAGTAATGAGTATCGCACTATTCTCTTCGCTATTGACAAACCAAATATCATAGAGGCCACACGAATTATTCTGCTAAATGGCTTTCTGAAAAAATCCAATAAAGATTACCGAAAACAAATCGAGATTGCTCAAACAATACTAAACGATTTAGAATAATGAGACAGTTAAATCCTGAAAAATTAGCAACGCTTCCGACATTCAACCAACAGTTGAATGAAGATTATGGCAATCCCGGAACCCCTCAGCGTGAGGAGTTTCACGAGGAGGCTCTATCTTGGTATTACGGTCAACTGCTCCGCGATCGTAGGAGAGAACTTAAAATGACACAACGTGAAGTGGCCGAAAAGCTCGGTCGCGAACAGAGCTACATTGCGCGTGTCGAAAGAGGTAAAGCAGATATTCAGTTGTCGAGTTTCTTCCGTATTGCAGCAGTTCTCGGCATACAGTTTATTCCTACATTTGCAACCGTCATTAAATAGTTAAGAGCGCGTTCCTTGGAACGTGCTCTTAACTACTATTCTGTTTTGTAGGCTTTGCTCTTAACTATCACTTCAGTGCGCCGGAGTCGCCGGTTGAGATTATGTAATTAAGAGCGCTCTCTAAGCAAAAGGGAGCCGCTGAAGGCATCATGTGATGTCGCTTCGGCGGCTCCGAGTTTGTAGTGTGTAGTTATAGCGTGTATACGTTGCTTTTCTAATTGTGTGTCTTAATTTATGGTGAAATAGCCGCTGAATTCTTGTCCGTCATCTGAGATGCAGACTATCTCATACTCGCCGCAGGCAAGATCTTGATATACTATCGGGTCAGAGAAATCGACATCAAATGAATATACATCCCCTGTAGATGGGTTGCAGAAGGTAGCAGAGATGCTTTCAATATTGGTGTTGGTCGAAAACATCAGGATGTGATTCGCAGAATCAAACTCAATAGAGATCATCTGATTGCTCGGGCTATGAGGACGATTTACGTCAGCTCCTCCCTTTTTGATTATTGTACTTATTTGTTTGTCTTGAGCTGAAACAATAGTGTCGCCTACACCACATATTAAAAAGAGTGCGACAGACAGAAGAATTACAATTTTTCTAATCATATTACTATATTTTATTGTCGTTTTATTATGTTGATTATCAAGTGAATCTTAATGCGCGTTGTCGGGCAAGTATGATAGATACTCATCCTTGTAGATGCTGTCGGAATTTAAAATCCTTATTTTAAGTTTGTATTTGCGAGAATGTACCAAATTGGGTTCGATGTCAAGGAAAAGGCTTGTTGCATTCGTGTTGAAATTTGCGATGCTTAAGATCATCAATGTAACATCCTGTTCCCTGATCTTGGGAAAATCGTTTCGGAATCGGTCTACTATATTGTCAAGCATACTGTTAGCCATCACTTCGACTTTTTTTATATACTCTCCATTAGCACGGAAATTGTCGAAACTCGAAGCAATTCCATCATAGAGTTTATAGTTATCGTTAAGGCTCTCTTTGCGCTTGGACTTATTTCGTATCTTTGATTCGGTTATCGCCTGGCACAAGTCGTTGATTTCATTAAATTGTTGGGCAAAGAGATCCTTTAGCAACTCCTTGGCATCCAATTCGATCTGCTTCGCTTTGCTATAGGCTATAGTGATTTCATTTCGCAACGCATTGATATCCGATTCTCTGATGGAGAGTTGACCTTCCAGGTTGTCTGCCTTGGCAATAAGCAACTCTCTATTATGTTTTTCAGACTTAAGTTTGGACACTAATCGTATGATAACCCATACAAAAAGTATCGTGAAAAGAAAACTGCTGATTATCATTAAGATTATAGTTCGATTGCGTAGCTTGATCTTCTCTTCAAAATCTTGCTCCTCTTCTTCATAATATTGACGTATTATAGTTTCAAAATCATTTGCCCACAATTTATTGATTATGTAGTCTGTTTGATACCCGAAATGGTTATTAAGTAAACGATATGCACGTCTTATGTCTCCTTCATCCATAGCTATAAACCGTTCAAGATCAGTATCGTTGCTGTCAACAGACATAACAATTCTGCTAAATTCTTTTGCTTTTGCTATATCTCCTTTATGAAGATATAATATGCCAATATTACGATAGTCACTTACTTGTAGTTGATTCGTTTTAATCCCCAATGCGTATATGCGTTTGTAGATTGTGTCAGCTTTATCGTAATTCTCAAAGTCCATCTCGATCTCTCCTATTCTTCTTAAGTAATTTGTGCGCATTATATCGTCATCTAACTCCTCTGCAATATCATACGCCTTTTTAGCGTACTTGAGAGCAGTGTCATTATGTGATATAGAGCGTCTGGAAGCAGAAAGATGCGAGTATATGTCAGCTACATACCACTTGGACATTTTGCCGGAATATCTATTAAAATAAGGAAGAGCTTGTTTGTAATAATATGCAGCAGTTGCATAATCCAGAAGGCCGAAGTAACTGTCGGCGATGCCCCGATAGGTCATCGCCATCTGCATCGGATCGTTTTTTTCTTTCAAACGCTTCTCTGCTCTGAGGAAGTCGATTACAGCCTGCATATAATTTTGGGCATAGTAATGTGTAAGCCCTAACTGCAGGTATGCCCTCCCGAGTTTGTTGATGTCTTGCTCTTTTTCGTAATACCGGATCGCGTATGGCAGTCGGGTGTTGATCGTGTCATCGTATGCCGCCTTGTATCTTGCCTCGGCTTCCAACAAAATGAAGTAGGCAGAGTCCCTCTCCGACAGCGAGCGATGCTTGGAGTGCCGTATCCCCTCCAAAAGCATCAGACAAGAGTCGGGGTGATCTTGGATGTTCTGTTCGATCGCTTCCAACTTTGGGTATACGTCTCGATTCGACAAACTGCACCCGGTGACTATCAGGAGGATAATCACCATCATCAGCATTCGCCTCAAAATAGAGAATGTAGTATCTTTCATTGCTTGTAAGGTCATGATCTCAGATCAGATTAAACTAATGAACGGATTGTAAAAAACAATCAACCTGCAAAATTACAAGTTTTAATCGCAAGATGCAAGAAAAATCGACTCGCCGACTGGTTTGCAACTATCTGAAAATCAATGCGTTAAAATGTTAATAAATGTAAAATTCTCGCCAAAACTTACAATGTGCTGATTATCAATTGTTTACAAATAAAGCTTTTTCTCGTGTGTTCGATGAAAAAATTGGCTCGTTGCTTCTGGCTATATCGAATTGAAAATCAATATGTTACAAAACATAATTGAAAAAATCTCGAAAAATCCAATAAAATCAAGGAACGTGCTCTAAATAAATTAGGGGAAATCGGGCTGTTTACAAAAATTTTTCTTAAATTTGCAAGTTAAAGAGTGTGTTAACTCCTTTTCTTGCAATTTTGAGACATCCCGGCAGGGGTGGTCTCGCTGCGTGATGAGGGTTTAGAGCGCGTTCTTATATCAGTAAAAACATTAAAAAAGAACGATATATGAATCTTTTTGATCAAGTAAGCGAGGACATCAAGAAAGCGATGCTTGCCCGCGACAGAGTGCGCCTTGAGGCTCTCAGAGGCGCCAAGAAGGAATTCCTTGAGGCTAAGACCGCCAAGGGTGCTAATGGCGAACTTAGCGATGAGACTGCTACCAAGATCATCGTTAAGATGGTGAAACAACGCAAAGAAAGTGCCAAGATTTATGAGGATAACAATCGCCCGGAATTGGCTGAAAATGAATTGGCCGAGGCGAGTGTGCTGGAGGAATATCTCCCCAAGCAACTCTCTGCAGATGAACTGGTTGCCGAGCTGAAGGCAATCATCGCCGAGGTCGGAGCCGCCGGCCCTCGCGACATGGGCAAGGTGATGGGCGTCGCCAGCAAACGTCTCGCCGGCCGCGCCGAAGGTCGTGCCATCTCTGAGGCTGTGAAATCTCTCCTCAATAATTGATCCCTCCATAAGATATCAACCCAACTAAAACTCTCCTTAACACTACCAACAATGCTGACTCTACAAACTATAAAAGCAGATCCCGAATATGTGATCGCGCGCCTTGCCGTTAAGGGATTTGACGGCAAAGAAATAATTGGCAAAATCCTCGATATCGATGCCGAACGACGCAAACTTCAACAGACCACCGAAAGCGATGCCTCGGAGTTAAAGAAACTTGCCTCCTCGATCGGCGCCCTGATGAAAGATGGTAAAAAGGATGAAGCCGATGCCGCCAAAGCCAGAGTGGCTGAACTCAAAGGTAACACCAAGAAGCTGCAAGACCGCCTGGCAGAGTGCGAAGAGGAGATGCGCAATCTCCTCCTGACTGTGCCTAATATGCCTTGCGAGGCCGTGCCCGAGGGCTTGACCGCCGAAGACAACGTGGTGGAGAAAGAGGGTGGAGTGATCCCCGACCTCCCCGAAGATGCCCTCCCTCACTGGGATCTTGCCAAGAAATATGGCATCATCGACTTCGAACTCGGTGTCAAGGTGACCGGCGCCGGTTTCCCCTTCTATGTCGGTAAGGGTGCCCGCCTCCAGAGAGCATTGATACAATTCTTCCTCGATGAGGCTTGGAAAGCCGGTTACATCGAGGTGGAGCCACCCTTCGCCGTGAATGAAGCATCCGGTTATGGCACAGGCCAATTGCCCGACAAGGAGGGGCAGATGTATCATGTCGGCCTCGACAATCTCTACCTTATCCCGACTGCTGAAGTGCCGGTGACCAATATCTATCGCGATGTGATCTTGGCTGAAGATGAACTCCCCAAGAAGAATTGCGCCTACTCACCCTGCTGGCGTCGCGAAGCCGGCAGCTATGGCAAGGATGTGAGAGGCTTGAATCGCCTCCATCAATTCGACAAGGTAGAGATCGTGCGCATCGAGAAGCCTGAAAATTCATACGCCGCTCTCGAAGAAATGAAAGACCATGTGCAGGGACTGCTCGAAAAGCTTGGTCTCCCCTGGCATATCTTGCGCCTCTGCGGCGGCGATATGAGCTTTACTTCCGCCATCACTTTCGACTTCGAAGTGTGGAGCGCCGCCCAGAAGAGATGGCTCGAAGTCTCTTCGGTTTCAAACTTCGAAAGCTACCAAGCCAACAGACTCAAATGCCGCTATCGTGGCAGCGACAAGAAAACTCACCTCTGCCACACTCTCAACGGTTCGGCACTCGCTCTGCCCAGAATCGTGGCTGCAATCCTCGAAAATAATCAGACCCCCGAAGGTGTCATCGTGCCGGAATGTCTCCGTAAATATTGCGGCTTCGATATTATCGACTGATATGATGCTCAAGACTGTTCCCCTCGTGGGATAATAATCAATAAAAACTATCACCTAAAACCATACTGACGTGGATCAAAGCAAAGCATACGTAAGCAAAGAAGAGAAAAAGATACCCATCAACGACCCGACAGGCAAGTGGTCGGATCTGACCCTTCTACCGGAATGGGAGGAGAAGTATTATAACGTATATACCGTGCGAAAGCATGGCAAATGGGTTATGCTCAAAGCCCTCAAACCGGAGTATGCCGAGCAAAAAGAGTATCAAGAGATGCTTAACCAGGAGTTTGAGACACGCTATAACTTGTCGCACCCCAACATCGTGATGGTCAATGACTTCGAAGATGTGCCGGGTGTCGGCATGGCTATTATCACCGACGACGTCTATGGCTATTCCCTGCGCAGACTCATCGATGAGAAGCGTCTCACACCCAAGATCTTGGATCGCCTCCAGACTCAACTGCTATATGCCATGGAGTATATTCAGGAAAATCATATTGCACACAATCCGATCACTCCTGAGACGATTATATTCACCGAATATAATGAGAATCTCAAGCTGATCAATGTGGGTTATGACCAGCAGTCGAAGCTCTCTCCACGCGACACTGCCGAGGATATCCGCAGCTATGGCAAGATCCTCAACGAGGTCTTGGACCATCTTCCCACCTCCCTGCCACGTCTCCGCCGCATCGCCAACAACTGCGTAGAGACTACTCTCTATTCAACTATTGCCGACCTGCAACTCGCCATCGAACGCCGCAGCTCGACTCAAATATACTATCTTCTAATTGCATTCATCACACTGATGGTGATGCTTCTAATCTGGCTTACACTTAAATAAATGGTAGAAATTAGAGAAATCAAGCCTACTAAGAGAAATCTTAAGGCATTTATCCGGTTCCAGGTCGACCTCTACAAGGGGAATGAATATTATGTTCCCCCCTTCTTATTGGATGAGATCAACACTCTCAACCCCGGCTACAACCCCGCTGCTGAGTTTTGCGATCAGATCCTCTTTATGGCTTATCGCGACGGCAAGCCTGTAGGACGCATCGCCGGCATCATCAACCGACAAGTCAACGAAAAGGGAAATGAGAAGAATGCTCGCTTCGGTTTTGTCGATTTCATCGATGATTTCGAAGTGTCGGCTGCTCTGCTCAAGGCTGTCGAAGATTGGGCTCGCAGCAAGGGCATGACTCGCGTCATCGGCCCCCTCAGCTTCACCGACCTCGACCAGGAGGGTATGCTCGTCGAGGGGTATGAAGAGCTGTCGACCATGGCGACTATCTATAATTATCCCTATTATCCGACCCACATGGAGCACCTCGGCTATGCCAAGGAATCTGACTGGATCGAGTTCCAAATGGGTGTCCCCGACAAGATCCCCGAGAGATATGAACGCATCGCCGAAATCGTTAAGAAGAAATTCGGCCTCAAGGTCTTGAAGTTCACCAATCGTAAAAAACTCAAAGAACAATATGGCCACGCCCTCTTCGAGCTTATCAACGAAGCATACAAGGATCTCTATCAATACTCGCCGCTGACTCAACGCCAAATCGACCATTACATCAAGATCTACCTCGACCTGCTCGATCTTGACCTGGTGACTCTGATCGTCGATAGCGATGATAAGTTGGTGTGTGTAGGCATCTCGATGCCTTCGATGAGTCGTGCTCTTCAGAAATCGGGTGGCAAGCTCTTCCCCTTCGGATGGTATCATCTGCTCAAGGGCATCAAGGGTAAGAACGACCGCGTGGATCTTCTCCTCGTGGCTGCCCATCCTTCCTATCAAAACAAGGGTGTGAATGCCCTGCTATTCCAAGACCTGATCCCATACTACCAGAAGAAGGGCTTCAAATTAGCCGAGTCGAATCCTGAGCTCGAAACCAATGCGAAGGTGCAGAGTCAATGGGGATATTTCGAGACTCGTCAACACCGTCGCCGCCGCAGTTTCTTCAAGGACTTGTAATAGCTGACAAGACACTGAAAATATGCGATGAAATCGAGAAGAAGAAAGAATAGTAAATATTAAAAAACGCGATAAAATCGAGTAAAAAGGAATTTATCACAGAAATGAGCGACATAGAAAAGGAACAGAGTGCTGAGCGGCTCTCCGGAGCCGAGTTGATCCATCCCTACGACGACAGTCGCGCCAAGAGCGAGCAAGTCGAAGAGATGTTTGACTCGATCGCACCCGCCTACGACTTTATGAACCTGGCGATGACCTTCGGACTCCATCGCCTGTGGCAAAGACGTGCTCTGAATGTCGCCACCAAGCAGATGAGTGCCCATATCGGTTATGAGATCCTCGATATAGCCACCGGCACCGGTGACATCGCTTTCGAGCTCTATCGCCGCTTCCCGCGTTCCCGCATCAAGGGGGTGGACCTCTCTGAGGGTATGCTCCGCATAGCCGAGAAAAAGCTGAAAAAACTCGATCAAAACGCTCAGCAGAACATATCCTTCGAACAGGGAGACTCACTCCACCTCAGCTATGATGACGACCGATTCGATCTGATCACTGTGGCGTATGGTGTGCGCAATTTCGAGCATCTCAGCCAAGGTCTGGCAGAGATGGCTCGCGTCTTGCGTCCCGGCGGAAAACTATGCATCATCGAGCTGTCGCGCCCACGTCGCGGCTTGACGCTATGGCTCTATCAGTTCTATACGCGTTGCATTATCCCGCTGATCGGAAGGATGGTTTCGGGAGATCCCCGAGCTTATACCTATCTGCCAGAAAGCATCGCGGCGGCTCCCCAGCGTGAGGCGATGACCACCTTAATGTCGCAAGCCGGACTCGCCGACTGCAAATGGAAATCACTCACCTTCGGTGCGGTGACCTACTATATAGCCACTAAAGAGGCTCTCGGATCCACTCCCGTCGAAGGTCAACGAAAAAACACATCATCTCAATGAATAGAAAAGACTTTGAAATAATGGCTCCGGTGGGGAGTCGCGAATCATTGGCAGCAGCCATCAAGGCGGGTGCCGATGCAGTCTATTTCGGCATCGAAGGACTCAATATGCGGTCGCGTTCGAGTGCCAATTTTACTGCCGATGATATGACGGAGATAGCCGCTCTTTGCTCCGAACATGGAGTCAAGACCTATCTTACTGTCAACACCGTAATCTACGACTCCGACATGGAGCTGATGCGCACCATCATCGACCGTGCCAAAGCCTCCGGCATTTCCGCTATCATCGCCTCCGATATGGCGGCTATCCTCTATGCTCGCTCCATCGGTCAAGAGGTGCATATATCGACTCAAGTCAATGTCTCCAACACCGAAGCCGTAGCGTTCTATTCTCAGTTTGCCGACGTGATGGTCCTGGCACGAGAGCTCAACATGGATCAAGTCGGTGAAATCACTCGGCAGATTCGCGAGAGAGGTATTAAGGGTCCCGGAGGAAAGGATGTCCGCCTCGAGATGTTCTGTCATGGTGCACTCTGCATGGCGGTGAGCGGCAAATGCTACCTCAGCCTCCACGAGATGAACTCATCAGCCAATCGGGGAGCATGCAACCAGATATGCCGCCGTGCATATCGAGTCACCGACCGCGAAACCGGCGAGCAACTCGACATCGAAAATCAATATATCATGTCGCCCAAAGACCTGAAGACTATCCACTTCCTCAATAAGATGGTCGACGCCGGAGTCCGAGTCTTCAAGATCGAGGGCCGTGCACGCGGCCCGGAATATGTGGCTGAGACTGTGGCTTGCTATTCCGAAGCTCTTCAAGCCATCTGCGATGGTACTTATAGCGATGAGATGGTGGCTCGCTGGGACGAACGCCTCGCCAAGGTGTTCAACCGCGGCTTCTGGAACGGATACTATATGGGACAACGTCTCGGCGAGTGGAGCTCGAAATATGGCTCCTCGGCAACGCGCGTAAAACAATATGCCGCCAAGGCCATCAGATACTTCTCACGTCTCGGTGTCGGAGAGTTCCTCCTCGAAGCCGGAGAACTGAAAATCGGCGATGAAATCGTGATTTCCGGCCCCACCACCGGCGCTCTTATCATGAAAGTCGAAGAACTCCGCTTCGATCTCAAGCCGGTGGAACGTGTCACCAAAGGTCAACTCTTCTCCATGCCTGTGCCGGAGAAGGTGCGCCCCTCCGACAAGATCTATATCTGGCAAGAGACCCCGATGGCGAAGAAGCAATGCGACTGACGCCGAAGGCAAAAACGTCGATAAAATCGGCAAAAATTCCCGATTTAATCGCATTTTAAGAATAGAAAAACAGGATAAAATCGGATAATATGAGCAAAGATAAAGGTAATAAGCGACAAGTGGTCTATCTCCATGGGCTCTCCTCATCGGGGCAGTCGACCACAGCACAACGCCTGCGACGCACACTCTCCAAATATGAAGTGATCTCTCCCGATATAGCCATCCAACCCGAAGTGGCGATGACACAACTCAAGAAATTGGCATCGATGTTGCGACCCGATGCCATCATCGTCGGCACCTCGATGGGCGGTATGTTCGCCCAAATGTTTCGCGGATTCCATCGCATCTTGATCAATCCCTCGTTCCATGTATCCCAACACATGAGTGAGAAGATAGGACAGCGACTTCCTTTCCACAATCCGCGCCAAGATGGCGCCACCGACTTCGAAGTCAGTGCCAAACTCGTCAAGAAATATGAAGCATTGGAGGCTAAGCAGTTCGATCCCAAATTCGGCATCATCGGCAAGAACAAGGATTATCCCGAACTGGTGACTGCATTCTTCGGTACACAAGATGATGTGGTCAACTGCAAGGATGAATATCTCGAACACTACAGTCAGGCTGTAGATTTCGAGGGTGGTCACCGACTTGATCCCAACACCACGATAACGCTGATAGTGCCCAAGATCGAATCGCTCGGCGATTAGTTCGGCACTCTCGGCAAATAAACCGAACCGACAGTGACTTGTCAAAAACAAGGGAAAGTACTTCGACAAAAAGAAACCAATAAACAGCAAACATAATGAATCTAATTTCCAAGAGAATCAACAATCTTTCGACATCAGCCACACTGGCTATGTTGCAGAAGACCAACGAGCTGCGTGCCGCAGGAGTAGATATCATCGGCATGTCGGCAGGAGAGCCTGACTTCGACACCCCGGCTCACATCAAAGAGGCGGGACAAAGAGCCATCGCCGAGAACTATTCGCGCTATACAGCAGTGGCAGGCTATGAGTCATTGCGCCGTGCCATCTGCGACAAGCTCCGCCGTGAGAATGGCTTGGACTATGAGCCCTCTCAGATCGTGGTGGGCAATGGCGCCAAGCAAGAACTCGCCAACGCCCTCCTGGCTGTGGTCGACCCTGGTGATGAAGTGCTGATCCCCACTCCGGCGTGGGTGTCGTATGTAGAGATGGTGAAACTCGCCGAAGGTGTCGCCGTAACTATCGAAGCCACCGCCGAGCATGACTTCAAGATCACTGCCGATCAACTCGAGCAAGCCATCACCCCTCGCAGCAAGGTGCTGATGCTCAACTCCCCCTGCAATCCTACAGGATCTGTCTATAGCGAAGAGGAATTGGAAGCTCTCGCCGAAGTGCTCCGCCGTCACCCCGAGATTATCATTCTCTCCGATGAAATCTACGAACATATCAACTTCCGTGGAGGTGTCAAGAGCTTTGCCACCCTCCCGGGCATGAAAGATCGCACCATCCTGATCAACGGCGTGTCGAAAGCCTACGCCATGACCGGCTGGCGCATCGGATATATGGCAGCCCCGGCTCAGATCGCAAAAGCAGTGACCAAACTTCAAGGACAATACACCTCGGGAGCCTCTTCGATAGCCCAAAAAGCGGCTGAAGCTGCCTACATCGGCGACCAGACTTGTGTCGAAGAGATGAGAAAGGCATTCGAGCGTCGCAGCCGGCTGATCTATCAATTGGCATCCGAAATTCCGGGCTGGCGTTGCAATCGTCCCGAAGGGGCATTCTACCTTCTCCCCGATGTCAAGTCGCTGATCGGCAAGAAGGCCGGCGATAAGGTCATCACCTCGAGTGGAGACTATGTGATGTATCTGCTTGAAGAGGCTCATGTGGCTTGTGTCGATGGTGCCGCATTCTGTGCCGACGGTCATATCCGCCTATCCTACGCCACCTCCGACGACAACATCCGCGAAGCCATGAAACGCATCCGCGAAGCCACCGAAAAATTAAGCTAAGTGTCTGCTCCATAGAACATTATTTCTATAGTGACAACATATCACCGGGAGAAAAATTAACATTTTTTGATAAAAATTGGGTGATAAAAAGAGCTGATTTTAACACTATTATTCGGATAATAGCCAAAAAATCACTATTTTTGTGGATTAATTCGCTTATATGGGAAAAGTAATAGCAATAGCAAATCAGAAGGGTGGTGTGGGTAAGACCACAACAGCCTTCAATCTTGGGGCTTGTCTGGCTACGGACAAGCAGCGCGTGCTGCTTGTAGATGCCGACCCGCAAGCCAACGCCACATCAGGTATAGGGGTGGAGCCGACCGATACGGATGCTACCATCTATGAATGTCTGATCGACGAATATCCCACACCCGATGCGATAATGCACACCCGAATCAAGGGACTCGACATCATCCCCTCGCGCATCGACTTGGTCGGCGCCGAGGTCGAGTTGATGAATCGTCCCGACCGCGAACGCACCCTGTCGCGAGTGCTCGAAAGCGTCAGAGATGACTACGACTATATTCTTATCGACTGTAGCCCATCGTTGGGAATCATCACGGTCAATGCCCTGACCGCCGCCGACTCGGTGCTCATACCGGTGCAAGCCGAATATTTCGCCTTGGAGGGTATCGCTCAGCTCCTCAACACCGTGAGAATCATCAAGACTCGCCTACGTCCACAGCTCGAGATCGAGGGATTCCTCCTCACCATGTATGACGCACGACTTCGTCTCGCCAATCAGATCTTCGAAGAGCTTAAGGGGCACTTCGGCGATATGGTGTTCTCGACTGTGATCCCCCGCAATATCAAGTTATCGGAATCACCGAGCCATGGTCTCCCGGTGATCTTGTATGATCCCGATTCGCGTGGCGCTATCGCCTATACACAGTTATCCAAAGAACTACGAACCAGAAATAGGAAAAAGAGATGAAAGAGAAGAGGAATGCTTTAGGCCGTGGGCTTGACTCCCTGATCAGCATGGGAGAGATACGCACGGATGGGAGTTCGGCAATATCGGAGATCGATATAGCGCGGATAGTGCCCAATCCCGACCAGCCGCGACGCACCTTCTCGGAAGAGAGCCTCAATGAGTTGGCTACCTCTATCCGCGAATTGGGCATCGTGCAGCCTCTTACGTTGCGTCTCACCGACAGCGGCAACTATCAGATCATCGCCGGAGAGAGAAGATGGCGTGCTGCGGCTCGCGCCGGCCTCACCACCGTGCCGGCTTATATCCGCACCGTCTCCGACTCCGAGATGACCGAGATGGCGCTGATCGAAAATATCCAGCGCGAAGATCTCAATTCGATAGAGGTGGCGCTCGGCTTCAAGAAGCTGATCGACACCTACTCTCTGACGCAAGAACGACTGTCAGAGCGCCTCGGCAAGAATCGTGCCACCATCGCCAACCATCTACGTCTGCTCAAGTTGCCCGCCGAGATTCAGCTCGGACTTCGCGACCGACTCATCGACATGGGGCACGCTCGCGCCATTTTGGCTGTCACCGAACCCAAGGAGCAGCTCCGTCTCTATAAGAAGATCCTCAAAGAGGGCCTTTCGGTGAGAGCTGTCGAAAAGATGGCTCGCGAGATCGCTGAAGGAAAGAAGCAGGAGCGCAAGCAAGCCGAAGCTGCCAACGATCCATACGCCGGGATTGTCGACAAGTTGTCGCAACGCTTCAGCATGCCGGTGAAATTCGCTCGCAACGCCAATGGACGCGGTTCGATAACAATTAAATTCGCCTCAGACGATGAGTTGCACCGTCTGATCAAGGCGCTTGAATAACCCTGATCATAACACCTCCTCGACGTCGCACTGCCGACTGACATTTGCGACCGACCGGAGGTGGATAGATAAAGTGATGAAAAGAGACAAAAGTAACGAAATGCCGACACGACTCCCGGAGAGGGTGCTCTTGATGGTGTTGTGTATACTTTTGGTGATGCCATTCGATTACTTCACTCCGCGAGTGATGGCGCAGACCCCCGATCCGGAGACTGTCGCCCTCGATAGCATCCCTCCGCTCGACAGCATCCCTCCGACCGAAGTTCGGGCTGACGATTACGTCTACACCGAAGATGGTAAGATACCCTTCAACCCCTCGCCGGCACGTGCCGTATGGCTCTCGGCGCTATGCCCCGGACTCGGCCAGATCTATAACAGACGCTACTGGAAGCTCCCCATAGTGATCGGAGGATTCATGGGATTAGCTTACGCCACGAGCTGGAACAACGGTCAGTATAAAGACTATATGCAGGGATATAGCGACCTGCTCGATAATGACCCGTCGACCTGCTCTTATATGGACTTCTTCCCGCCCACCACGACGGAAGAGAGTCTGGACCACAGCTGGTTGGAGCGAGTGTTCAAAAGTCGCAAAGACCAGGCGCGAAGATTTCGCGACATGTGCATCATCGGCATGGTGGCGCTCTACGCCCTCTGCATGCTTGATGCATACGTCGATGCATCGTTAACCCACTTTGACGTCTCGCCAGACCTCTCGATCGACTGGGCGCCAACGCTGATGTCACAACCGGGACGTAGCGGCAAGCCCGCCATCGGTCTGAACTGGGCTTTGACTTTCTAAGAAAACTCTCTACTCATCTATTAAAATAGTAAACTCTCTACACATCATAACGATATGAATAGAAAACTCATAACCATAGCAGCGGCGGCGATAATGGCGCTGGTGCCGGCATTGGAGATCAATGCCGACAAGGCTAAAACCGTGCTCGACCTCAAGAGCGATATCACCGACTCCGATATCATCTATCCCGAGAGCTACGAAGTCGATACACAGAAGATGCTCGAGGGGTGGTATCTGAAGAACTATACCGCCACCGACGACCGCTACAAGACGCAAAGCGATGTCGAGGCCTCTGACGAAGTGATCAGAGAGCGTCTCTCTCGTCTCAACACCGTGATTGAGATGCCTTTCAATCAGATTGTGAAGAGCTATATCGAGCGATACACCAAGAGGGGACGCTCCACCGTGCCGGTGCTGTTGGGTCTGAGCATCTATTATACGCCGATCTTCGAGCAGGCTCTCGAAGAGAATGGCCTGCCATTGGAGCTGAAGTATCTGCCGGTGATCGAATCAGCCCTCAATCCGAATGCCGTCTCCAAGCATGGCGCCAGTGGTCTCTGGCAGTTCACCTTGGCTGCAGGTCGAGGCCTCGATATGGAGATATCGTCGCTGGTCGATGAGCGTCGTGACCCATACGTATCCTCAGCCAAAGCGGCTCAATTCCTGAAAGACCTCTACAATACCTACGGCGACTGGTCGCTGGCTATCGCTGCCTATAACTGCGGCCCCGGCACTGTCAATAAGGCGCTCCGTCGCGCCGGAGGCGACCAAGCTTCTCACGATTTCTGGTCGATCTATAATTATCTCCCCGCTGAAACTCGTGGATATGTCCCCATGTTCATCGCCGCAAATTATGTGATGAACTATTATCCATATCATAACATCAGCCCCGTGCTCGCCACAAAGCCCCTCATCACCGACACTCTGATGATCTCACGTCGCGTGCACTTCAACCAAATCTCCAAGGTGCTCAACATCCCCTTGGATGAACTCCGTGTGCTCAATCCCCAATTCCGCGCTGATATCATCCCCGGCAATAGCGAACACGCCTACACTCTGGTGCTCCCCTCTCAGCAGATCCAAGCATATATCATGAGTGAAGATGAAATCTTGGGTTATGAAGCTGAACTTTATGCTCAGCGCACGGATGCCGTGCCGGGCGATCAGCCTGCCGACGGCGATGTGGCTATGGTGGAAGAACCTTCGATCTATGACGATGTGCCCGCCACCGACGATACTCCCATCGAGACGACTCCCGCCACATCCTCTCCCACTGTGAGAAAGGCTTCGAGTGGAGCCACCAAGACCGTCTCGCACAAGGTCGAACCGGGCGAGACTTTGGCCTCTATCGCCACCAAATACAATGTCACTGTCGCTGACATCAAGGGGTGGAACAATCTGACTCGCAACTCCGTGCGCACCGGGCAGATGCTCCGCATCACAACCTCGCGCGAAATAGCTGACGCTTCGGGTGCCAAGGCTGTGGCTCCATCCAAGCAGGAAACATACGCTTCGCAAAGCAGCACTGCTCAATCTCCCAAGAAGAAAAAGACTGATACCACTTCTGCCTCTTCCAAGAAAAAAGATAAAAAAGGTAAGAAACAAGAGAAGAAGGCTGCCACAACCCACAGTGTGAAGAGTGGCGAAAACCTCTCTACCATCGCCAAGAAATATGGCACCACCGTGTCGGAACTGAAGAAAGCCAACGGACTTAAGGGCGACGAACTTCACCCCGGCGACAAACTGAAACTACCGAGCAAGGGGAAATCGACCTCCAAGAAGAGTTCGAAGTCGAAATCCGGCTCTAAATCCAAAAAGAAGAAAAAGAAATAATCTGCACGCACCCCTCGGGGTGCGTGTAAGTCATATCACATACTATAAGTCGAGCCATAAACAAAAAAACACGATAAAATCGAAGAAAATCAAATCTGAATCAAACCATGATTACCGCATTAGTAGTTTTATTTTTTGTAGGTTACCTCGCCATAGCATTGGAGCATCCGCTGAGGGTGGACAAGACAGCTACCGCCTTGATGCTCGGCATGTTGATGTGGGTGATTTACGCGATGGGAGCGGAGTATATCGTTCCCCTATTGGATGGAGAGGGATTGAAAGCATACGTAGATTCTCATCCATTGGTGGCGAATGAGAGCCTTCACAAGCAGGCTTTGTCATACGTCACCGATATCAAGTTGGTGGAATCGCTCGGCGATGTGACGCAGACGCTATTCTTCCTGATTGGTGCGATGACGATCGTCGAATTGGTCGACATCCATGGAGGATTTACGATTATCACACAGCATATCCGCACACGCAATAAGAAGATCTTGTTGTGGGTGATCTGCGGTGTGACTTTTATCTTCTCGGCAGTGCTCGACAATATGACCACTACGATCGTGATGTTGTTGGTGCTCCGCAAGATTGTCGAAGATAAGAGGGAGCGATGGCTATATGCCGGTATGGTCGTGATCTCTGCCAACACGGGTGGCGCATGGAGCCCTATTGGCGATATCACCACCATTATGCTCTGGGTCAAAGGTAATGTCACTGCCCTCGCCCTGATAGAACGCGTCTTGTTACCCTCGTTGGTGGCGACGATCGTGCCTCTGCTCATAGTGAGCCGAAGTCTGAAGGGGACACTGCCGGAGCCAAAACAGGATTTGCCCGACCAGACGCATGGCATGTCGAATGCCGAGCGCACCACGATACTCTGCCTCGGAGTGTTCGGCCTGCTCTTTGTGCCGGTGTTCAAGAGTATCACCCACTTGCCCCCATTCGTCGGGATGCTCTTCGTGTTGGGAGCATTGTGGCTATATACCGATATTTTCTACAATGGCAAGCGTATCGAGCGCCGTAAGCAGCACCGCTTGCCCTACGTAGTGTCTCGAATCGATATGCCCTCGATACTCTTCTTCTTGGGCATCCTGCTGGCAGTGGCAGTGCTTCAAGCCACCGGCGTCTTGGCTGCCATCGCTGCATGGCTCGACGAGTATGTAAGCAATGTCTATCTGATCAACATCTTGCTGGGTATGATGTCATCGATCTTCGACAATGTGCCTCTCGTGGCTGGTGTGATGGGTATGTATCCCCTTGCCGACCCGTCGGCTGTCGGACATGCTGCATACTTTATGCAAGATGGTATCTTCTGGGAGTTCCTCAGCTACTGTGCCGGTGTGGGTGGTAGCCTGCTGATCATCGGATCGGCAGCCGGTGTTATCGCGATGGGCTTGGAGAAGATCAATTTCGGCTGGTATCTGAAGAAATTCACCATTCCGGCTCTGTTGGGCTACTTGGCAGGAGCAGCCACATATATATTGGAAGTATTAATATGATGTAATGATAAAATTTCTTGATCTAAAGAGAGTCACCGAGCGTCATGGCGCAGAGATCGAAGAGGCTGTGACGAGAGTTGTGAGATCGGGTCGTTATCTCCAGGGCGAGGAGGTGGAGCGATTCGAGCAGGAGTACGCCGCCTATATAGGCACCAAGCATGCCATAGGGTGTGGCAACGGACTCGATGCCCTCACACTTATCTTGCGCGCCATGATCGAACTTGGACGACTGAAGCCGGGCGATAAGATACTGGTGCCGGCACATACATTCGTCGCTACCTATTTGGCGATCAGCGAGACCGGATTGACCCCGGTAGGCGTGGAGCCAAGTCTCGATACGCTCGAGATAGACACCGATTTGATCGAGAAAATGATCACTCCCGACGTGAAGGGACTTATGACAGTCCATCTATATGGTCGATGCTCATACGACAAGAAGATGGAAGAGTCATGCCAACGCCACGGGCTATTGCTCTTTGAAGACAATGCCCAGGCACAAGGTTGCCGATATGGAGATCGCCTTACCGGCAGTCTTGGCTTGGCGGCAGGACATAGTTTCTATCCCGGCAAGAACTTGGGGGCACTCGGTGATGCCGGTGCTGTCACCACCGACGACGATCAGCTGGCAGAAGCGATCCGTCAAATCGCCAACTATGGGTCCTCACGCAAGTATGTGTTCAAATACCGTGGACGCAACTCGCGCCTCGATGAGATCCAGGCGGCTATACTCCGCGTCAAACTTCGTTATCTTGATGAAGAGAACGAACGGCGACGCCGGATTGCACGCATTTATCTCGATGAAATCGAGAATAATCGAGTCATACTGCCCAAAATCGAGAATTGGGATAGTCATGTGTTCCATATATTCCCCATATTGAGCCAAAAACGCGATGAAATGCGGAAATTTCTTGCCGACAATGGGGTGGAAACACTTATCCACTATCCGATAGCGCCTCACTGTCAGGAGTGCTATCAAGATAGCGTATTGGCTAAAACGGAGATGCCGATCACAGAGATGATCCACGCACGCGAGCTCTCACTGCCTATCTCTCCGGTGATGGAGGAGGATGCTCGGCGTGTGGCAGAGATCATCAACCGGTGGCAGCCCGACAAATAAAAGATAAAAAAGAAATAGGATAGAGAAGCGGGGAAGAGAAGAAAATCAACGAGAAGATAAAGAGAGATAAAGATGAGAATATTGATAGCAGGAGATGGAGAGACGGGGATGCACCTTGCAGCGATGCTATCTGTCGAAGATCAGGATGTAGTCTTGATGGGTAGTAATCCGGAGCGACTGCAAGAATTGGATGCAAGCCATAACTTTCTGACCGCCCTTGGCCAGCCCACCAGCGTACGCGATCTGGAAGAGTTCGGCGCCGGCGAGGCCGACATCTTTGTAGCAGTGACGCCGGACGACAATGCCAATATCGTGGCATGCGAATTTGCCGCTCAGTTGGGCGCCAAGAAGTGTGTGGCACGTGTCGACGACCCGGAATATTCCCAGCCCGAGATTCAGGCGATGCTTCGACGTCTCGGCATCGATATGACGATATGCCCCGAGCTCTCGGTGGCTGATACGATCGTCGGATTCATCAAAGAGAATTGGGCATCAGAGATGATTATGCTCCATAAGGGAGAACTGATGGTGGCAGGCATCAGAGTCGAGCCGGGCAATCCCTTGGAGGGGAAGACACTTCGCGACATAAGTTCTAATCAAGATCCGCGCTACTTCCACGTCTCGACCATCAAGCGAGGCGATCGAGTCATCATCCCTCGAGGCGATGACATGATCAAGGCGGGCGACACGCTCTATACCTCTGCCCTATCCGACGATATGGTGAGAGTCCGCAAGATGTTCTCCTGTGAATTTGTGAAGCCGAGCAACATCATGATCACCGGAGCGGGGCGCGTAACCGAGAACTTATTGGAACTACTACGAGCCGACGATTCGATCTCACCCTCGATCACGGTGATTGATCCGGACAAGGATCGATGCCGAGAGATGGCATGTAAATTCCCCGAGGTAGTGATCGTGACAGCCAAGTCGAGCGACATCGTGACAATGAAAGAGGAGGGAATCTCCAACTGCGATGTATTCTTGGCGCTGACCGGCAGTTCGGAGGCAAATATCGTGGCATGCATGGTGGCACGAGAACATGGAGTTCGCAAGACCTTGGCACGCATCGAGCAGTTCGAATATATGGAAGAGGCAGAGAGCCTCTCTATCAATAAGATAGTCAACAAGAAGCAACTGAATGCCAGCATGGTGATCAACCTTCTTTTGCAGTCGAACGGGGCATCAACCCAATGTCTTGCCACCGACAAGGCGGAAGTGACCGGCATCACAGCCACAGCCGGCTCGAAGATTGTATCCAAGCCGATCTGCGAACTATCACTGCCACAAGGCATAACGATAGCCGGGCTCGTAAGAGATGGAAAAGGTATGCTCGTAGAGGGTCGCACACATATCCAGCCCGGTGACCGTGTGATGGTGTTCTTCCTCACCGGCTCGCTATCCAAGGTCAATAAGTTCTTTAGATAGTCAGTAATCTCTTAATCTCTTAAGATAATAAAACGGGATAACTCCGTTAATATAGAGAACGAGAAAGGATAAAGAAATGACAATAAAGACATCCCTACGCATAGGAGCCATGACCTATATAATGGGTCAGCTTATGATGATGAATGGCATCATCTTGTTACTGCCGATGATAGTCAGCATCATTTATGGGGAACATGATTGGATCTCCTTTTTAATCGCTATATTGGCATCAGGGGCTATAGGTGGAATATTTATGGTTACCACCCGTCATAAGCGAGAGTCAATACGCGCTCGAGAGGGTTTCATCATCACATCATTCATCTGGATTTTTTATGGGATGATCGGCATCATTCCGCTGATGACATGCGAGAATCCTCTGAACTTCACAGATGCGGTATTTGAGATAATATCGGGATTTACCACGACCGGGGCCAGTGTGATACGAGATGTGGATAAGATGTCTCATGGCATTCTGTTCTGGCGTGCATTCACACAGTGGATCGGAGGCTTGGGCATAATATTATTGCTGCTTGCCGTGATGCCTGAATTGAACAAATCGGCGGGCATATCTATGTTTAATGCCGAAGCCACCGGCGTGTTACACAGTAAATTACATCCTCGCATTCAGCAGACGGCATGGTCGATCTGGGGCGTCTACATCACTATCACACTTGTATCCATCTTTTTGTTGTGGATCGGCCCGATGGACTTATTCGACAGTGTGTGTCAGACTATGTCGGCGATAGCCACCGGAGGCTTTGTGACCCACAATGCCGGCATCCAGTATTGGGATTCCCGATATGTCGAAGTGGTGATTATCATTGTGATGTATTTGGCGGGATTGAACTTTCTGATTCTCTTTAACATCGGCAAGGGCAATTTCAAGGCATTCTATAATAACACCGTGGTGAGAGTATACACCGGGATAATCTTTGGGCTATTCATCTTGGTGTGGATTTCGACACTGATCAATGGGGAGGTGGCTGATCAACCATATCTGCCGTTACATCAACTTTTCCATGTGATCGCAGCCATCACGAGCACCGGTTTTGGGGCACCCGGCGTGGAGCAGTGGGGACCCTTTACACTGATCGCTACCATCCTGTTGATGTGTATCGGAGCGTGTGCCGGTTCGACCACGGGAGGCATGAAAGTGGATCGAGCCATAGTGCTCTGGCAGAACTTGCGCAATGAGGTGAGTGTCACCGCTTTCCCCCGCCGCACTCACGTTGTGAAACTCAATGGGAGTGCTCTGAACAATAGTCTGTTGACCCGAGTATCAGCCTTCGTGGCAGCCTATTTTATAATCATCTTGATCTCTACGGGCATCATTTCGATGGCGGGATATAGCCTTTCCGATTCACTGTTTGCTTCATTCTCAGCCATGGGATGTAACGGACTGGGCTATGGAGTCACCGGAGCGGAAGGCTCATACGCAGTCTTCCCGGTCGGAGTGAAATGGACCTTGATCGGCATGATGCTGATGGGGCGTCTCGAGATCTTCACATTCCTCGTCTTGTTCACACCCGGGTTCTGGCGCAGATAGTTCCGGTGCACAGATAGGAAGATTTAAGAGAAGTGTTTTCATAAAATATAATGATATGGGAATAGCGATATTGATGGCTACATATAATGGAGAGAAATTTATCTCCGAGCAGATCGAGAGTCTGCTGGCGCAGACCTATTCGGATTTCACTCTTTATGTCGGCGATGACGGATCGACCGACCGCACGATGGAGATCGTGGCGGAATATGCCGAACGCCATCCCGGCAAGATAGTAATCCTCAAAGATAAGGAGCAACATCTCGGGGCTAAAGATTCTTTTATGAAGATGCTTGAGATGGTGGAAGAGGGTGACTATTATATGTTTTGCGATCAAGATGATGTGTGGCTACCCTGTAAGATCGAGCACACACTGGCGAAGATGCAGGAGACCGAGCGCAAGCATCCCGGCAAGGGGGTGATGATCCACACCGACTTGCGGATAGTCGATCGCGATCTCAATACGATCTACGACTCCTTCTGGGGCTGGCAGGGGATGAAGCCGGACCTGAGCAAGGATTTCCGCTTCACTCCTATATGCAACGCCTTCACCGGATGCACCATGATGATCAACCGAGAGGGGCGTCGCCTCTCTCTGCCCTTAGATCCTCGTGCCAACATGCACGACCAGTGGATCGGCCTTAGGATAGCAAAATATGGCGTGGTCGACAATCTCAAAGAGAGCACCATCCTATATCGGCAACATGGCAACAATGTCTGCTCATGCGAAGCAACACGTCGCAAACTCTTCCACAAGATCAAACTGAGCAAGATAATCAAATTCTATACCGGAGAAAATCGAGAGATGCTCCGCGACTTAGGCTACGGCCATCTACCCCGAGCCATCTACTACAAACTTCTCTACACCCTCAAAAAAAATTTAGGTTAGATTGCGGAAAATGGCTTTTTGCTTTCGTAATGCGCGATTTTTTTTGTATTTTTGCATATTTGGAGACTATTGTCAAAATGTCCGGGATGAAATTCGCTCTGAACGGACGCAAAAATACCGAAAAAGTGAAAGAAAATCAGGAGAAAGCAGAGCGTTCGAACCGCGTGATCGAAGAGGCTGCAAATTCGGAATATAAATATGGTTTTACATCCGACATCGAGACGGAGATTGTTCCCCCGGGGCTCAATGAGGATGTGATTCGTCAGATATCGTCGCTCAAGCAGGAGCCTGAGTGGCTCTTGGAGTATCGTCTAAAAGCCTACCGCTATTGGCAGACTCTGACCCCTCCGACATGGGGACACCTGCATATCCCGGAGATCGATTACCAGTCGATCAGTTATTATGCCGCTCCCAAGAAGAAGGAACTCAAGAAGAGTATGGATGAGGTAGACCCCGAGTTGGTGAAGACTTTCAATAAGCTCGGCATCTCGCTCGAGGAACAGAAGCATCTGGCGGGAGTCGCTGTCGATGCCGTGCTCGACTCGGTGAGCGTCAAGACCACACATAAGGAGAAACTCGCCGAACTTGGCGTAATATTCTGCTCGATGTCGGAGGCTGTCAGAGAGCATCCCGACTTGGTGAAGAAATATTTAGGTCAGGTGGTGGGTTATCGCGACAACTACTACGCAGCGCTCAATGCGGCAGTATTCTCCGACGGCTCGTTCGTCTATATCCCCAAGGGAGTGAGATGTCCGATGGAGCTGAGCACCTACTTCCGCATCAACGCCTCGGGCACCGGACAGTTCGAGCGCACACTGATCGTGGCTGACGACGATTCCTACGTAAGCTACTTGGAGGGATGCACAGCCCCGATGCGCGACGAAAACCAGCTCCATGCCGCTGTGGTGGAGATTATCGTCGAAGAGAGAGCCGAAGTGAAATACTCTACGGTGCAAAACTGGTATGCCGGCGACAGCCAAGGTCGTGGCGGCGTCTACAACCTGGTCACCAAGCGAGGCCTCTGCCGCGGCTATCGCTCTAAACTCTCTTGGACACAGGTCGAGACCGGTTCGGCGATTACCTGGAAATACCCCGGCTGCATCCTCAAGGGGGATGAGAGCATCGGCGAGTTCTACAATGTGGCGATGACCAATAACTATCAGCAAGCCGACACCGGGACGAAAATGATCCATATCGGTCGCGACACTCGCAGCACGATAGTGAGCAAGGGCATCTCGGCGGGTCGCTCGCAGAATAGTTATCGCGGGCTGGTGAAGATAGCCCCCGGAGCTGTCAACAGTCGCAATTACACGCAGTGCGACTCCCTGCTGATGGGCGATAAGTGTGGTGCCCACACATTCCCATATATCGAGGTGGGCAACGAGACTTCGACCGTAGAACATGAGGCCACCACCTCCAAAATCAATGAAGAGCAACTCTTCTATTGCCGCCAACGTGGCATCCCCACCGAAGAGGCTGTAGCCCTGATCGTGGGTGGTTACACTCGCGAAGTGATGAACAAACTCCCCATGGAATTTGCTGTCGAAGCGCAAAAACTCTTGCAGATCTCATTGGAAGGAAGTGTGGGATAATCAGGCATAAAGAGCCTTACCGGGATAGGATAAGAATAGGGAAAGATAAGAACAGAGAAGAAAAGAATGATCGAGAGAATTATCATAATCGACGGCATCGACCCGCAGACGTTTTATGGCACCAACAATGCCAATATATCGCTGATACGCAACCTGTTTCCCAAGTTGCGAGTGGCGGCACGCGGCAATGTCATCAAGGTGATAGGCGAAGAGAGCGAGACATCGGAATTTGAGAAGAAGGTCAAAGCGATCGAAGCCTACGCTGCGAAATACAATAAACTTGACGAGGATGCCATCATCGACATAGTGAGAGGGGATGCTCCGGCGCGCAAGGATAGCGATGGAGTGATCATCTATGGGCAGAATGGCCGTCCGATTTCGGCACGCAATGCCAACCAGGGGAGGATGGTGAAGAGCTTCAATGAGAATGATCTGACTTTCGCCCTCGGTCCTGCCGGCACCGGCAAGACCTATATCGCTATAGCTTTGGCGGTCAGAGCACTGAAGAATAAGGAAATCCGCAAACTCATCCTCTCACGTCCGGCTGTGGAGGCGGGGGAGAAACTCGGTTTCTTGCCGGGCGATATGAAGGAGAAGATCGACCCATATCTCCAGCCGCTGTATGATGCCCTCGAGGATATGGTGCCGGCGCTTAAGCTCAAAGAGTATATGGATGCCGGCACGATCCAGATAGCCCCCTTGGCATTCATGCGAGGCCGTACGCTCAACGATGCGGTAATCATCCTGGATGAGGCGCAGAACACTACGGTGCAGCAGATGAAGATGTTTCTCACACGCCTCGGCATGAACTCGAAGATGGTGGTGACAGGCGACGTGACACAGATTGACTTGCCGCGAGCCACTCGCAGCGGTCTGCTCAATGCTCTCCGCATCTTGAAGGGGGTGAAGGGCATCGGTGTCATCGAGTATGAGAAGAAGGATATCGTGCGCCACCCCTTGGTGCAACGCATCGTAGATGCCTACGAAAGTCATCACGACGATGAGCCGGAGGAGGTCGACCCCGACAGGGAGGAGTAACACCTCCCCATAATAGAAGATAAGATCGGTTATATATTAGATAGTTAGCAACGATAGTAAAAAGATAGATAAAACCAAAAGTAAAAAATAGAGGAGTAAAGCGATATGGTCAAACCTGGCGACACAGTGAGATATCTAAACGACGTGGGTGGAGGGAAAGTGATCCGAGTCGAAGGGCAGATAGCCTACGTCGACGATGATGGATTCGAGACCCCGATCCATGTACGCGAATTGGTGGTGGTGCTTCCGGCTGGACACAAACCGGATGGGCCGGGCAATAAGGTGTTCGACCAGAAGGCCTTCGATGTGGGGCGCACTTCGGAGCGCAGCGAGCCGAAGGAGGAGCCGGCAGACGAGCCTCTGACCGTAGCAGACCTCAAGGCTATGCAAGAGGAAGAGGAATTCCCGATCGAAGAGACAGAATATGGCGACGATATGACCATCCTCTTGGCGTTCGAGCCTGCCAATATCAAGCGACTTTCCGACACTACCCTCACCGCACTCTTGGTCAATGACTCCAACTATTTTATGATCTATCAGTTGCTGCGTCGCGAGGGGGATGGCTGGATAGTGACCGCAGGTGGCGAGGCCGCCCCCAATGAGATAGTGGAATTGGGAGGCTATACCCTCCAATCGATCGATCTGCTCGAGCGTGTCGTGCTGCAAGCCATGGTATATAAGAAGGATAAGTCGTTTGAGGTGAAGACCCCGCTGAGTGTCTCTCGCAAGATTGACATAAGTCGCTTTGCCAAGGTCCATAATTATCAGTGTGGCATCTATTTCGACACTCCGGTGCTCGAAGTGCCCATTCTGGCGGAGGTGTCGCGCCGCAAGAAGGAGATAGCCAAACCGAACAATAAGAATAACAATAAGAGCAACAATAAAAAATAAACCCCAAAACGAGGAAGAATAATATGGCAGAACGTTGGTGGAGCGCTCCGATGCAGGGAGAACATGGCAAGACGGTGATGGTGAGCGGTCGCGATGAGATGGACCGTATTATCGCCAAAGGGCGTCATGTCTTCTTGGTGAAGGTGAGCTGGAGATATAATGCCAATTCGGAGGGGTATCCCGACGAAATCGACGCCGAACTGATGGGACGTGTCAATGATGCCTTGGAAGAGACATTCCACAAGGATAATGCGGCATATATGGTGGCGATCTTCACCGGCGAGGGGTGTCGCGATTGGCTCTTCTATACCACGAGTCTCCCCATATTCGGCAAGATCTTCAACCGAGCCTTGGAACCTATCGAAGAGACTATTCCCTTCGAGATCGAGGCGCAGTCCGACCCCGAATGGGAAGAGTATCAGGAGATGAAACGCCTCACCTATATCCCGCCCGATGAGGATGAAGAATAAAAGATATTTGTGATTAAATATAGAATAGAATAATATCAAAACAGTTAACCTTATGAAGAAAACAATCTTACTCGCGATTCTCAGCATCGTGGCATTAGTGCCCTCGTTGCGAGCGCAGGTGGTCACCACAGCCCCCACGCCGCTGCAAGAGGATTCTGAGAATGTAGTGGTCTATTTCCATGCAGACCAAGGAAACAAGGGTATGATGGGCCTGTCGTCAGACACCGAAGTATATGCTCACACCGGCGTGAAAGTGATCGACGGCGATGGCACCGTGACCGATTGGAAGTATGCCCCCTCTTGGGATGTTGATCTCCCTAAGTATCGTCTCTCATACGTAAGCGAAGACCTTTGGAAACTCGACATAGGCAACATCCGCGAATTCTATGGCGTGGCTGAGGATGAGACAGTGTTGAGACTCTGCTTCGTGTTCCGCACCTCCAAGGGAACCAAGGAGGGTAAGGAGGCTGATGGCTTGGATATCTATGTAGATGTGGTGGAGAGCGGCTTCCAGCTGACACTCACCAATTCACAGAACACCACCATCGTCGGTGCGTCGCGTCCCTCATTGCGGTTCACTGCCGCCACCACCGCCACAGCTGATATCACTCTGTCGGTAGATGGCACTCAGATCGCATCCAAGGAGCAGACTACTTCGCTCCAGAGTGTCTATACCTTCCCCGGTGTCGGCACCTACGTGGTGAAGGCTACTGCCACTGCCGAGGGTCAGACCATCGAACGAACCATGACTATCCTCTATCCCAGAGACTCACAGGCTGCCGGCGACACAAGTGTGCCCCCGATGGGTGTCACCAAGAATAGCGACGGCACTTACACATTCTGCCTCGCCGCCCCCGGCAAGAGCAGCGTCATGGTCGTAGGATCTTGGAATGGCTATATGCCCAATGAGAATTATGTGATGGATTATGTCGATGAGAGCAAGGATGGTTATGACTTGAGATATTTCAAGGTGACTCTCCCGGCTTCTGAGACCGGCTCTGCTTTCGGATATTACTATATGGTAGATGGCTCGACTGCTGTCGGCGATCCCTACGCACGCCTCGTGCTCGATCCCTACAACGACCGCTATATCACTTCCGATGTCTATCCCGATATGCCCAAATATCCGGAGGGTAAGGTGCCCAGCAATACGCTCGTGGCTTGGTATGGCGACGACCTGCTCGCTTACGATTGGCAGGATAGCGGTTTCGTGGCTGCTTCGAAAGATAATCTGATCATCTATGAGATGCTCTTCCGCGATTTCACCGGTACTGAAGGTGAATCCAAAGGTAATGGCACCGTGCGTCAAGCTATCGAGAAACTTGGCTATCTCAAGGATCTCGGCGTCAACGTGATCGAACTGATGCCTATCAGCGAGTTCAATGGCAATAACTCTTGGGGATATAACCCCAACTTCTATTTCGCTACCGACAAGGCATACGGTACTCCTCAGGATTATAAGGAGTTCATCGACCGCGCTCACCAGCTCGGCATGGCTGTCGTGCTCGACGTTGTGCTCAACCAGTCAGATGGTCTTCACCCCTGGTATAAGATGTATCCCATCTCAAGCAATCCTTTCTACAATAAGACTGCTCCCCACGCTTATAGCGTGCTCAACGACTGGAATCAGGACAATCCTCTCGTCCTTCAGCAGTGGCTCGATATGGTGAAGTTCTGGATTAGCGAGTATCATATCGATGGCTATCGTTTCGACTTGGTCAAGGGTCTTGGCGACAATGATTCGTATGGTAGCGGCACTGAAGCTTACAACGCCAGCCGTGTGGCTCGCATGAAGAAGATCCACGACTCTATGCGCACTGTCAACCCCAATGCTTATTTCATCAATGAGAACCTCGCCGGATCAAAGGAGGAGAATGAGATGGCTGAAGATGGCGAAATGAACTGGGCTAATGTCAATAATGCCGGTTGTCAGTTTGCCATGGGTTATAGCTCTGACTCCAATATGAACAGAATGTGGGCTGTGAAGGATAGCCGCACTGCCGGCAGCACCGTGGCTTATCTCGAAAGCCATGATGAGCAGCGTCTCGGTTATAAGCAGATCAAGTGGGGTGTATCCGCTGTCAAGAATGACCATAAGGTGTGCATGCAGCGCCTCGGTTCGGCTGCCGCTCAGATGATCCTCGTGCCCGGCTCGCACATGATCTGGCAATTCTCCGAACTCGGCAATGATCAGAACACCAAGGATGCGAATGGCGGTAACGACACCAGCCCCAAGATCGTAAACTGGAGTGCGCTCAATGATCCCGACAATGCGGCTCTCTATCAGTGCTATCGTGAGCTTATCACCATCCGCTTGGGCTATCCCGAACTCTTCGCCGCTGATGCCGACTTTTCGCTCAACCTCTCTGCATGGTCCACCGGCAGATATATCAACGCCACTGCCGGCAATAAGGAACTTTATGTAGTGATCAACCCCAATACTTCGGGCGATGATCTGACTCTGACTGTTCCCTTCAAGAGCGATAATAACAGCGCTTATCATATCGCATCGAAGAGCCACGACTCGAATCCGACATTCGATGCCGTCGCCAAGACGGTTACAGTGTCCAAAGGCTGCTATGCCGTGGTTACTACCACCGATATCTCCGGCGTGGAGGATATAACTCTCGACACACTTGAGAAGACTCGCATCTATGCACAGGGTCACAGCATCTGCGTTAAGAATTGCGAAGGCATGGTAGAGGTTTACACCCTCGATGGCAAGAACGTAGCCAAGAGCCAAGGCAACGGATCGATCGACGTAGCCCCCGGAGTATACGTAGTGAGAGCCGCCGGCACCACTGCCAAGGTCATCGTAAGATAAAACATATCCCAAAGCCGGTTTTCCGGTTTTGAGATAAAATCTCCGGATTTTAACTTAAAAATGTTAAAAATGCACTAAAAAAGCGTTAAAAGCGAAAAAAATTGGTGATATATTTGCACGGATAAAAGAAAAAATATTACCTTTGCATCGTTTTTGATAGCAAATACATTGTTTTATTATTTTAAAATTTTAAAGAAATGAAGAAATTAGTTTATTCTCTCGCTGTTCTTTTCGCAGTGTCTCTCGTATCTTGCGGTGGCGCTAAGGAAGCTGCTAACGATTCTGAAACTGTAGTTGAAGAAACTGCTGCTGTTGAAACTGCTGCTGCTGAAACTGCTGCTGCTGAAACTGCTGCTGCTGAAACTGCTGCTGCTGAGGTTGCTCCTGTTGAGGCTGCTCAGTAATCAGGACAGACTGAGACGAAAGTCAAGGTTAAAGATATCGGTAATCCCATCCGGGATTGCCGATATTCTTTTTTGTGTCAATTTTGGTTTTAATCATATTTTGTTGTAACTTTACGGAGTAAAACGATATAACGTATTCTTGCTATGGAGAAGAAGTTGAGGAAGTGCCCCCTTGGCATGCAGGATTTTCAGGAGATCATTAAAGGAGATTTCCTCTATGTCGACAAAACTCGCCAGGTCTATGAGTTGACTCATGGACTCAGTAAGTATGTTTTTTTAAGTCGGCCACGCCGTTTCGGCAAGACACTTCTTACCTCAACCCTCCGTTATTATTTCGAAGGTCGCAAAGAGCTGTTCAAAGGACTGGCGATAGACTCGCTTGAGACAGAATGGACTCAATACCCGGTGCTCCACTTTGATATGAGCACAGCCAAGAGTCTTAATAAGCAAGCGCTCGAAGAAGAGCTTAGTGGGAAACTTGACGATTTGGAAGAGATTTGGGGTAAAGGAATAGTTGAGACTAAAAGTTTAACCCTAAGATTAGAGAGATTAATAAAAAGAGTAAATGCCAAGACCGGCAAGCAAGTGGTGGTGCTGATCGATGAATACGACTCTCCATTGCTTGATGTGCTTCATGAGGACGCCAATCTTCCGGTGCTTCGCAACGTGATGCGCAATTTCTACTCGCCTCTCAAGGCATGCGACCCATACCTTCGCTTTGTGTTCCTAACCGGCATCACCAAGTTCACTCAGCTCAGCATCTTTAGTGAACTGAACAACATTGACAACGTAAGTATGGAGCCTCGCTTTGCCGATATCTGCGGAATTTCTAAGGAGGAACTTACTGATCAGCTCAGCGATTATGTTGATGAACTTGCTAAAGCATACGGTTACACACATGCCAAGATGCTTGACCAGCTGACCTATCGATATGATGGCTATCACTTTACATGGCCATCACCCGATATTTTCAACCCCTACAGCCTGCTTTATGCCCTCGGCAAAAAGCGATTAGGAAGTTACTGGTTTGGTAGCGGCACGCCCACTTTCTTGATTGAGATGCTTCGCAAGTTTAACGTTGCTCCCTCGGAGATAGGTGCACGAAGTGTGGGTGTGGATGGCTTCGATGCCCCCGCTGAAAGACTCAAGAGTATTACACCCTTGCTCTATCAGAGCGGTTACCTTACCATCAAAGGTGGTGACCTGGACGAAGAGGTGTTTTACCTTGATATACCTAATACAGAGATTCGCACCGGATTATATGGCAGTCTATTGCCCAACTATGTAGAATCCGGTGTCGGAGAATTGCGTCCGATATTGCTTAATATGTCAAAAGCAATGGCAGTAGGAGATATGGATACAGCTCTTAGGTTGTTGCAAGAATATCTGAGCAGTGTGCCTTATTGCATCGGCGCTAATACTGAAGGTCACTACCAGCAGTTGCTCTACATAATCTTTTCGTTGATGGGATATTATGTAGAGGTGGAAGTGCACACATGCGATGGCAGAGTGGATGCAGTGATTCGTGCCAAAGACAAGCTTTATCTGGTAGAACTAAAGATCAATCGCACGGCAGAGGAGGCGATGGATCAGATAGAGCTGAAGCGCTACGACGCACGCTTCAGTCAGCTGCAGCTACCCATAACCAAAGTAGCGATCAACTTCAGCACCGAGAGCCACACCCTCACCGACTGGATCATCAGCGAGTAAGATCGGGGCAGTGCCATTGGTTTTCGACGAGGCGGTAACCGAGGGTCAGATCAGTGGTGCCGGCATAGATCTCCTCGAGGCGGTCTACAGCCGCGCAAAGCACGTCGGCGTGCTGAGACAATTCGGTGTCTTGGCGGATGTAATCCTTGATCGCTTGCCTGTTTTCAATCAAGAGAGGGAGGATCACATACTCCATAATATTGCGAGAGTGCTGCGGATCTGAGAGGGTCATGTGGAACTCACGCTCCAAGTTCTGATTGTTGAAATCGCAATCAATCAATTCATATTGCATCTCGAAGTAACACTTCTCTTCCGAAAGAAGCGAACGGAGAATGTTGGCATAGAACAATTTTCCCTTGGCATAACCGGTGTTGCTTACAAACTGTTGGGGATCAATCATAACACACATCTTATTATCAGCAATATTTGATATGGTTACAACATCCTCTTTAAATCCCAAAGAAATCTCTGTATCATAAAAATTCCATGTCGGCAGATCCTTTCGATATTCCGTTACTGACCATTGAGTGGCTCCCGGGAAATAACTGCTTAGAAGTTCGGCGATAGAAATTTTCTCGATGTTATCCTTTGATTTTTTGATATAGTCATCATGATGTAAGAAATGTATCCCCAACAACAACTGTAAGAAATCGGAAGCATCCTGCATCAGTGAAGCCACCTCACCCTTCCATGCCGAGCTATTCCATCGGATGGTCATCGGAGACATCTTGCTTTTCAATGTGACCTTGTCGAAATCGGAGGTAGGAGCCTCCAAGTTCATAATCTTATAGGACTCAACAGATTCGCATATCATCTTTCTCAACCGAGGGAATGGAGATTCATAACTACGACTTCTACTGATGGTCAACAACGTATATATCTTTCCTTGGATTGAATACTTAAAACCGTAAGCATCGGAATATTCGCCTCTGAAATGGCAGTAAGAGTCAGTCGGTTCAGAACTGAATATCAGGGGAAGTCCTATAGTTTGTGTGATTCCCAAGAAGGGGAAGGGGCAAGCTATATTCTTATCTATAGCATTGCCGGTAGCTTCAGCCAAGTTATAATACTCCCTATCCTCATTGCCATATTTCATAGAGATTTGGGAATCGGTAAGATCAAAAAACTCGACAAATTGGCCCTTATCGAGGGGGATTTTGCGATCTTCGCCATATCCATAATCATCAGCTATATGTTGTGTCCAATAGAATTGGTCGGTTTCGCAGGAAAAATGCTTTCCGACATAGCTTTCCCATCCTGAAGTCTTAATATAGGGGGATTCGGGCTGAACATCGTCATGGCAAGAGACAAGGAACATAGCCAATAACAACAAAGAGATAAATTTGGTGATCTTCATATTGAATTAGAATTTTTTTAATAAAATTGACTAAAGCCTCTTATTATAAACATGTCACTTTTGTCTTGATATTTTTATTACTCCTTAATTCCGCAACACTTTGATTTAACTTTATTTATAAGTTCCTGAGCAACAA
>JBJEDL010000028.1:0-15791 GCA_051872035.1 Lepagella sp.
TGCAAAGGTAGAAACTGGCAGCAAATACCGCAAGGCGCTTTTTGGGACGTTTACCGAGGGAGGGTGCGCGGAGCTTTATCAGGGTAATCAGGGTCATCAGTGGTTCAATAAAAAGGTGGGGTATTCGAGCATCGATGATTCTGTTTTTTGTCTACTGATTTCCCAGGGTGTCGCTTCGCTTGCCCTGGGCTAGGTGCTCATTGCCCTTTCAGGGCGTCGACATTTGTCGGACTTGTCGGACTTGTCGAGGTGGGGATAAAATATCCAGGGGATTGGGGCGTTATTTGTTTGTGGGGGCTTTTCTCCCTGCTTTTTTATTATGGTGCGTTTTTTCTATTTTGCTCTTTTTGTTGCTGCCGGCCTTTGGGCAGTCTCTGCCAGCGCCGGCACCTCTACGGATGAGGTGACGGCATACCGGGCTTTTGTGGAGATCAATGACCCGGCGGTGACTATCTTGTCGCAGGAAAGTCGTTCGACGTTGGCGTCTGACTCCCTGTCGGGGAGTGCCGACCTTGCTTCCACGGCAAACAAAAATATATCGGCGACGTTGATGGAGCCACATTCACGCAGTTATCTGCGTGTCGCGATATCCACCGCTTCGGAGGCTACATATAAGGTGTTGCGCCGCGGCAAGAAGGATATCGTCGGCGTGGTCTACACGGTGGGGGATTCGGCAACGGTTAGGGATAGCGAATTGCGCTTCTATGACTCGCGTTTTCGGCCGATAGCATTGAAGAGGGTGATGACGCCGCTATGCGTCGAAGACTTCTTCGACTTCACGGGGGTGGATAAGGAGACACGCATCTCGCTGTTGGCGATGCTCCCCTTTATGGCGGTGGAGTATGGTTTTGCGCCGGATAGCGACGAGATGACGGCGCGCCTCACAGCGGTGGAAGCCCTCTCGCGGGAGGATCAGCGGCGCTTGGCGCCCTATCTGCGGTCACTGCGCCTTGTTTGGGATGGAAAGAAATATCGGAGGATGAGCGGGCTCGCGTCGGGGCGATAGGGCGAGCTGAAGCTCGCTCACAGAACCAATCCGCGCCGATGATGAGCGGGCTCGATAACGTATAGAATGAAATAACACTTAAATATCTAATATCATGTCTTTTTTACATCATTTTTTTAAGGAGGGGAAGTTGCGTAAGCCTCGTAAGGCGGGGGTGACTTCGGGCATTATCTGCCTGCTTGTGGTGTTTGGCCTCTTCTATTATTTGGCATCACAGATGGGCACGAGCAATATGCTGAACACGCTGATGCATACGGCTCATGACCTGCTGCTCAACACGGTGTTCTATCTGATGGGTATCTGCGTACTGACAGGCGCCATCGGCAGGATCTTCGTGGAGTTTGGCGTCGTGTCGCTGTTGGAGCGGATCTTGCGACCGCTGATGCGCCCCCTCTTCAACTTGCCGGGAGTGGCATCTCTCGGTGCGGTGATGACCTTTTTGAGCGACAACCCTGCCATCATCTCCTTGGCGGCAGACCGCCGTTTCAGCAGTTATTTCAAGAAGTATCAGTTTATCTCGCTGACCAATTTCGGTACGGCGTTCGGTATGGGTCTTCTGGTGATCGTCTTCATGGCGGGCCAGGGGTATTACTGGCAACCGATGGTGGGACTCTTCGGGGCATTCTGCGGCTGTATCGTCTCTACGCGACTGATGCAATATTTTGTGGTCAGACAGTATCCTGAATTTCGCGACGAGCAGGTGGTAACCGCCGATGAGCTCGAGGAGGAGAAAGAGACGCATCAGGGGGAGTCGACTTTCATACGCATCTTGAACTCCCTCTTGGATGGAGGTAAGACGGGGGTGGATGTCGGCATTGCCATCATCCCGGGAGTGCTGATCATCTCGACCTTGGTGATGGTGCTGACCTTTGGACCGAATGGAGAGACCGGGGTCTACACCGGCGCGGCATACGAGGGTGTGGCACTACTACCCTACTTGGCGAGCAAGATTAATGTGGTGTTTGAATGGTTGTTCGGTTTTACGGATCCCCATTTGATAGCCTTCCCGATTACGGCATTGGGAGCAGTAGGGGCAGCCTTAGGGTTGGTGCCCAACTTCATCGCCGAGGGGTGGGTAGATGGCAATGCCATCGCGGTGTTCACCGCCATCGGCATGTGTTGGAGTGGTTATCTGAGCACTCACACGGCGATGCTTGACTCGCTGGGCTATCGGGAATTGACACCGAAGGCGATCCTGGCGCACACCATCGGAGGTATCGTCGCCGCCATCGCGGCACATTTGCTCTACTTAGTGGTCAGTTAGAAGGCGAGCGTAATTAGGAGTTAGGAGTTAGGAGTTAGGAGTTAGGAGTTAGGAATTAGGAATTAGGAATTAGGAGTTAGGAATTAGGAGTTAGGAATTAGGAGTTAGGAGTTAGGAGTTAGGAATTAGGAATTAGGAATTATGCATTCGTTTGAGGTGGCGGATTAGGACTATGGCGAGGGTTAGGAGGATGGCGAGGCGGGTGGCGAGGGTGATCAGGCGGGCGTATTTTCGCTCTTGCTCTTGCTTCTGGTCGGCTTGTGCTATCCGGGCGGTGGCGGCGGTGGTGTCGACGCTGTCTTTCTTGACGCGATAGATGGTGTCGACACGGGTGTGGACCCGTTGTCGCCAGCGATACACCTCCTTGACGATGGTGTCGCCGCGTGCACCGACGTAGATAGAGTCGCGCCAGGCGATGGTGTCTACGCGGCTCTCGATGCGTCGGATGGTGTCGGTGAGGACCCGTTCTACGGGTAGGTATACTTTGCGGGCGCAGCCCACGGTGAGGCATACGATGCCTGCGAGGATGAGGGTCTTGTTTATCAGTTTTCTTATCTTCATAGCGGTGTCATTTTTTGCGGCAAAGATAGGTAGGGGGCGGGAGACTTGGGCTTTATCCCTACACGGAGGGAATTAGGAATTAGGAGTTAGGAATTAGGAATTAGGAGTTAGGAATTGGGAATTGGGAATTAGGAATTCGCTCGCAAGCGAGCGTGCGGGGGGGGGCGGATACGCGGCGAAATGGGATTCGCGTCGAAGGCGAGCTGAAGCTTGCTCACAGGGCGGATTCGCGCGAGATGGGGAGGGCTTGGGTTTGATTTCTGCGAAAAAGGGCGGTTATTTCGGGAAGATTTGTTACTTTTGTGACGATATTTTGACGTCAGGAACGTTAAGAACGATAGGAACGTTAGGAACTTCAGGAACGTTAAGGACGTCTTGGGCGGTCTTTGAGCTTTAATTTTTTTGTATATGCGTGTTGATGAGAAGTGGTGGCGGGGGATTTTGCTTTTGGTGGCTGCTTTGTTGCAGCTGCCGGCGCTTTTTTGCGGCTGGGAGGTCTGTGACTCCGGTTTTTACCTGACTTTCTATGATAATATTTTCTCGCATCCGGAGGGTGTGAGCTATAATTTCATGTATTATCTGAGCGGCGTGGTAGGAGGCGCCGTGACTCGTCTCACGGGTGGTGGACTCTTCGCCATGCGGCTACTGGGCATGGCGGCTAACTTACTGAGCATCTACCTGTTGCTGCTAGCCACACGCGGTGTGTGCAGCCGCGCGGCACAGTTCTGCGGCGTGACGATGGTTTGCGTCGGGATCTGGCTCTCCCCCTTAGCCTTCTACAACGATACGATGACCGCGACCTTGGCAATGCTCTCCTTGGCGCTGACCCTGCGTGGGGGCTGTTGGGGCGTGACATTGGGTGGCGTGGCGGCAGGTGTCAACGTGTTGACACGACTTCCGAATGTGATGGAGGTTTTCTTCGTGCTGCTGATCCTCTTCACGCGGCGCGAGAATCGCCGGCGTGACCTGTTGCTCTGGCTCGGGGGCTGGGTGGTCGGTGTGGCGGCGATGATCGGTCTGGCGGCAGCGTTGGGACATCTCGACCTGTTGCGAGCCACAATCACCGACCTGCGCGAGATGGCGGCGAGTGGTTCGAGCGAATCGACACACAGTCTCACCACCCTGATTGGTGCGCAGATTGGTGGGTGGAAGAGTATCAGCATGGTGGCAGTGTCGCTGCTGATCGCCCACTATATGGCTACACGGATCACACGATTCTCGGTGATACTGTTGCCTATAAAGGTGTTGCTATGGGTAGTAGGATCTATGCTTGGGGTGTATATTCTGTTGCATCATGACATAGTGACCGACCTGGCAGCCATCAGCGTGGCGGGGAGTCTGCTTTGTTGGCGGCGGGAGCTGCGCGACGTGAGGAGTGTAGCGATCGCCGGACTGCTGATGATGGTGATCCTGCCGATGGGGAGCGACAACGGCATCTACAACGCCGGGAGCATCGTGCTCTGGTTGGCGATAGTGCCGGCGATGGAGGGCTTGCGGCGCACGGCAGGGCGATATGTCGTGGTGGCTACAATGCTGATAATCATAGGAATGGGTGGTGTGAAGGCATGGCAAGGGGGATTTTACTTCGACGACACACCGATAGAAGAGATGACGGCGACGCCCGGTTATCGGGGGACAGATCAGATCCGCACTTCGGCGGCCCGCGCCGGGAGGATAAGGACCATCACGCGAGAGATAGCCCCCTATGTATCGCCGGGCGACACCCTCTTGGTGTATGGATCGGCGCCGATGCTCAACCATCTCACCGGTACGGTGCCGGCGATGGGTTGCTCCTGGCCCGAGCTCATGACCCCGAAGATGCTTGACAAAAAACTACAACAGACGGGCGACAGCACCAAAATCTTGTTGATGCGCTTCAACACCATCGGGTGTCACTGGGGAGCAGGCACGGCGGCGTATGGCGAAGGGAAGACAGAAGAGAACAACACCTATCACAATGCCGAAAAGAGTGGCATCATACAACAATGGATAGTTAAAAAACGTTATAAAGAAATCATATCGACGGTAGACTTTGCGTTATATGTAAAAGAGCAAGACGCGGAGAGGCTCGCAAGCGAGCTTGCGGGGGAGGGATACGCACCGGGATCGCTCGCAAGCGAGCTTGCGAAAGAGGGATCCGCTCCGTAAAAAAACAATTCTAATTAATGAAACGGCCGATAAAGGATATTAAAGTAGCGGGATGGTTCCTCTTGGTGGTGATCGCCTTGGTGGGAGCGAGCTGGTGGGCATGGCATGAGTACATGACCACCCCACCCTACGTGGATCCACAGCGCTATCCGGTAAGGGGTATCGACTTATCGGCGCATAACGGTTATGCGAATCTAAATGCCACGGCAGCAGAGGGTTATGAATTTGTATGGCTCAAGGCGAGCGAAGGCAAGAACTTTCGCGACGAGAACTTCGTGTTGAACTATCAGAAGGCGAAGCATGCCGGGATGAAGGTGGGTGCATACCACTTCTTTCGGTTTGACGTCGACGGCGTAGAGCAGGCGATCAACTTTCTGCGAGTCATCGGCAAACGGCGTATGGACTTAGGACTTGCGATAGATGTAGAAGAGCAGGGGAATCCGAAGGGAATCGACATGGACAGCATCAAATCGCGGTTGGCGATGATGGTGGAATATCTCAACATGCGAGGACATCGGGTCACCTTCTACAGCAACCGGCGCGGATGGGAGAAATATCTGATGCCGGAATTTCAGGGGTGTCCGTTATGGATCTGCTCATTTGAAGAAGAGAACAGTCTGAACAGCGACTGGACCTACTGGCAATACGACCACCGGGGGAAGGTAGCGGGAGTTCGCGGGGATGTAGACCTGAACGTCTACAGCGGGAGCCGCGAAGAGTTCAACGCTATGACAGGAGGGAATTAGGAATTAGGAGTTAGGAGTTAGGAGTTAGGAGTTAGGAATTAGGAGTTAGGAATTAGGAGTTAGGAATTAGGAATTGGGAATTAGGAATTAGGAGTTAGGAGATAGGAGTTAGGAATTAGGAATTAGGAGTTAGGAATTAGGAGTTAGGAATTGGGAATTAGGAATTGGGAATTATTTCAGACAGGGAGATAGGGCGCGTTCTCTAATTTTAAGGTGGGTAATACATAATAAATTTGGGTGATAGATAATAAATTGGGGTGGGAATTCGTTTAAATTTTGATGAATAATGCTCAAAAGATAATGATGGCTATGGCGATGGCCGGCGCAGCGATGTTGTCGGCAGAGCCTTGCTATGGTCTCGATCCGGATCGATATGCCACAGAGTCGAAGCTTGCCCGCGGCACCTGGGTAAAGGTGAAGGTGAGCGGTGTCGGCATGCATACCATCAGCGACAGCGACCTGCGAAAGATGGGGTTCAGCGACCCCACGAAGGTCCATGTATATGGCACGGGAGGCCGCCAGGTATCCTTCGGGCTCACCGAAGATATGCCGGATGACCTGCCGCTCCAACCCTCTGTGCACACCTCCAAAGGGATCTGTTTCTTCGCCTTCGACCAGTTCACTTGGAGTCGAAACCCCGATAGTTCGGCGACCCCCTACTCCCATACTATCCATGCCTTCTGCGACGACAACTACTACTTTCTGAGCGATGTAGAGACTTCGCAGAGCATTGCCGACTCCGAGAATACCACAGCCGAAGCGGGGGAGAATGTGGTGAGCGACTATATTTGCCGTTCGGTGTATGAGCAGGACCTGGAATTTGCCGGCGAGAGCGGTTCGCAGATATATGGTGAAGACTTCCGCAGCAAGCGTACGCAGACCTTCGAGCTGAGTCGTATCGATGCCATCGACACCGATATGACGGTGAAGGTGCGTTTTGCCGCCAAGACGACAGGAGGGACATCGAGCCTCAGCTTCAAAGCCAACGGAGGGAGTGTAAAAACCTCCGACACGGACAAGATCGACTCCTCCAGCGCCCAGCAATATTGCAAAGTCACCGAGACAACCAAGCAGATAAGCGACCTGGAGGGCAATGTCAAATTCGACATCACCTACTCACCGACCGGTGTGCTCTTCTTGGCGCGCCTCGACTATATCGAATCCTTCTATCGCCGGGCATTGCGACTCGACAACGGCGAACTCTACTTCTACGGCACCTACAACTCGGGAGAGACGCTGAGTGTGAGCGGATGCTCATCGGCATGCGAAGTGTGGGACATCACCGATGCGTCGCGCGCCACGAAGGTGGCATACACCCTGCAGGGCGACAAAGCGATGTGGAGCCTCACCACCGGAGGATACCGCGAATATGTGGTGTTCGATCCCGACAAGATCAGCCGCACCGCCACCCTCGCCGGCAGCGTAGCGAATCAGAATATCCATGGCATGGAGACTCCCGACATGCTGATCATCACCCTCCCCGAATATAAAGAGGGGGCGGAGCGGATAGCCCAGCACCACAGAGACTACGACGGATTCCGCGTAGCGGTGTGCGATGCCGAACAACTATACAACGAATTTTCCAACGGCAAGAAAGATGTCGGCGCCTTCCGCAAGGCACTCAAGATGTGGTATGACCGAGGCAACAAAGAGGTCACGACCGACGAAGAGGGAGAGACATCCGAGAGGCATCATATCCGCTACTGTCTGCTGATGGGTAAGCCCTTCTACGACAACAAGATGGTGTCGGCGGCATCGAAGAGTGCCGGTTACACGCCGATGCCGATATATCAGAGCTACACCGGGCTATCGGAGACCGAATCCTACAGCAACGACGACCTGATCGGCATGCTTGAAGATGTGACCGAGAGCAAATTTTCGATGTCCCAAGCCCAATTGAATGTAGCAGTGGGGCGACTTCCGGTGACCTCAAAGCAAGAGGCACTCGACATGGCGGCGAAGGTGGAGAACTATGTCACCAACCCGACCTACGGGCCGTGGCGCAACCGGGTGATGCTGATCGCCGACGACGATGACAACGGCGAGCACCTGAACCAGGCGCAAGATGTATATGCCGGACTTCGCAGCACGGAGAGGGGTGCGGCAGTGGTCTACGACCGCAACTACTTGGACACCTACCAGAGGGTGATGACCGGTGTGGGTGCCACCTATCCTCAAGCGACAGAGCGAATGCTTCGCAACTACAACGACGGAGTGATCCTGACCAACTATATCGGCCACGCCAGCGCCATCGGCTGGGGCCATGAGCATCTCTGGGAATGGGAAGACATCATCTCGATGAGCAACAAAAACCTGACCTTCATCTACGCAGCGACCTGCGGTTTCGCCTACTGGGACGAGCTGAGTGTCAGCGGCGCCGAGCATATCCTGCTGAATCCCAAATCGGGAGTAATCGGTCTGATGGCAGCCACCCGCACGGTGTATGTGTTCAACAACGGCAAGCTCAACAAAGCCACGAGCCAGCACTTCTTCGAGCGTGGCGAGGATGGCAAAGCGTTGAGACTCGGCGACGTATATATAAAAGGAAAGAACGACTATCACTCCGCCAACAACCTTCGCTACGCCTTCTTGGGCGACCCGGCGATCAGAGTGCCCATCAGCGACTATGCCGTAGAGGTGACGACGATCGATGGCGAAGATGTGACCGACCCGAAGAGTAAGATGCCTGAGCTGACAGCCATGTCGACAGCCACGATTGAAGGCACGGTCAACAAGCCCGACGGCGAGGTGGACACCGAATTTA
Organism: Lepagella sp.; assembly: GCA_051872035.1. Classification (GTDB taxonomy): domain Bacteria; phylum Bacteroidota; class Bacteroidia; order Bacteroidales; family Muribaculaceae; genus Lepagella. The sequence goes on from JBJEDL010000028.1 coordinate 8,490, forward strand.
ACGGCACGATCAATCTGCAACTATATGATGCAGAGCGAGTTGTCACCACCTACGGGCAGGGAGCTTCGGGCAAGGTGATAAGTTATAACGACCATGACCGCCGCCTGACGACAGCCAATGCCGAAGTCAAAGATGGTCATTGGAGCGTCACCCTCCACCTTCCTCCGGAGATCGAGGGCAACTACACCCCGGCGCTGATGGCAGGATATGCCTACGACGGCAAGGGGAAAGAGGGTAACGGCGTGTTCGAACGCTTCTATGTATATGGCTACAACGACGCCGAGATCAGCGACTTAGAGCCGCCACTGATCGAGCAATATTATGTCAACAGCGCCAACTTCGAGAATGGCGGTGTGGTGAACGCCAACCCGGTGGTGTTCGCACGACTTCACGACGTGTCGGGCATCAACATCTCCGACTCCGGCATCGGCCACAGCATGACGCTGACCGTCGATGGCAAAGATATATACAGCGACTTGGGCAACTACTACGAGCAGGATGTCACCGACCCCGAGCGGGGCACCTTGGTATATCCACTGCAAGGGATATCATCGGGGCGTCACACGCTGCTGCTCACCGTGTGGGACAACGCCAACAACGTATCGAAAGCCACACTCGACATCAACGTCGGAGCGATGGTAGACCCGCAAATCTACGACATCTACGCCTTCAAGGGTGATGCCTCAGTCGACTTCCGGATCCTGACGGACCGTCCCAACAGCGAGATGAGTTGCACCATCGCCATCTACGACCTCGCCGGACGCCGCATCAAGAGCATCGTCGAGAATGTGACCAGCGACATCAACAGTCAGATCGACACGGTCTGGGATATGTGTGACGAAGCGGGCACGCGTGTGGCACGCGGCATCTACATCTATCGTGCCACCTTAGAGACTCCGGAGGGAAGTTACAGTTCGAAAACGAAAAAATTAGCGATAAGCGCCCCAATAAAATGAATCAATTACCCAATGTGATACTGCCGGAGCCGACGCTCCGCCGCCTACCCTGGTACTTGGCATACGTAGAGATCTTGCGCCACAAGAAAGAGCGATATGTCTCCTCGACACTCATCTCCAAGGCACTGAGTGTGGATGCGTCGCAGATCGCCAAAGACCTCTCCTTCCTGGGAGTGAAAGGGAGGACCCGTATCGGCTACGAGGTGGAAGACCTGGCGAAAGCCCTGAGCGACTTCTTGGGATTCTCGCGCCGCCACAAGGCATACGTCATCGGCGTGGGAAGTCTCGGCAAGGCACTGATCCGCGACTCCGGTTTGCAGAACTATGGACTGGAGATTATCGCCGGATTCGATGTCAATCCGGAAGTGATCAGCAAGAAGAATCTGGAAGTGCCGATCAGGCATATCGACGAGATCTTCGACGCCATGGCTACCGACCCGGCAGAGATCGCGATACTGACCGTACCGGCGGAGGTGGCGCAAGAATCAGCCGATATAGCGGCAGGCGCCGGAATCAGGGCAATCTGGAACTTCACCCCCTATCGCGTGAAAGTGGCAGAGGGAGTGGTGATGGCGAACACCTCGATCTATGCCCACTTGGCGCTGATCTATACTCGCCTCAACGAGATGGGAAGCTGAGAGTGTGATTAGATAATAGTGATTAGATATTAGAAAAAAGACATGAAGATATTCGCTTTGATACGCAACTACTCCGGCACCGTGGAGGGAAGTCCTTGGGGCGAGGGGGATGTCGACTGGTATGAGATGCCCGACTCCTCGATAGTGCGTAGCGGCAATCCGGTGTTTCTGCCGGACTTTGCCGAGCGATATGAGGCATATCCGAGTATAGTATATCGTATCGGGCGGCTTGGCAAGAGCATAAAGCCCAGATTTGCAGAGAGATATGTCGATCAGTGGGGCGTAGCCGTAGCGATGGTGGCAGTCGACCTGTTGCAAGAGCTACGCGCAGGGGGTCACCCCTGGACACGCGCCGTGGCATACGACAGAAGTTGCATGCTTGGCAATTTGGAGCCGATTGATACGTTAAAAGATATAGAGGGGATAAGGATTGAAGCGGGGGAAGAGAGCCTCGACTACCTCCGGGAGCATATCCGCGAAGGGATCGACGAGGTGATAGCCCGTCTGAGTGCCCACAACACGCTGAAGAATGGAGACTTCGTGCTCGTGGCGCTCCCCCGGCAGGGGATCAGACTCCGCGAAGAGACACATCTCAGCGCCTATCCCATAGAAGAAAACCAAAGACACTTAATAGATATCAATATAAAATGAGCGGAAGAATATATCGCATACTGATGACAGTGGTGATGTCGTGGCTGATAAGTTTCACAGCCACAGCGACATATCAATTTGCAGCCAATTCCCCGATGCAGAAGGGTAAGTGGGTAAGGATCACCGTGCCCAAGACCGGCGTCTACGAGATCAGCTTCAGTCAACTCAGAGACTTAGGGTTCTCCGACCCGAAGAAAGTCGCCGTGATGGGACAGGGGGGACCGAGTCTCCCACTGAACTTCTACACGACCGATGCGTTGGTGACCAGATCGTTTGAAGATGTGCCCACCAATGTTGCAGTGACACATCTCTACGACAAGCTGATCTTCTACGCCTACGGTCCGGATAAGATTACCGCCAACCAGACCGGCTATCAGACCAACGAGCGTATGTATCACATCCGCACCGACCGCAATGTGTATAGCGATGTCTCCTACTACTATCTGACAGACGCACAAACTCCGCTCTTGGTCAGCAACAAGCCGACCTCCGACAAGAGTTCCGCCAAGCTCTTCGACTGGGGTTATACCTACGACTACTGGGAAGAGGATCTGATGCAGGGTGGCTTGCACACCGGACAGACATTCTGGGGAAGAAAGATCGAACCCGACCAATATTATATCCAGGAGAAGAGCTATAAATATTGCGTCGACACCACCTCAGTCTATCGTATGGAGGTGGCATTGGCGAAAGAGGAATATGGCGACTTCTTCATCTACTTCAACAACGCCATCAAAGAGCACAGCTTCAGCCAGAGCAAGGCGGCAGTCTTCTCACTGATGAACGATATGAGCAAGACCAAGCTCAACGTGGCGGAAGATGGCACCGGCACATTGACCCTCAAATATATCATGAGGGGGGGATATAGCCCCACGAAGATATGTAACGTCGACTACGAAATCGTATCCTATCCGATCAATCTCGGTTTGGCGCTCAACGACGAGAGCTTCACCCAGCAATATATGTGCTTCCGCAACTCCAACCACAACATCGTGAAGCACCCGGCGCCGGCAGGCTGCTACGTCTGGGATATCACCAATCGAGGCATACCGCAGCAACTCGATGTCGAAGATGGATATTTCTACGACGACTACTACTATCACCCCGAAGTGGTGGTGTTCAACCCTGCTCGCAACCTCAACCAACCGACTGAGTATGTGGAGATTGAGAATCAGAACCTGCATGGACTTCAGACCGAAGGGGCTGACATGCTGATCATCACTCTGCCGGAATGGATGGACTATGCCAACAAGATAGCCGACCTGCATCGAGAGCATGACGGCCTGAGCGTATTGGTGCTCACACCCCAAGAGATCTACAACGAGTTCAGCTACGGATCGCCCGACCCGATGGCTATCCGTTGTCTCACCAAGATGCTCTATCAGAGTCCCAACCGACCGCTGAAGAATATACTCTTCATCGGACATATCACCTCCGATATCCGCAACATCAACAAGATACCCGGTTTCAAGCCCGGCATCTTGGCATACACTCTGAAAGATGCCGAAGTCGACCAAGAGCAATCATGTGTCATGGACTTCTATGGCTGTATGAATGACTTCTACACCTATCTGCGCGACCAGTCTACGCTGCTCAATGCCAAGATCAGCATGGGTGTCGGCCTGCTCCCCATCACCGACAAGCAAGAGGCTGAAAACGTAGTGGCGAAGATCGAAGAATATCTCAACACCGAAGACTTCTCCAACATCGCCAACGAGACGACTGTAATCTCCTGCTTGGGCGACCAGAACCTTCACGACACGCAGGCTATCAACTTCACACAGATGATGCAAGACTTGGAGGGAGCATACTTCGACTCCGAACTCGACAACACCCAGCTCTGGATGGATGGACTCGGCAGCGAGAAAGTGCGCGACCTACTGAGCGAATCGATAGAGCGCGGCAAAGTGTTCAGCGTATATGTCGGACACTCCGGAGCGTTAGGCTTCGGCGACTTCAGCAATAGCGACATGTTGCAACTCGAGAATCCGGAGCTTGGCTTTATGTTCATGGCAGGTTGCGACCTCTGTGCTCCCGACTTGAGCATCAAGGGTATCGGCGACATCGGTGTATTGCGTTCGAAGCGTGGACTTATCGGCAATGTCTGCGCCACACGCCCCGTAATCTCCAACCATAATGAAGACCTGCTCCGCCAGTTTGGCACCGCTATGATCACAGATGCAATAGGCAATCCTCGCACGAGCAATCCGACCATCGGCGAAGTATATTCGATAGCCAAGACCAAGAGTCTGAACACGAGTCAATCGACCTACGTACTGATCGGCGACCCGGCATTGCGTATACCGGTGGCAACGGGGAAGGTATCTCTGACCACCGACCGCGCTGCATACTCGTCGGGGGAAGTGGTGAAAGTAACCGGACAAGTGCTCAACAGCGAAGGGGCTGTCGACAGCGAATATAACGGATATGTGACAGTCAAAGTGGTGGAGCCGGAGCGTAAGAAGACCATCGCCTCGGGCGTTCCGGACTTGGTGACACGCGAATTTCCTCTGACATCGGTCCGGGGTAAGGTGAATGGCGGCACATTCGAAGTGTCAGTGCCACTGACCTCGGTCTACGACCGCTACAAGAGCAGCGCGGACTCTACCCGCACCTTCACCATCTTGGCGGCTACCCACAGCGCGGCATTGCATAAGTCGAACTCCGGACGTTGCCGCATCGCCATGGCTATGGAGGGGAGTGAACCCTCGGCAGAGGCTATCCGCGACACCGAATCACCGACAGTGACACTGACCCACGATCCTCTCACCGGGCAACTCCGCGTAGAGGCTACCGACGACATGGCACTCACCCCCGGCATCGGCGCCGGCACAGCAGTAACTCTCTCTATCGATGGCATGAACTATAGCCTCGACGGCGACGAGAGCAAGGGTGTAAGCACCACATATTATGAAGGTTACATCAACACGCTGCGACTCTCACCCGAGACTCATGAGGTGACAGCCACCGCCGTCGACTTGGCAGGCAACAGATCGGAAGCCACCACGCTTACCATCCAAAACCTCGCCGGAATAGCCTTGAAGCTCACTGTCGACAAAGAGATAGCCATCGACACACTCGGCGTCGACATCAAAGGCACTATCAGAGATGGACTCGTGCTGATCGTCACCGACCGCGAAGGGAATGTGCTGGAACGTCAAGAGATCTCCGGATCGCATGCCGACATCGACCTGACCGAACTGCCGACAGGATCATATAGACTGGCTGCCAGAGAAGAGAGCACCGCCGGCAATAAAATATTTTCAAATTGGGTTGAATTTACAGTAATCAAGTAAGAGAATGAGAAAAACATCAAAAATATCTATTATAACGGCACTTCTGATTGCCACGGCGACCGGAGCCTACGCCCAAGATGACATCAAAGACAACGAGTTCAACCCGATCAATACGGGTGTGACGACGCTGAGCATCATCCCGGATGCACGCGGTAGTGCGTTGGGCAACTTGGGTGTGGCAACCGATCCGGATATGAACTCACAATTCTGGAACTCATCGAAATATGCCTTTGCCTACTCCGGGGGTGGCATCTCGCTCTCCTACACACCCTGGCTTCGCAAAATCGTCAACGACATCTTCTTGGCGAATGTGGCAGGATATTGGAAGATGGGTAGCGGCGACAACCAGGCTCTGTCAGCCTCCTTCCGCTACTTCTCTCTTGGCGAGGTGACGACCGGATCGTATGACTACGAATCGCCCAATGCGCAGACCATCAACCCCTACGAGATGGCTATCGACTTGGGCTACTCGCGCAAGCTGTCGGAGAAATTCTCGATGGGTGTCGTGCTCCGCTATATCCTCTCCGACCTGTCATATCAAGACACACAGACGGGCGAGGAATTCAAAGCGGCACATGCCTTTGCCGCCGATATCAACGGTTACTTCGTGACTTACCCGATGATCGGGCGCAATGAGTGCCAATTCTCGTGGGGTTTCAACATCTCGAATATCGGTACGAAGGTGAGCAACGATAATGGAGTGACCAACTCCTTCCTGCCCACCAACCTGCGTCTCGGTATGAACTTCATGTTCCCCCTGGCTGACTATCATACCCTCGCCTTCGGTTTGGATTTGAACAAGCTCTTGGTGCCGACCAAGCCACGCACCAAAGACTATGATATGGAGACCGAAGAGGGTCAGGCGGCATACTGGGAGGCCTACGACAAATGGAACTCCATGTCGCCGATCACCGGTATCTTCAAGAGCTTCGGTGATGCCCCCGGCGGCTTCAAAGAGGAGCTTCAGGAGATACAATTCTCGGTGGGTGCGGAATATACCTACAATCAGCAATTCTTCCTTCGCCTTGGTTACAACTACGAGCATCCCAACAAGGGAGGTCGCTCTTACTTCGGCTTTGGTGCCGGTTTTTCGCTGAATGTGGTGCAGCTCGACGCCTCCTATATGCTTGCAACGGCACAGAACTCGCCGTTGGATCAGACCTTGCGCTTCACCTTGTCATTTGACATGGATGGCATCGTCGACCTGATCGGCAAGAGAAAGAGATAGGGTTAGAGGTTAGAGGTTAGAGTTGACGCTAAACGATAAACGGAATGTATCGAATCGGACAGGGATATGATGTGCATAGGCTGGTGGAGGGACGCGAGCTTTGGCTATGCGGCGTAAAGGTGGACCACACGTTAGGGCTGTTGGGGCATAGCGATGCCGACGTGGCAATCCATGCACTCTGCGATGCACTGCTTGGGGCGTTGGCACTCGGCGACATCGGGCGACACTTTCCCGACAGCGATCCTCGCTACAAGGGGATCGACAGCAAGATACTGTTGGGGCATGTGATACGGCTGATTCGCGAGCATGGCTATGAGCCGGTGAATGTGGATGTAACAATCGTGGCACAGCGGCCCAAACTACTACCCTACAACGAAGAGATGCGCCGGACACTCGCCGAAGTGATGAAGATCGACATGGATAGAGTGTCGGTGAAAGCCACCACTACCGAGCATCTCGGCTTCGAGGGGGAAGAGCAGGGAATCAGCTCCACTGCCATTGCCCTGCTGAAGCGGGGTTAGTTGTTAGATATT